>NZ_JBHUMI010000006.1:0-26122 GCF_042684965.1 Ornithinibacillus salinisoli
ATTCTCGGAAACAGAAAACAACGGATGAGATCATTCCCCGTAACAGGAAGTTACGAGCCTTTTATGATAAAAAGCGAGATGAAGGGAAACCTTATAAAGTAGCCATAATTGCATGTGCAAACAAGTTTATTACATTGGATTTACGCATTATTGAAAAGTAATACTACCTTCCAAGATATTGCTTAAATAAACACCATAACCAAATATGCCAAAAACTTCCAACTCAAGATTACAGGAGGATTATTTGGCATGTACAAATTTATTATATCATAAGCTATTTTAGATTTTTAGAGATAAATATTGACAACTATTAGCTGGTTTAGCTTAATAACTATATTATGTAATAACTATTCCAACACTAAATACTAAGATTCCAATTAACATCAGTAAATGTATAAAAAAGCTTAATGTAACTCTACTTTAGTGCCTGCTATCAAATCTCCCAAATGCCTTTTATCTTTTCTGGATAATCCCATAAACAGCAATATTAAGCCAAGTAAGGTCCCGCTGTTCATGATGACAATAGAAGTTATGGAAAAATCACTATACATCCCATGAATAACCCCTATATGTCCTAACTGCCAAGGCAAGAACTTGATGATGTTTCTTGTTAAACTTGAAATGAATCTACGCTTTTTGTATATCAGTTTTAGCCCAGAGACCCTTTTTCCTACAGATCCACTTTTGAAGTAATCTAAATATGAAAATAAAAGGATGATTGGTATTACGGACGTAAATGCGGCTATCAGTTGCGTTTGCATTTCTGTATATTCTGGAATTCCGTCTAGAATGAAATAAATGATTCCAAGGTTGACAATCAACAATAAGAGTAAATAAGCAAGTATGACCACATAATCAACAAGTAATTCTTTAAATCTTATTCGAAATGGTATATTAATCATGGGACACCTCACATATTTTTAAACTGACATTAAAACTCACTTGGAAACCATGTTTAACTATTGCCCCCGTTAATTTAAAAGAGAGAACCAAAATACTCATAAATTTATTTCTTTTTCTTATTATAGTAACCACCACCTAAAACAGCTAAAAAAATAACAAATATCGCTACAATAATACTAATATCCATACTTTCACTCCCATAAAGGATATACTTTATAATGATTACGTTTCAGAAAATATAATGTTTCAACTTTCTAATTTCATATCAGTTCTGGTTGATTACTCTTCAACTATCCTGCCCCATTAGTTCAATATCTGTTAATTAAACACTAACATAATATTCCAAAAATAAAAGGCGTTCATTACTGGATCACCTTGTTAAAATATTGCACCCGTTAGTTTAAGAAGAAGTTTTATTTAATTCTCTTGTTGCTTTTTTTTATACATCTCTTTTAGTACATCTGGTCCCGATCTTTATTAGTTCATCTACACATCGCTTGTAAAGATACCAATTCCGTCTTTTGCCATTTCCAAATAAGCGCGGTCATCATTTCAGTGCTTTTTAGCATCTGACTCACCTAAGCCAATGAATTTTTCTCTTGTTTTATCTAAATCCAACATAAATTATCTCCTTAGTTCTGATTGAAAGTATAGTAAATTCGCTATAAGGAGTAGCCTCAGGAAAATGCAGATTTACAACGTTAAGAAGGCTTCAATATTAAAAAACCTAATTTTTCAGCATTAAATGAGAAATTAGGTTTTTCCATTAATAGAAAAAGACTTATAAGTATTTATCACTAATTACTTTCATATGGTGTAACTCGTGTCCGGCAATGCCATATGCAATGGTACCTACTGAAACTGTGCTGTTCATTACAGTTCCATTACGAACCCACGCTGTATCATCAATGGTTGAAATAAGGCTTAACGTGTTGGAACGTACCGTGTCTAAACCAGCTAGTAACTGCTCCCAGGATAATTTGTTAAAGTTTGCCGCAGAAACGTATTGATCTTGATCCATTGCTGGGAGTGGTGCACTTTCATTTCGTGCAATGGCAAGCATTCGATACGACATCACACGTTCCGAGTCGGTCATATGCCCAATCACTTCTTTTAAAGTCCATTTCCCTGGTGCGTACGCCTTCCTTGCTGACTCCTCAGATACGCTACTTAAAAGGGTAATGGTCTTAGTTCGTTGCTTACTAAGTATTTCTTCAATATCTCCATCTGGCACAAGACTAACATACCTATCATGCTCTGGATTTTCAATAAATAATGGTCGTGGAAGCACAAGAATCCTCCTCATCGGAATAGTTAATTATGGTTCTAAGTTAATATTCGACTGTCAAGAAGATATTTCCTTTATTTTTGATATAAATTTCATTACCGCAAAAATAATTGCAAATTAAACAACTTTATTATCTCTGTACAACTGAATTATGCAGTTAACATAATACAGATAATAATGAATTAAATCACTTTTTTATTCCACTAACCTGCTGGTTTAGTTTAATAAGGATTACAATTTGGTTTTGTATAAAACATCTTATTCATCTTGCTAGGTTTAATTATATGGCATTATAGAAGGTGAGCTACAAAATACAACAAAATTAACCATAGAAGCCCTTCCGGCATTACCTACAAATGTAAAACTCTAGTTTGTAATTGGAAAAAAAGTGTGTCAACTTATCGAGCAAAAACTGTATCATCCTATTAACGGTCACATCAACTTAGTAGAATCAACCCAGTCCAATGCTTTTACTTCTATTTCTCTAGCAAAACCTTCTTTTCCATTTATGTAAGATGCAATGTCATAAGGGAATTGTTGTGCCAACTGCTCTTTTAGTTCTCCATAATTCTTTTTTACATCTGGATGTTTTCGCAAATAATCTCGAAAAGCCAAGTGTCTTGTTATTTCATAACTTCCAATTTGATATATGTGAACGTGATGAGAACGGTTATCTCCACCTTTTTTAAAATATCTTCGTCCAGTTATTCCGTTCTCACCTTTAGGTTCATAGCCAATGTTTTTCATCTTTTCATTGTAATTATCAACGATGTTAATGTTTTTAACAATAGGCATAATGTCTATGATTGGCTTGGCTTTTAACCCCACAACAGAGGTACTACCAATGTGGTGAATATCTATTATTTCATTCCCGAAAATAAGGCGTAGCTTTTCTGCTTCAACTGAAAACATTGAAGCCCATTTTTCATTATAAGAACAAACCTCGACCTTTCTCAAAATATTCGCCCCCTTTTCATCCTCTAACTGAATTCTAATACAAAACGGTTAACCATGTTAAATAATAGTACCGTTATCTAACATTTTTTCACTTACATGTAGTATTTTTTTAACACATGTAATATAATTATTACATGTGCATACAAAGTGGTGATGAATTACTAAAAATTCTCGAAGCACTATCAAACCCTTACCGTTTGAAAATAATTTCTATTCTTCATCAAGAAAGGCAATATGTTAGTCAGTTGGCAAGGGATTTAGGGATTAGTAGACCCTTGTTGTATCTTCATTTACAACGGTTGGAGGATGCCGGTTTAATTACAGGCGATTATGAAGTATCTGATCAAGGGAAGACGATGAAATATTATAAATTAACTCCATTTCATTTATCCATCAATTCCCAACTGATTATGGATTTATCAAATAGTTTAACGTTAAAGAAAAGAAAGGAGTAACAGTGGAAACGAAAAAGATTGGAAAGGAGAGGGCATATGGGAGGATTTCATATAGGGGATGCTATTATCCAACTTATTTTTCTATTATTAACTTTAGCACCTATCGTACTTATAGTTATAGGATTTGTATACTTAACTCGTATGATCAAACGAGCTGAAAAGCGTTCAGAAGCGCGATTAAAAATGGACAATGAAAATGCTAAATTTCAAGAAGAACAGATACGTACCATAAATGATTTAAATAAACGATTAACGAATATAGAACGCATGTTAAAAGATGTAGACTAGGAGGCGTTTTAAATGGAAGCATTTGGACCTATAATTATTTTATTACTAAGTTCTCTTCCTATTATTTTAATTATAATAGGAGTTGTTTTTCTCATACGTTTTGCTAAACGTACTGAACATCGTGCCGACAAACGATTAACCATTGATAAAAATCATGCACAATTTCAACAAGAACAAACGCAAGGAATGAAAGAAATTAGTCAACGAATATCAAGAATTGAAAACCTATTAAAAGAAGTGGAGTAGTGAAGAAAAAGAACTTATGTGACCATCTATTCCACGGCATGAAATTTACAAGAATAGAGCTTGGACAATCTTTTAACTCTGCCTTTTTATAAACATTTATCTTGAAGATTGTTGATTGCATACTTCTTATCTTTATTGTTCTTATTAAACAAATCGGGTATTAAGTCAAGAAGCCACCTCATTATAAGAGATGGCTTTTGGCTTCAATAACAATTGTTACAAAGTGACAGGTAAATATTCCGGTCATTTCTATTGTGAATTTAGTATACGGTCATTTACAAATGCCTTCATAAAAAAAAGTTCATTTTCATTTGGGAGTCTAAGATTATTGTAGTAATTAGCATATTTTTCTCTTTTATTAATTTGAATTAATATTTGTGCTTTCAGCAAGAAAATCTTTTGCCATATAATACGCATATGCTGTAAACAACTGTGTTTTTATCTGATTTGTTCTAAGCAATTCACCCATATCATCAAAATCATATAGCCTGATATATATTTCTTCAGTCTCATCTAAATTTTGTTCATATGCTTTAACTGCATCTTGTAATAGGTAAGTTTTTACTCTATTATTTTGTGTTGCTGGATTGACCATAAAATCACCTAAGAGAATCGGTTTCTTCCATGAAGTATATCCTGTCTCTTCTTCAATTTCTCTCATTAGTCCTTCCTCATGTGTTTCATTACCCTCTCTTTTTCCGGCAGGAACTTCTAAGAAAAAATCTTTCCCTGCATAACGATATTGCTCAACGAGAACAATTTCGTTTTCCTTAGTAATAACAACTGCATTTACCCAATCAGAATACTCATTTACATAATAATCATCTATCACTAAACCATTTGGAAGTTCACATTTATCTTTCCTTATATTCCCGAATGGACTTTCATGTATATACTCTGAATTTAACGTTTTCCATTTTTCCATACTATCCTCCACTTATGATCTATACGTTCATTTTATTTTTAAGATTTTCCTCTATAATTCGTATGATATTTTGACTGAAATCTATAAAAGAATGGAAAAAGTGTTGATACAACTCCATATGCTAAGAAAGAAACTAACAGATAGATAAAAAATGAACTGAATAATTCCATATTTATTAAATAAATTACAAGGATAATAATTGGAATCATAAAGAAATTCGTTATAATTTTGGACTCGCCTATTAATTTATGTTCTGTATCACATGTCTTACAATAAATAAGGTTATTTTTCTCCCCCCAAGCCCATTGGCATTTAAAAATTTCAATCCATGTAAATGGAGTATGACATTTTTCACATTTTTGCATTGTAATACCTCCCGTAAGGAATTACTGTATTAACTCTAGTCCTCGATCTATATATAATATTAACATAAAATTCTGAATAAAATAACCAAGGAAATATTTACTATCCTGCTAGCGATTTCCAAACTTTATATACTATTGTGGGATTTTTTTAACTTAAGGAAATCCATTCTTAATGTGCTGCATTTTTAATGTAAATTAACACTTTGCACCTTAGAATGAAATCGGTTATTTCTTTTTGTCGATCTTCTATTGCTTACTCTAATAAATTACGCTTTAGTAAGTCTAGATCATCCTCTGAAAGACCGAGAACTTCTTGCACATATACATTTATGCTTCCATATTGAACTTCCAATTCATCCAAAAAGGCATTTATATACTCTGCTCTCGCCTCAAACAATGCATCTAGTACCTCCTGTTGAATATCTGGTAGGTTATTATAGCCAATCTCCTGAAAATTTGCTGCCATTTGCTCTAATGTTTCATTGGTGTATAAGTAATCTTCCAAAATCACTTCGCGTGGAACTCCTAGTACCCGAAGCATTACCGCTGCAACCGCACCTGTTCTATCTTTTCCAGCCATGCAATGAAATAGCAATGGACTATGCGGTTCTGTTAATAAAATCTCAAACACTTTTTGAAATGCTTGCTTAAAGGAAACCATGTTTTGGTTTAATGTAAGTAACAATTCTCCTGGTTTCGTGTTTCTTAGAGTATCAGCGAAATTTCTATGTTCGCCAACCTGTCCTAGCATCTGCTCATCTGACAAAATTGGTGTGTGATGCCAAACAACCCCGTCTAGCATTGGATCTGGAAATCTCTCAATTTCATCTAAACCACGCAGATCACAAATCTTTTTAATGCCAAGTTGATTTACAATTTCCAGGTCATTTTCTGTCAATCTACTAAGATTGCCCGAACGATAAAGCATGCCTCGTTTGATACTGCGTCCATCTTCTGTTCGGTAACCACCTAAATCTCGAAAGTTAAAACTTCCTTCTAATTTAATTACGCGTAATATATCATTCATTTTGTCTCCCCCTATCCCCAAAGTAATGATTATTCTAGTAAAGCAATGAACAACTAATTATATAATACCAAAATAATCCACAGTTTTTACTCCCTTTTGGCTTAAAATATACTTTTCTGCTATTAAACTAAAACTCCAACCTCACATATCCACATAAATTCTATAAATTGTTAATAACTCTTTAAAAACCTTATACATAAGCACAACTTATACACAGATCATCTGTGGAAAACTTTTTAATCGTTTGTGGATATAGTGGATAAACCTATGCACTTATGATTAACCCTTTATTTGGTTGTGCATAAAACTGTGGATATCTCTGTCACTTTTAATTTGTATAATTATTCGTATTGACTCCTTGTTACATCTGTTATACTATTACTATAACAGATGTAACAATCATTTATAATTGGAGGATGTGCATTGATGTGTATATAAGTTTAGATTTTGAATCTAAAGAACCAATCTATACTCAGTTAGTTCATCAAATTATTGCAGGTATAGCCAAGGAAGAACTGAGCCCTGGTGAAGCTTTACCATCCGTTCGGTCACTTGCAGCTGATATTGGAATTAATCTTCATACGGTAAATAAAGCTTACCAACAATTGAAACAAGAAGGATTCATATTAATTCATCGGCAAAAAGGTGTAGTTATCAACCCAGATGGAGTGCCTCAAGCAGATGAATCCTATATGGAAAAGCTTGAAGCCAATCTGCACCCTTTAATAGCTGAATCAATTTGTCGCGGTGTTAGTAAAGATGAATTTTTAACCCTTGCTGGTCAACTTTATGAAAAATTTAAACAGAAAGAAGGCGAAGTCTAATGGATAACACGGTTTTCTTTTTATTGCTATTAATTTTACTACCAGTATTTATTTCTACGATGTTTATTCCCTATTGGACGAGAAAGACAGAGAGTTTTGGTGTTTCCATACCAGAAACGTATTATTACAGCACTAATTTGAAACAAATGCGAAAGAAATACGTACTACAAACTGGGGTCCTTGGTTTGTTCATAATCGCATTTCTTGTATTCATCGCAACGTTTTTTCAACTTAATGAAGAAGGTGTAAGTATTTATTTCGGAGGGTTGACCTTTGGTTATATTATATTAACTTTCCTTATATACTTGCATTTTCACCAAAAAATGAAGGAGTTGAAAGAAAATAACGGAGAGAAATGGGCCCAAAAATCGCAATTAGTCGTCATTGATACTGGCTTCCGCAATCAAAAACTGACTTACTCAAACTTTTGGTTTACTATTTCCTTTTTCATTGCCATTTTTACAATGGTTATCACCATGCAAAACTATCAGCAAATTCCTCTAGAGATACCAATGAAATACAACTTTGCTGGCGATGTAACGAATTTTACCGAAAAATCCTATCGCTCCGTACTCATCTTACCTATCATGCAAGTATATTTAACATTGTTATTTATTTTAATTAACATCATTATTTCAAAAGCAAAACAGCAAGTAAGTGTAGAAAACCCTAAGGAATCCATGCAAAAAAACGTGACTTTTAGGAGAAGATGGTCGGCATTTATCATTATCACTGGAATCGCGTTAACGGCTATGTTTTCCATGATTCAGTTATCGCTAATTTATCCAATTAATCCACAGCTAATGACCATTGTACCTTTGGCTTTCTCGTTGTTTGTCACAATCGGTGCCATAGTCTTGTCCTTTACTACTGGTCAAGGAGGTAGCCGCGTCGTCTCAAAAGAAGCTTTTGGTAAGGAAAATATTATTGATCGGGATGACGATAAATATTGGAAACTAGGGATGTTTTACTTTAACAAAAATGATCCTGCGTTATTTTTAGAAAAACGGTTTGGCGTTGGCTGGACGAATAATTGGGCTCACCCACTTTCTTGGTTTATTATTATCGGGATTATCTTATTGGCCGCAGGAATTCCATTTCTACTAAGCCTGTAATGGGGATTTAATTTAATAATGTAGGAGGAGAAATCATGGAGTTATTAAACGAAATTAATTGGGCTGTTATAGCGCCTATTCTTGTGATTCAAGGTATATTAATTATCATTGCTCTAATCGATTTGATCCGTACGAATGTTACCAATGGACCAAAATGGTTGTGGGTATTGATTATATTATTCGTAACAACATTAGGACCAATAATCTATTTCATTTTCGGAAGGAGACAACGATAAATGTCCCTATTAAACGTTCAAAATCTTACCAAAAAATATAAAAATAAAACCGCTGTTCATAATGTAAGCTTTTCCTTTCAAAGTGGAAAATGTATTGCGTTAATTGGACCAAATGGTGCTGGGAAGACAACCATACTACGTACTCTAGCCGGTCTTTTAAAGCCTTCATCTGGAACAATACAATTCGAAGATGAAGGAGCAAACCATGACATTCGGCAATATATCGGTTATTTACCACAATTTCCTGTTTTTCATTCCTGGATGACAGGGAGAGAATTTTTAATCCACAGTGGTGAGTTGGCACATCTCTCCAAAGAAGAATCGAAACAACGTACAGAAGAGCTTCTAATAAAAATCGGATTATCTGATGAAGCTGGAAATGAACGAATTTCTCGGTATTCCGGTGGGATGAAACAACGACTTGGGATTGCTCAAGCGATTATTCATAAACCCAAGTTACTTATTCTCGATGAGCCTGTCTCATCTTTAGATCCTATTGGGCGACGTCAAGTTTTACTCTTAATGGAAGAATTGAAGAATGAAATGTCTATCCTATTTTCAACTCATATTTTAACCGATGCGGATGAGGTAAGTGATGAGTTATTGCTGCTCCATAATGGGGAGATTGTTGAATCCGGGTCCATGGATGCATTACGACAAAAATATCAAACTGCTCAAATCGAAGTTGGCTTTGAAAATGACCTAGAGAAATATGCTGAGAAAATAAATGCTCTTCCAGAAGTGGATACGATTCAAGTGGAGCGTAATATACTTCACGTGAATGCAACAGACATATCTCTTACGCGCCAAAAAATTCTAGAAGTTGCTTCTGATGAAAACTGGCCATTAACAACATTCCATATTAACCGGGCTTCCTTGGAAGATATGTTTATGAGGGTGGTGAATAACTAATGCAATGGATGACACTTTTTAAAAAGGAACTAGTAGAGAATTGGAGAAATAAGAAATGGGTTTGGGTCCCGTTAATCATTATTTTACTTTCTATTCTTGATCCAATCACAAGTTACTATTTGCCGCAAATCATTGATTCCGTAGGTGGTTTCCCGGATGGCACTGTGCTTGAGCTTCCTGATTATGCGCCACCAGAAGTAGTGCTAATGAGCTTAGGACAATTAAGTAGTTTAGGAGTTTTAATCATTGTACTCATATCCATGGGTACAATTGCTGGAGAGAAAAAAAGTGGTGTTTCGGAGTTAATTCTAGTAAAACCTGTTAGTTATAGTAACTATATTACAGCAAAATGGACTTCTCTCTTCGTACTTGTTTGGATCTCATTATTTCTAGGCTTATTGGCTAGCTGGTATTACATTAACCTTTTATTTGGCGACTTATCGTTTGTAGCTTTATTGCAAATCACTTTTTTCTATGGACTTTGGTTAACACTTGTTGTGTCCATTTCAATCTTTTATAATACCTTATTTCGAACACCAGGTATTGTAGGATTTTTATCTATTATCACAATTATGATTATGAGTTTAATCACTAAAATATTTAATCATATTTTAGAGTGGAGTCCAATTAATTTATCTAGTCATATTTTTGACATGCTTATGACAGATCGTATCTCAAGCGAACTAATTGGAGCCGCATGTGTTACGGTTATATTTTCTGCAATCTTAGTGGTCGGATCGATCTTTACGTTTAGAGCGAAAAATTAATGAGCGTTTTTATGTAATTTCAAGGAGCTTGGGAATAAATCCAGGCTCCTATTCTTCCATTATGCTAATTCTTTTTTTCTCACAAATATCGAATATTCCACATGGTTTTCGAATCCTAATTTATTTGCTAAATTTAATGAACTAACATTTTTGACATCACAATCCCAGCTCGGTGTTAACCCTTGCTTCAAACATTTATCAATAAATGCCTTCCCTAAAATGTACGCTAAACCATTACCGGTAAATTCATGTTGTGTAAAAATATCTATACCAACAATTGATTGCCCCATAAAGATAGCTGTACATTCGCTTACTACTCTACCTTGGTATAATACACAAAAACCGAAGCTATGCTTAAGAAAATTTGTCACTCCGTCCCAATACTCATCATAGTAGGTATTATTAAAATTCGTGCTCCTTTCAATCGTATCCTTGCTTATCTCTTCTATGGTAAATCCAACAGGTAATTGTTTTTTCTTACCTTCCATATATTTTCTTGGATTGAATTTATATAAATATCTATTCATTTGTAGTGCTTCTTCTTTTAATAAATTTCTTATAATATGATCCCAACTTCTAGTAGCCGAAAAAAGAGTAAATCTTTGACCACTTCCTGCTGTTTGTTGTTTATAAAAGTCGAAAAACATATGATTTAACTTTGTGTTTTCTCCATTCCCAGCTATAAAATATATTCCATTATTGGTACCTATTAAAACAGTACTTGGTTGATTAAGATCATCAACAAACACCACTCCTGGAATAATACTTTCAGCAACAGAGTAAGCAAATGTTGGACACGTCCTAGCATTTTCTATTAATACAGGTAAAATTAATTGATACTCACTTTTATCTAATATTCTCATAAGTAATACCACCATTTTATTAGTTAGAGGGACGAGGGGTCAGGTCCACTGTCCCAGTAGTTGGGACAGTGGACCTGACCCCTCGTCTCTTTGATCTTGTTAATGAAATAATAATCCTTGAAATACTACAAATAAGATAGTTAAAAAAGCAATTATATTAATCCAACCATAAACCTTTTGCCGCTTTTGAAATGCTTCTAATCCTATTACAAGTATTATTAATCCTAAGACAAACATTAAGTATGGAAGGACCTCAGTTCTCCTCGCTAACAGCCCATATCCTGAAAGTAAAAGTCCTATGACTGCTAAAATAATTCTTGAGAATTTCAACATGTAAGATCACATTCTTTCGTTGAAAAGTATTTAAACAATAAAGGCAGTAAACCATGCAATATACTTCGCTCCAGATATAAACAATAACTGTGCTAGTATAGTTCCTAATAATCTCGATGTAACCATCATTAATGATATGCTTTTAAGTTTAGGATAACTTCCCCTTTGATTAACAACATCATCTGCAATTACGGATATCTTTGGATCAATAAAAATCACTAATAGAATTGTTGCAATACCATTTATTAAACCAGAGGCCATAATTGCTGTTGAGGCTCTTTCAGGTGCTAATAATGCCGCATATAATGCCGATAATACACCAATTGTATAGATTGCTGTTATTAGCATATTCACCAAAAATAACTTTATTGGAACGTCCTTAATTTTCGTATCTTTAAGATATGAAAATTTGGGTAGGTTAAAATGGACAATTCCACGTTTTATGTAATATAGCGAAAATATTTTTTTGACTAAGGATGGAATAGAGCCTTTCTCTACGGATAAGTGAATAATTGCTCTTGAAAATATTGCGACAAAAGTTGGAAGTAAGAGTATTCCAAATAACGTCCCTACTGTTGATGCACCTATAAGAAAGCGAAATTGGGTCTCTACAAATTCTAAAGCACTATGTTCTGGTGCTGTATCAATTAAACTTCCAGTAAAAGGTTGCTGCATCATATTCGCTAATCGTGAAACAATGACCATTACATAAAAGAGAGATAATGCTGAAGCAATCATCTTTACTCTTGCACCAGATAATCTTACAGCATAAGCGAGTGTCTCAATTGAATGAATAATAAAAATGAACAATGCGATGTATATTAGTTTTTCAGTTAAAAACTCCAACAATTTACCCTCTTTTCAAATAACAGGTACTTAGCGTAACTTTTCCCCTAATTTAAAACTCTATTTAGTATCGATTATTAACTTTTACATCTACAATATCAAGTACAACAAGCAGTTACATTATCAAAGTCTTGTTCAGAAACCCAGATCTCGTCAATCCCGCCATTTCCTTCAATAATTTTATAATCTATATTTGCATCATTTAGACGAGTGATTTGGTTATCTGTTTTATGTGCCCAGAACTTGTATTCAGTAGATTCACTATTCATACATCCTGATGCTAAAATCAGTAACAGAAATAGAATAATCAATTTCTTCAATTGTAACGCTCCCCCTATTTGAAACTTCCTCCAATGAGCGACATGAAAGTGTATAAATTGTGTGAGTTTCCTTTGTATTTAATCTTTCCAATCATTCGGGATACTAACAATTACATATTTACCCGTCCACATTTGTGTATATACTACTAGTTTTCTATCATTCTTTTCAAAAAAATACCCACTACCCTCTTGAGTTTTATAATCCCACTCTTTTTGGCTTAACATTTGCTTTACACTTTCGAAACGATTACTTTGATCCATTCGTGCAATATACCACTCATAATCATCTTCTTTAGCTATTTTCGCCATATCCTTTGAAGAATCATTCAAAGTTTCTAAAACTTCCTTTTTACTTACAGAATCAATAGGTAGTGGTGGATAAAAGAATTTGGTATTGTATACGACAACACCTAAAATGATAACCATCATAGCTCCTAACAATATCCATTTCTTCATCCTATACCTCCAAGAGACAGTTTTTAATCACAGGAACTCAAAAAACTTCAACTTTTCATTTAACCTTGACTTATATTTTTCTGTTTCAAAATGGGAATTATTGACCTTTTCCTTTTTCATTGTTAGCATATCAAATATTTCTTCTTCAAAAGCTCTTCTTGCCTCTAATACTTTCAGAGTTCCATCTAGGCCTTCGTAGCCCTTTTCTTTTCCATACCCTTGGTTGGTGTAATACTCAATAAATCCGGATGACCATTCTATTGGTCTTTCTTTACATGCTTTCTTGAATGAATACTCTAGGTCATCTTGTTCCACATAGAATAAAACTGGATTCAAACACTCTATGATTTTTGCTAATCTAACAACATAATCTATCACAACTTCCTTCTGCTTACCCCATTTAACCATTCCAACAGTTACTGGATTTTGTATGAAACAACATTCAAAAATATAGGTTTTATTTTCGTAATTGGCTTTTTCAGCAAATACTTCCCAATTGTTCGTAATTAATTCAATATTTTTTTCTAATGGTAATTCATATATATCATTCTTAAAAATCGTATTGAATAATTGGTCTGGAAACTTTGATCCATATTCGTTTTTAATTTTGAGGTATGGTAATAAATAATCGTCGTCTCTTTTCACAACGCTATCAATAAATACCCCTTTCAATTCCCCGCTAGCTGATAACAAACATTCGAATTCCTTTTCATTAAAACAAGATACCCCATCATAATCAGTTGGATGGTCCAAATTCCCTTCTAGAAATAATTCGGTATTTATATTATTTTCAGTGAAAATATCATGAATTAAATTAGCAGTGGTAGTTTTCCCAAATCCGGGTAACCCTTCAACAATTATTAGTTTAGTGTTCATCACGTATTAAATCCTCCCTTACCTGTTTGAGATCTAACGAGTTAAATAACAACACGGATAAAAATAATGTCCTCCACTGCTCTCACCTCTAATTCATTTCTTTCTTCAATCATAAGAATAATTTTATATTACTTATTACTATCCTAATCTTCTTTTTTAAGAATGTAATGATGATGCTGTTGTTCTTCGATAGTGACATGTCCTTTCAATTGAAATCCACATTTTTGAATCACTTTCTCTGAACTTACATTACGTGGCAATACAACAGTATTAAGTAGTGTTAGGTTAGTATTTTCAAACAAATATTTCATTAATCCTTTTACAGCTTTTGTCGTGTATCCCCGATTTCTATAATGCTTTGAAATAGCATAAGCAATCTCTTGATTAGGTTCAGGTAGTTCATCTTTCATTCCAGTATTACAAAAACCAATAAAGTCACCGGTCTCCTTTAATACAATCCCCAGCTTCAAATAATTTTGGCTATCGATATTAGGTACTGCGGATAGAAACTCTTTATTGGATGGTATTTCATAATTGGCAAGCCAGTCCAATCGCTGTTCTCTCGTAGACTTCCAATCTGGCAAAAATTCATAAACTTCCGGTTGTGAAGTAAGTTCATAAATAGCATCAACATCTTCCACTCTAAATTCTCGTAATAAGATTTCATCGCAGTCTATGGTGAATAGGTTCATATATATTTTCTCCTAACTTTTCTCCTGTTTTTCTTTCTTTATCTTTAAATGCAATAAGTTTAATTCGTAGTCATTATTTTTAATAAAACCGCCGAGTCTTCCTCTGACAATCGAACATAATAACTATTGTTTCGGTTGATAATTTCTAACATGTCACCATTAGGCGTAATCCAAATGTGATATTTATTCAATCGGTAATCTGGTTCCGTAGCCATTGTTATATCTAAACTCGTTTCCCACTTAGCACCTTTAAATATGTCCATTATCTGTTGTACGGCATCTTCGTCTTCGATATTGTTTATTACTTCATATACATTGGTATCTTCCACTCGTTTCTCAATAGTCAGTGTAGAGTGATTATCGAAGTCAACAACATTTTGATGACCACATCCAACTATACTTAATAACAAAAGAAAGAAAATCAGCTTTCTCATCAAATACTCCTCCACTCAAGCTGGGAAATGTATAACACTTTCTATGCATAACTTATTTGAGACAGGACTGTTCCTAAGTAAGTTTCTTTTTATTTTGTCTGATTGTACTCCAGTAAATATTAACATAAAATCCCATATTACGTTTGAAGTTTCTGAATAATTTTTCTTTAAAATAATCGTCTATACTTAACGAGTTATGTTTTGTTGAAAAGAAAGGGGCTTAGAGAATAGCCCCTTAATTAGGTCAACGTATCGATGCTGTACCAGTCACCTTTAACTGTAATTTGTATATCATCAGTAATTTTGTTCTTCATATTAATTTTTGGATGTAACAAAAGCATCCCATCCTGTGCCAATTTGTTTACTTTTGTCCGTGAAATATCAAAGATCTCTGCAATTAATTTATCTATTCTAAGACCAAAATCATATTTACAGCAAAGTCGAATTGTTGTCTCATTAGTCATTGAACCAAGGTATTCTTTTCTTAATTCGTACCTTATATCTGTATTCACATCTTTACATAATTTTCGTAATTGATTGATCTGGAAAGCATAATACCAGCTTGTCTCTTGGTCATTATTCATAAATTTTTCATGTAGTATAGAATTAATTTTATTCACATGTACTCGTGATAAAATTGGGTAATTCCAAGTTCCCTCACAATGGATACAGTTATAAATAAGCCAAATATCAACCATTTTCTGATTCGCATTTACCCTAAATTTCTCACTACAATTGAATTCTGTGATCCTTTTACATTTACTACAATTTCGTGTTACATATGGTGTTTCCTGAGCAATGATCTCACAGGTTAAAACATTATTAGAACTCATACTTCCGTTCCTCCTATTTTTCAGAGGAACGCCAATAACGGTTGAATGGAGAAAATTTCCCATTAAAAAAGCGGAATACCTTAAAGGTATCCCGCTGGAATTAAAACAACTGATTATCCCGCGTTCCCTGTAATGGCTAAAAATAGGCACACTTCTCCCGTAGTTGAACATTATGTTCAAAAAGAAATGTACTATTTAGTTGCTTAACCATTACAAGTATGCTGGCAAATCCAATTCCACCTTCCATATTTCTCCTATATACTAAGATAACACTTTAATATCTTTTGTCAATATATTCCGTTAATTACTCCTCGATCCTTCTTTGTTCCTTTTACCTTCTAAATCCACCTTCTGAATGAATAATCTGTCCTGTAACCCAATCTGCATCATCACTAACTAGAAACTTTATGGCTTTTGCAACATCTCTGGGTTCTCCTATTCTACCGAACGGAAACATTGGTTTTAATTTATCTTTGGTGTCATCGGTCATCCATCCTGTATCGGTTGGACCAGGATTTACTGCATTAACCGTTATTCCTAAATCAGCTATTTCTGCAGCCAATGTAATCGTTAGCGCATCAACTGCACCCTTTGTAGTTGCATATGCTAATTCACCAGGCATTGGTCCCCGAAATTGACCTGAAGTAATATTAACTATTCTCCCACCATGTTTTTTATCAAATCCTTGAGCAAATTTACTACTTAGCAATGTTGTTGCCCTGACATTTACCAAGTAGTGTTTATCTAATTCATCTGCGGTTAAATTAGAATAATCATTATTTGTGGAAAATGCTGCGTTATTGATCAAGATATCTGGATAACCTAGTCGTTCTGAAACTTTATTCATAAGCTTATCCGGTGCATCATCTTGAGTTAAGTCCAATTCCATACACGATACTTTCACACCTCTTTTTAGTAACTCTTCTTTTAATTTCATTTGCTCCTCAGAATTTACACTCCAAGGCATTTGCTTATCGTATTCCGTCCAGTAAGTAAAAAAGATATGGTAACCTGCTTCTGCTAACTCCTTACAAATAGCTGCTCCAATCCCTTTCAGTCGACTGACACCGGTAATAATTGCAATTTTTTCTTTCATTTGACTCATTATTTAATCCCTCCAGATGAAGAACGCATTAAAAGGTTTACAGGAGATAAGATTTTTCCTATTAAAAAAGACGGATACACGAAAGGCATCCATCCTTAAAAAGGTATATGAAACCAAAGAATGCAGTCCTTGTATGATTACGCATAGCCAAATAAACCCATGTTATGAGTATATTAAACTGACTATCTAAAATTTAATCATTACAAGTTATTCCACCATCTTTGATCCTTATCCCCTATCCATATATCTCCATTTACTCATTTAGTTTAGCAAGATAGGAAAGATAATACAATGGGAAAATTAGAAAGTAAAATGATCTAAGTTACAAATTTCACCTGATGGTTTACACACATAACTAGGCAACATTTTTCACCTATTATTTCGTTTACCAACAAAAACACTTATAGCTATGATCACGGCACCTAAAGTTATACAGACGATAGAAACATTGGTCCAAATAGCGTATTGATCATTATATTTAGTAATCCAATAAACCACAGCAGCTGCAACCATCAAAATTAATCCTATCCATTCTATCCCTTTTAGATTTCGCATATGCTACCTCCTTGGAAAGTGATGGATTTCTTCTAGTTACGATCTATATAATAGTATCCACTCTAATCAAAGTTATCATGTAAAGACTTACTACATTCATTATTCTAATGAACCCTGCTAAAATCTTTATGTGACTAGGTTACATTATCTTTAAATCTTTTAGCAACCGAAGAAAACAGCATCTTGAAAAAAGCACAAAAAAATAATCTAGTTTCAAGTATTTTTCCATAGTTTTTTCAGCCCTACAATTAAAAAAATAAAAGCAATACAAAGAACTAGTTTATCCAAAAAGTAAAACACCATTGTCACCTCTGCTAAACTCATTCCCAAAGGAGGCTGGATATTATTTTCCCCAAGATAATCAACATATTTCGGAAGGTAAAATGGGGTTAAAATGAAATTTAATTGATGAATGATAAGAATAAAAAAGAAATAAAAACCTGAACGAAATGAATATCTTTTACATTGAATGAGTCCAATTACCAATAATACTAACAATAAGTAAGGTAATACAAAAATCATACTTCCGACCAAAACCATATTAACCCCTCCACATACATACGGTTATACGCACTTCATTAATCCTTCGTCAAAACCGCTGTCTAAAAAACCACCCTCATACTAACATAATATTCTAATTTTTTATACTTTTAACAGAAATACAAAAAAACGCACAGTTCATTTGTGGAACTGTGCGTTAGATATTTAAATGTGACCCTAGCCACCTTAAGCTTTAACTATGGTAACTTTCCTTATTAGAATAAATGATATACCATATAAAACTATCCCAATTACTAGCATTTGATAAAATTGCATAAGACTTATATCCTTGAACACATTGGATATCCATTCAAATAACCAACCCTGGGCGATTCCAACCAGTAAAGTTAGAACCAAGATTGCGGCAACAGTTCCTCCACCTGCTAAACCATACTTATAAAAAAGCAATCCGATAATAAACATGAAGGCTGAAAGGAAGAACATAATAGACGTATCAATAATAACACGGTTTAACCATGTATCCTCTAATAACTGAGCCGGATGTAAAAAGTGAAACGTATGAATTCCCACTTTTTCCGTTAAAAATTGGGTAATTGTTTGCAGCGTGTTGGCAACAAGGGCTTTTACGAATGCGAGTACAAAGAAGAAGATCCCAATACTTAAAAAGATATTTTTTCGAGTTGCTCCCATTTTTAACGCAAATGGTATGCTCTCTTTTACGGTTAGGAAACCTAAAATTATAAAATAAAAATAGATAGCAAATGGAAATCCAAATCCCATTACTCCATCCTCAACACTTAAAAGGAAATAAGAAATAGTGATCGAAACGATTAATACACTAAGTAATATCGTCCAAAATATCATAATGGAATAACGGATATCTGCACTAAAGAAATATAATAAACCTTTTATTTGTTTTCCCATTTCTTATGCCCCCTTTCTTTCCGTTAAATAAATCATTAAATCTTGAATCGGAATTCCTTCTACATCTAGACCTTGGCTTTTTGCCTCTTGTAGATTTCCATATACATATGCTGTCATCATTCCTGCCAATTGTTTTTTCTGGATAACTTCCTTATCCTCGACATAGGCCTCAACCTCTGGAATTGTTCCAGAAATGGCATATGTGTTGTTACGAAGAATATCAGCTTCCTCTTTCAATACAAGCGAACCTTCTTGAAAAATTATTACTTCCTCGAATAACAAGCTGACCTCATCAATTAGATGCGTGGAGAAAATAATCGTTCTTTTCTCTGTTTCATATTCCTCCAATAATATTTCATAAAACCTTTTACGAGCAGCTGCGTCAAGTCCAATATACGGTTCATCAAAAATGGTAATCGGTGCCTTACTAGCTAACCCTACGATAATCCCTAACGCCGACTCCATCCCTTTCGAAAGAGTCTTCACTTTCGCATTTAGATTTAAATTATATTCTTGAATCAATTCATCAGCTAATTTTTCATCCCAAGTTGGATAAAAATAGGAATAGATTTTTAGGACGTTTTTCACTTTTAAATCCTTTTTAAAATTTTGACCTTCTTTAATTAGGCAAATGGATTCAGTTAATTGTTGATTATCAAATGGAGTCTCGCCGTCAATTAAAATTTGACCATTTGTCTCTAAAATTTGTCCTGCTAATATTTCCATGAAGGTTGTTTTTCCAGCACCATTTCTCCCCAACAACCCGTAAATTTTCGGACCTTCTAATGTAAAGGAGATATTCTTCAATGCATCTTTTTCCTTATATTTTTTAGAAAGCTCTTTTACTTCAATCTTCATTTGCGATTCTCCCCTCTCTTCATCATCTCAATTAATTCGTCTGAGCCAATTTGCAGTTTATTAGCTTCTTCTTTCAACGGTTGAATAAAATTTTCATAAAATATTTTTTTACGTTTTTCAATCAAAATGTCCTTGGCATTCTCTGTTACAAACATTCCAACACCCCTCCGTTTAAATAGTATCTCCTCGGCTACGAGTTCGTTAATTCCTTTTGCAGCAGTCGCTGGATTTATTTTGTAATATGCTGCAAACTCATTTGTTGAAGGTACCCTTTGACCAGCTAGAATGGTGTTATTAATAATGTAATCCTCAATCTGTTCTTTAATCTGAAGGAATATTGGTCTATTTTCATCTAGTGCATTTTTCATTTGATCACCTTCGTTAATTGGTTAGTTACTTATGTAATTAACCATATAACTTTGACGTATAATTGTCAATACGTTTTGATAAAAAAAAATCAGATATTGTATTTTCCATACAATACCTGATAAGAATCTTCTTCATTTATCCTGCCTTCTCCTTCAAACTGTCGAGCGGACTTTTTTCAGGAAAAATAAAAAAATTTTCTCCTTCCGTTCTAATAACGAGATCTCCAAATACAGCAGTTGAGTATATTTGAGCCTTTATGTCATAAAGGTTCTCAATCACACGGTTTACAGGGTGGCCAAAGTTATTCCCCTTACTATATGTTAATATGGCAACTTTTGGATTCACTTCTTTCAAAAATTCCAGAGAACTACTTGTCTTCGATCCATGATGTGCAACCTTAATAATTTCAGCTTTTAGGTCATATTGTTCAATTAATCGCTTCTCTTGTTCTTGTTCGATATCACTGAGAAGTAGGAAATCAATCTCCTGGTAGCTTAGTTTTAAAGCAATGGATGCTTCATTATTGTTTTTTCCTTTCCCGTAAGCATTAATTACCGTAATATCGACCAATGGATCAATTTTAATTTTTTCATCTTCCTCCGCAACTTTTATAGGTATTTTCTCTTTTCGAATTTGATTCAGATATCTTGCATAGGTTTGTGTAACATGCATTTTTCCAGAATCAATAATTTTATTCGTTTCAATTGACTTCATCACATGTGGAAGCCCTCCGACATGGTCCTTATCTGGATGTGTTGCAATCATTAAATCAATTTCTTTTACACCGTGTTCTTCTAAATACTTCACCACTTTCTTCCCAGACTTCGGCGGACCACCATCAATTAGTATATTGCTTTCATTGGGAGTTTGAATTAATATACTATCCCCTTGCCCAACGTTTATAAAGTGCACTATTAATTCATCAGGTTTTTGAACCGGATTTGACATTCCGGTAAGAATTAAAATTGTACACAATAAGGTAATGAACCGTTTTAAACCATGCATGTATAACATCCTTTGATGTGAAATTACGCAATTAGTTTGTCACGGTTTTGGTGAAAATATTTATTACGGAATGTTGTGTGTGCGGATTGTTTTATGTCGGGTGTTTTTGCTGGTTGTGTGTTTTGGTTTATGAGCGGGTGAGCAAATTGTTGCTTGTGAGCGAATCCTTGCTGGTTCTGAGCGAATATTTCGTTTTATGAGCGAATCCTTGTTGGTTCTGAGCGAATATTTCGTTTTATGAGCGAATCGGTGCTGCAACTACTCTATTCGATACACAAAAAAAACCCGCTGAACTTCGTCAGCGGATTCCTCTCAACCTCATTATGATGTTGCAACGACAATTTCTCCATCAACTAAATCTACATTTACGGCAGACAATGATTCTTCCTCTAAATATAAATCGGTTAATGGATCTTCAATCTTATCTTGGATGACACGGCGCAATGGTCGTGCACCAAATCGTGGATCATATCCAAGACGAACGAGTTCTCGTTTGGCTTCCTCTGTAATACTAATGTTCAACTCATTTTCTTTCACGGTTGCTTCAAGATCATGAAGCATTAAGTCTACAATTTCAACTAGGTTATCTTCACTTAGCTCATTGAAGGTAATAATTGAATCAAAGCGATTTAAGAACTCAGGTTTAAAGTATGCACTTAATTTCTCAAGTTGTGAAACAGATTCATGGGCTGTGTTGTTAAAGCCTACATTGATTTGTTTTACTCCTGTTCCAGCATTACTAGTCATAATAATTACGGTATCTTTGAAGCTCACTGTTCTACCATGTGAATCTGTTAGATGCCCATCCTCCATAATTTGTAGGAACATATTCTGTACATCTGGATGTGCTTTTTCAATTTCATCCAAAAGAATAATGGAGTATGGGTTGCGTCGTACACGTTCTGTTAATTGCCCAGCTTCTTCATGACCAACATATCCTGGAGGCGAACCAATAATTTTAGACACGGTGTGTTTTTCCATATACTCACTCATGTCTAAGCGAATAAGGGAATCTCGTGTCCCAAACAATTCTTCAGCAAGTGCTTTTGTTAATTCGGTTTTACCGACACCAGTTGGTCCGACAAATAAGAATGATCCAATTGGACGGTATTTTGATTTAAGTCCTGCACGGCTACGACGAATCGCTTTAGCAACTTTAGCTACCGCTTCACCTTGACCTATCACTTTTTTGCCTAGGTTTTCAGCAATGTTTTTTAGTTTTTCTCGGTTCTCAGCTTGTAGCTTGGTTAC
The DNA here is from genome assembly GCF_042684965.1 of Ornithinibacillus salinisoli. Taxonomy (NCBI): domain Bacteria; kingdom Bacillati; phylum Bacillota; class Bacilli; order Caryophanales; family Bacillaceae; genus Ornithinibacillus; species Ornithinibacillus salinisoli. The sequence continues at coordinate 22,530 of NZ_JBHUMI010000006.1, forward strand.
TGGGATACCTGTTTTTTCTTCCACAATTAACTGGATGTCTGAAATATCTACATCGATTACTTGCTCCTTCCCTTTCGCTTTTTCCAATTGTTTCTGTAATTGGATTTCTTGGTAGCGAAGGTTTGCTGCACGTTCGTAATCTTCTTTTTCAGCCGCTTCTTCTTTTTCATTAATAATTTCTTGAAGTTTTTGTTCAATAGAATTGGAGTCTTTTTCTGCATTTGCCAAGTTTAAGCGTGATCCAACTTCATCCATCAAATCAATCGCTTTATCTGGTAAGAAGCGATCTTGGATATATCGCTCTGACAGTGTTACAAAAGCATGAATTGCTTCCTCTGAAAAACGCACTTCATGAAATGCCTCATAACGATCTTTAATGCCAGCTAAAATTTGAATTGCCTCTTCTATAGTAGGCTCCTTCACTTGTATCGGTTGGAAACGGCGCTCTAAGGCAGCGTCTTTCTCAATTTGACGATACTCCTTCAATGTAGTTGCTCCAATGATTTGCATTTCTCCACGTGCTAATGCTGGTTTTAATATATTCCCTGCATCCATTTGTGAACTTTCTGCAGTTCCAGCACCGACTAGCAAGTGAATTTCATCAACAAATAGAATGACATCTTTTCGTGATTGAACTTCTTGAATTAACTTTTTCATTCGTTCTTCAAATTGACCACGAACACCCGTATTCGCAACAAGAGATGCCACATCTAATAAATAAACTTCTTTATTCATTAGTTTCGCAGGTACGTTTCCTTCTGCAATTTTCAGAGCTAGTCCTTCTGCTATTGCGGTTTTACCAACACCAGGTTCACCAATTAATACCGGATTGTTTTTATTTCTTCTATTTAGAGTCTCGATTACACGCTTCACTTCTTGGTCACGGCCAATAACTGGATCGACTTCGCCGTGTCGAGCAGCATTTGTAATGTTCTTGCCTAATTGATCTATTAAACCATTGCCTTTGTTTCCTTTTTGTTTCGTTCTCGTTGTTGTTTGACTAGAGCCATTTCCTTGGAAGTTAGCATATGCATCCTCGTTATTTCCGTCAAAAAATGGATTATTGAACATATCATTTGAATTCATCATATTATTTTGGATGTCACGGAAACATGAATTACAGAGGTGCATCTGCATTCTTTCATGGTTCATTTGCATTTGCATATTAATATTTGCTTCATTTACACCACATTGTTGACATTTCATTTTCCATTCCTCCTATTGATTATATACTATTTGACTAATTTGACTTTGACTATCTTTGACTTTATGACTACATTATACTCTGACCTTTTTTGACTTTCAAGTGTTTTGATTCATTTTTTTGTCATAAAAATAACCCCTATCCCAGTTAACCAGGATAGAGGTTACTATGTTTAATTATTTAATAACTCCTTCTGTCTCAATTCCACACGTCTGATCTTACCTGATGTTGTTTTCGGAAGATCATCTAAAAATTCAATTTCTCGTGGATATTTATATGGTGCTGTCATTTCCTTTACATGATTTTGTAATTCCTTGATCAAATTCGGATCTTCTCGATCGACACTTTTCTTTAACACGACAAAGGCTTTGACAATACTGCCACGAATTTCATCCGGACTAGCAACTACTGCACACTCTTGCACAGATGGATGTTTGACCAAAGCATCTTCCACTTCGAATGGCCCGATTGTATATCCGGAGCTAATGATAATATCATCTCGCCGTCCTTCAAACCAGAAATAGCCATCTTCATCTTTTCTTGCTTGATCACCTGTAATATAAAATTCACCACGCCTAGCCATGTGCGTACGTTCTTGGTCTTTTAAGTATTCTCGGAACAATGCAGGGCTATTGAGTCGAACAGCAATATCACCTATTTCATTGACATCCACTGGCTTGCCAAATTCATCAATAATTTCCACATCATTACCCGGCGTTGGTTTCCCCATGGATCCAGGTTTCACTTCCATATCTTTCATTACACCAAGTAAAAGTGTATTTTCTGTTTGGCCATACCCGTCCCGAACGGTTACATCAAAATACTTTCTAAACGTATCAATTACCTCTACATTTAACGGTTCTCCAGCGGAAACTGCACTATGGAGCGCTGGTAGCTGATAGTCTTGTAGGTTGTCAACCTTTGCCATTAAGCGATATTCTGTCGGTGTGCAGCATAATACATTAATCTCATGGTCTTGCAAGAGGCTTAAGTATTTCTTTGGATCGAATTTCCCGTGATAAATGAAACCAGTTGCACCTGTTCCTAATACAGAAAGAAATGGACTCCATATCCATTTTTGCCAGCCCGGTCCTGCTGTTGCCCAAACTTTATCTCCTTCATCAATACATAACCAATTTTCAGGAGCTGTTTGTAAATGGGCAAATCCCCATCCATGTGTATGTACAACTCCTTTTGGATTACCAGTTGTACCAGAAGTATACGATACAAATGCTATATCATCCCGTGTCGTATTTGCGGTTACTAAGCTATCACCTGCATCTTCCATTAAACCATCTAAAAAAAACCAATCATCTACAGGTTGTCCAACAACAAATTTTTTCAACTGCTCATATTCCTGTAAGTCCTTATATTGTTCAACAAATGGATAATGACTTATGACTCCATCTACCTCTCCATGTGTGACGCGATATTGTAAATCCTTTGTTTTTAGCATTTCTGAACTCGGAATAATAATAATACCTGTCTTAAGTGCAGCCAAATATACTTCATAGGCCTCTATTAATCGTGGAATCATAATGAGAACTTTATCGCCTTTTTGTAAACCACTATTAAGGAAAGCGTTTCCAATTTTATTTACATTTTTCAATAGTTGGTCATATGTAATTTCACGCGAATTCCCAGTATCATCTTCCCAGATTAACGCTTTTCTTGTTGGAGCTAATGCTGCATGTCGTTCCATTTCCATAACGATGTTATAATCTTGCGGAGCAATGAGATCTTCTCGTTTCATTCTATCAACTCCTCACATTTAATTACAAACATTATATCAAAAATTCTCAAAATTTCAAATCAATCTTATTACCTAGATATAGAACAAAAGCGCAAGCGCCCTTACAGACTAAAAACGCCACGTCCTGTGGCAACGCCTGTACTAGCACGTCCTGTGCGTCGTAGCGACGTACGAACTGCGCCAGCGTAACGCTGGTGGTTCAATGTTGCCACGCAAAGTGGTGGTTTTAATTGAACATTCCCCGTAGGAGATAAAGGAAACATGCCCCTTCATAGGGGTATGCCGACGTTGGGCGCAAAGCCCGATTTTAGTCGGCCTTCCTTTAATCTTACAGTTTTAGGATGTTCGACTATGTCGAACTGTTATCGTACGAAGGTGAGGGAAGTTGCGCTAGGCGCTGGGCGCTGGTCGATGAAATCGCCACGTCCTGTGGCATCATCGACACTAGGACGTCCTGTCCGTCGGAGCTGGACGTGGCTGTTCCTGCCAAGAAGTATCCACAGGTATTGAATTTTATAATTTCCTGGTGTTTGAAATAATATATTCAAACACAAAAAGTCCCATTGACTATGCTACGATTGAAGTACTTAACCAAGTTTAACTCAATCTACCACCCACCAAGGAGGCCATAGTCAA
>NZ_JBHUMI010000007.1:0-44913 GCF_042684965.1 Ornithinibacillus salinisoli
TGGTATTTCCCTTCTTTCGTGTCCCCTTTATATTCATCAATCGCAATGACTGGAGGAAGTGATTCTACTTTTTTAACTTGTGTTTCAGCTAACTCATCAAATCGTCTTACAATGGTTGAAGATGAAGAACCATACGTTTCTCCTACCTCTTTAAATGTCTTTCCTTTAATCGATCGAATGGATACAGCTTGATTCCATTCTGCGGATGTCAGTTGATATCTTTGTACAATTTTGTTTGCTTCTGAAAACCGTTTTCCACATTCCAAACATCTATACCGACGACGCTTATACCAAATTTGAGTCATTCGCTCAAACCATTTTAAGTGTTTCACTTTCTGATAACGATAGTCATGGATACTTTGCGTTTCCTCTCCACATTGCGGGCAAACATGGGTGGTGCGCTCCATTTCTACATAAATTTCTACACTTCCATCTCGTTCTTCTACTTTTGTCACTAAACAATCTTTTAATCCTGGAATATTCATGATAAAATCCATAGTATACGCATCCCCATTCTTTTTTCTTGTTTCTAGTCAATTCAAGTATAAAGAATGTTTGGGCTTGCGTGTATTTTTTTTCAGAATTTTATCTGAACCCCAACAAATATTATAGAGCCATTAAAAAACCCCAGGAGAAAGTCTCCCAGAGTCTGTCCAAAATTTATCGTAGTTTATTCACATACTGCCTCATATGCTCTATAACGCCCGAAACACAAATATGAGCCGGATCATTTTCGATATCTAACTCTATGTTAGAGCCATCTGTGGGTAATGTGTTTTGAAAAATTTCTTCATATTCTTCTACACTAACTTCTCTTCTACTGTCGAACAATTTTGTATGGGTTTCAACAAATAAATGCTCGCGGTAATTTGGTTTCAAGATTCCAGTAAATAGCTCCCCTACAGCTCCAGAACCATAGCTAAACAAACCAATTCTTGATCCAGCTTGAAGATCCTCTTTAAGTTCTAATAAGGAAAGTAAGCTTAAATATAAGGAACCCGTATAAATATTTCCAACGTTTCTATTATAAGTCGTACTAATTTTATAATTTGTTGTTAATCGTTCTTGAACATCTTCAGTAACTTCGTCCAAAACAGTTCGTAAAGCTTTTAACCCCATTTTTGTATATGGCAAATGATAGCAAATAGCTTCAAAATCATCCAATCCTAAACCAGTTTTTTCTTTATATCGCTCCCACACTTGTTGGAAGAATGAAATGTATTGTTCATTAGAAAATCTTCCATCCACAAATGCTTTATCAGAATATACCGGACGCCAGAAATCCATAATATCTTTTGTCAAATAAGTACTTTTTTCTTCTAAAACCATAACTTTTGGATTTGCACTTATTAACATTGCAACTGCTCCAGCACCCTGAGTTGATTCTCCACCAGTATTTAAGCCGTATCTTGCAATATCTGAACCAAGTACTAAAACCTTACTTTCCGGATTTAAAGCAATATGGCCTTTTGCCATCTGTATAGCAGCTGTAGCACCATAGCAGGCTTGTTTTACTTCAATACTTCGAGCATATGGATTTATATCTAATAGTTCATGAACATAAACACCCGCTGATTTAGAATGATCAATACCTGATTCTGTTCCAAAAATAACAAAATCTATTTGTTCTTTATCCTGATCATCTAAAATTCCCAACGCAGCATTTGCCGCCAGCGTAACCGAATCCTGCGTAATTGGTGGGACAGCCATTTTTTCCTGTCCAATTCCAATTGTAAACTTCTCAGGTTCTACATTTCTTGCCACAGCCAATTTATTCATATCTACAAATAAATGAGGTGTATAAAAACCAATCTTGTCAATACCAATATTCAATGTCAAAGACTCCTTTTAAAACAATAATAACTTCATTTTAATATATTATAAGGTGCCTGTCACTTCCCGAATTTTGTCGAATCAACAAGTTGCTTTTTTTACATTATAATGAATTTATTTCGATTTTTCTTAATATATCCTTCTTTACTGAATACACTCCTTCTCCTTCTATTCTTCGTAGCTTTCCATTGTTAAAGTAAGCACATGTATTTTCATCTATCCCAAAATTTTCATGTTTTTCATACTTAAGTGCCGCTTTTCTTAGATGCATCTCATCATTCCATTGTGTAAAATGAACAGCAATTACTACATTAGATAACAGACCTAATCCGACTCTCTCCTGGAATTCTTTTTGTTCATTGTCCTTTTCAGAAATGATACAATTATCCGGGCTTATTAAGGCTCCAGCGGAAAAACCAACAACAGGGTATCCAGACTCATATTGCTTGACGATCAGGCTGGATATAGGAGAATCCACGATGTAATCTGCATAGAGATTCGTATTTCCTCCACAAATAATAACTCCACTACTATTTTGCAAGCAATTTCTTACTTGGTCGAATGGTGTGGAAGGCAGTGGTAGAAGATGAAATTCCCTTAATCCCAAAACTTCTAATAATTGGGTGTATTTATGTATATAATCTTTCCACCCATCCCGCTCTACGTTTAAAATTGACACTGGCTTATCCGTTCTTAACGCAATTTCCGCAAAACATTTCCCCATCACAGGTGTAAAAGGAGGTCCCCCTCCAAAAAGAAATAAATGTCTATCCATACATAGCCCCCCTGGTGCCTGTCACCGACAAAAAACGACAAAAACCGGGGAGTGACAGGCACCTATAGTAGGTTTTTTTCGACTTTTCCGTTTTTAATTACGACTTGGATGTTGTCGTTGTTTGCTAGAGAGTAGATGTCTTCTATTGGATTTCCTTTTACAACAACGATATCTGCTAGTTTACCTTGCTCAAGGGTTCCAACTTTCTCTTCCCACCCTAAGCATTCTGCCGCTGTTTTTGTTGAAGCAACGATTGAATCCATCGGTGTCATACCTGCATCAACCATTAGTCCAAGCTCTCTAAGATTGGTGCCATGTTTCATTACACCAGCATCTGTTCCCATAGCAATCTTAACTCCGGCTTTATATGCTTTCGTAAAACTTGCCTTATGTTGTTCAATTACTTCTTTTGATTTTTCAACTGCACTGTCAGGCATTCCAACATCTTTTGCACTTTCTAATACGGCAACTGGTGCTAATAACGTTGGAACTAAATAAGTGCCATTTTCTAGCATTAACTCAATCGCTTCATCATCAATAAAGATACCATGTTCAATCGAATGAATACCTGCTTTCACGGCATTTTTAATTCCTTCAGCTCCTTGAGCATGGGCCATGACCTTAACACCTTTTCGAAAACGTCCCTCTTCTACTATTACTTTCAATTCCTCAAGCGAGAATTGTGTGAACTTTGGATGGTCCGTTGCACTCAGTACACCACCAGTTGCATGTACTTTAATGACCTCTGCTCCAGCTCGAAGCATCTCACGTGTTTTTTTTCGTACTTCCTCCACACCATCACATTTTCCACTCGGCATTCCAGGATAATCAGAAGGTAGTAAATCAACTGTATTACCTGCTACCTGATAACCATCACCGTGACCACCGGTAATCGTTAACGCATTAATACTCAATTGTAAACGTGGACCAGTAATCAATCCATCCTCTACCGCTTTTTTTACTCCTAGATCAGTTCCGAGTGCATCCCTTACAGATGTTACTCCAGCATGTAATGTGTTTTTCAAATACTCTGCTGCCTTGTAATACATGAATGAAAATGGCGTTGTCAATCTCTCAGATAGCGGTGCGTATTCCATCATCATATGAACATGAGTATCAATTAGTCCTGGTAAAATTGTTCCTCCAGCTGCATCAACAACAACTTCATCGCCTGTCGTCGCATAACCATTTTCAGGTCCTACGTAAACGATACGCTTGTCCTCTGATACGACAACATGGTCTTTCTTCGGTTCTCCACCATTTCCATCAACTAATAATCCATTTTTAATTAATTGTTTTACCATTATAAAGTCCCCCAATATATTAATATAATTTAAATCAGCATATTATAACGTCCCTACCAATATGCCAGCAATTACAACTGAAGCTACGGTAACTGTTGTGAAACCACCTATAAGCATGGGTGCTAACAACTCATTAAATATCAATTTTTCTTCTTTTTTATTTCGAGCGATACTTCTCGATACTTCTTCACAAAGAATATAATCACCCGGGAATCCGAATAAAGCAGTTAAAGCTACTGGCATACCTTTGTAAGGATGCCATTTGAAAACTTTTGACATCACATAGCCTCCTAGAGAAAGACCAAACGTTCCAATTAATAAGATCAATAGAACACTTGGAAGATTATTCACTGCCTCTTGTGGGGTAACACCAGCCATTGATCCAACCGCAACAAAAATAATAACAATCATGGTTAACGTAAATGAATTTGACTTTTCTAATGCTTTTGGTTCAAATAACTTAAGCTTTAATCCAACAACACCAATGGCAAGACACCAGAGCGTATAGTGAATAGGAGTTATTTCACCAAGTGTAATTCCGATCGCAGCACCAACAAATACAAAGAACAATTTTAATGTTGCGCTCGATTTAAGAGGATTTGATTTTTCCTCAACTTGATCAGTACCATTTAACTCTTCCTCGGTCGCCATTGGAACGAATGTACCGTTGTCGATATCTTTCTGAAGCCTGAGTGCATATCTCCTCATAATATTTAATGCTAGAGGCATGCCTAGTACTCCTTGGAAAGCAACTACAAGTGCTGGTATAACAACTAAGCTTGATAGCCCAATTTCTGTTAGCTTTTCGGAAGTAACAATTAGTGCAATGATTCCTCCGCTGACAGGTCCAACTCCCGCTACCGCAGTAGGATAATCGAAAATTAAGGAAATGATAACTAAGATTAAAGCGCCAGAAACAACTAATCCTCCTAGAGCAATAAGTACTGCCTTAATTTGACTTTTTAGCAATGAGAAGGGAATCATTGTACCCATATGTAAAATTGCCGGGCCAATTAAAATAGCTCCTAATGCTCCAAGTGTTGATTTCTCCATGATGTCGCTTGGGAATATTCCTGTCCAACTTAACACTAAGAATCCAACCATAGCTGTCAAAAGCATTGGAACTCTTGCTCTTGACTTAATTGATAGCCATTCCCCAAATGCAATAAGTGCAAAAATTAAAACGGTAGCGATAAGCGGATTGCTTAACATAATTCCCCTCCTCTTAAATATGCAAAATGTTAAATAATTATAAATAATGTTTATTAATATAACACTTTGCAAATGTAATGTCTATGGATTTTTTTAAGTTTTTATTATTATCTAACTAATTAGTAAAATATGAAAACGCATACGTTACCGCCCTATCAATAAAACAATAAGAAATAATATTTTTTGATTCAACTGGTCTACAAGTGACAGGGACTACCTATACAATTTATAATGTCTTTAGGGGGTTTTGATATGGTTATGTCAAATGATTTTGGAGATAAGATAAAATACTACCGGGTAAAAGCTAACATGACACAAGATGAATTAACCAAGGGCATTATTTCAGTATCATATTTATCGAAAATAGAAGCAGGTGTACTAAATCCTACCGAGGAAATTAGAGAATTATTATGTAAAAGACTTAACCTCGATCCGTTATTTCTTGAGAACGATAAAATGCATGATCTATGTCATACATGGTTTAAACAGTTATTCAACAGAGAAACAACAGCAGCCAAAGAATTGTTTCAAACTATTAATAATAATGTTGATTACATTGCAAATAAGCAACTTCATAATTTATTTCAAATACATAAATTGTTTTATTTTATACTTACCAAAAATACAGCAGCTGCAGATCAACAATTTGCTTTTCTTCAGCAAGAATCACCTAACTATAAAGGTAAAGTACTTTTTTATTGGTTAAGAGCATCGGGTGATTATCATTTTTCTAAGTTATCTTTTGCAGATGCTTTACATTATTATTTAGAAGCGGAAAAAAATATTTCCCTCGAACAAATTCATTTCCCAGAAAAAGAAGAAAAAGACCTATATTTTCTAATTGCTACTACAGCTAGTAAAATTAGAAAAACATATATTGCAATCGTATATGGATTAGACGCACTAGAATACTATCGTAGTATATATAACCTAAAGAGATGTGCAAATTGCCACATTTTGCTTGGCATATCGTATCAACGTGCAAATGAATACCAAAAATCATTAGAAAGCTACACATTAGCAATTACAATAGCTCAAAACATAAAAGACAAGAATCTACTTTCTCTCTGTTACCAAAATATGGGGAAACTTTACTCCTTACTAAATAAAACAGAGGATGCTATAAATTATTACCAAGAAAGCTATAAACTACGAGAAGAGTCCCATGCCAATAAGAGAATAATTCCTATTTCAAGTCTCATGAAGGAATACTATGACATTGGTGATCTGGAAAATGCAGAAAAATGGATGGAAAAAGGGTTAGAGTTATCAGAAACATTAAGCCCTGTCGATTCGATTTATTTTCATGAATTTAAAGTTTACCGTCATCTTATTAAAGGGTACGACAATACATTTGAAGCATTAATTAACAAAGAAGTCCTTCCTTTTTTAAATGAAAAGCAATTAGACTTTGAAAAATCATTCTACCTAAAAATCTTAGCCGACTACTACTTTAACAATAGAAAATACAAACTAGCAGCAACCACCTATAAAAGAGCACACCAAATACTAGGTAGATTCAACTCCGATTAGGTGCCTGTCACCTCCCGAATTTTGTCGTAGTATGTCGTTTAAAATAATCTTGAAATCAACTTATTAAAGATGTTGTTTACCCTTTTCCCATAAGAAACTTCCTTAGGATTTGATAGATTCCTCCAAGGAAGTTTTTTATTCTCCACTCATTCATCGAATTTCTAGACAAATGGCTAGCACCGACAAGAAACTTTTCCTTCAAAATCACATTTTTTCATTGTTTTTTTAGTTTTTTTTGATTTTATTGAATAATGCGATTACTATATAGTCAAAATTACCTACCGAACTTATAATATAGATAGGTAGGAGGTAATGGTTATGGAGAGAAATGCACTAGAAGATTTCGGAATTAAAATCAAGTACTACAGGACTAAGGCAAGAATGACACAAGAAGAATTATCAAGGGGAATAATATCTGTTTCCTATTTATCAAAAATTGAAGGAGGTGTCGTGAATACGTCAAAGGAAATTAGAGGACTATTATGTGACAAGTTAAAAATTAACCCACACTTTATTGAAAATGATCAAATGCTTCATATATGCCTAGCTTGGTTTAAACACTTACTAGATAGAGAGGTAAAAAAAGCGAAAGAACTATACCCCCAAATCAATGATAACATCAATTATGTTGCGAACATTCAGCTTCTAAATTTATTAGAAATTCACAAACTCCATTATTATCTACTTACAAACAATAAATTTGAAGCTGATCATCAATATGCAACACTACTAAAAGTATCGAAGAAATTCAAAGGAAAGAACCTCTTTTATTGGTTAAAAATATCCGGAGACTATAAATATTCAAAGTTATTATATTCCGAAGCATTGTATTTATATCAAGAAGCAGAGAAGAAAATTCACCTCGAACAAATTTATTTTCCAATGGAAGAGAAACAAAACCTATATTACTTAATAGCTACCACAGCTAGTAAACTGAGAAATTCATATATCTCCATAGTTTATGCAGAAAAAACGTTGGAGTACTATCGAAGCATTTACAATTTAGCAAGATGTGCTGAGTGTCATATATTGCTAGGTATTTCTTATCAACGAACCAATGAGCCCGAGAAATCTATTGAAAGTTTTCAATATGCTGCTACGATCGCTAAAAATACGCGTCAGAACAAGACTCTATCTCTTAGTTATCAAAATATAGGTAATCACTACTCTAAAATGAATAAACCAGAACTAGCCATCGATTATTTTCTTAAAAGCTATAAATTGCGAAGAGAAGAGAATACTGTTAAAAAGATTACCACCATTTCCAGTTTGATGAAGGAATATTATTCAAAAGGTAATGTTAGTCATGCTAAAAAATGGCTTAAAGAAGGGCTAGAGTTATCCAAATCTATTAGTCCCTTAGAATCGATTTACGTGTATGAGTTTAGAGTGTATAAAAATCTTATTATAGGTTTTGATGATACTTTCGAGGAGCTAATTAACGATGAAGTAGTACCATTTTTAGAAGAAAAACAGCTGGACTATGAAAAAAATAACTATTTAAAAATTTTAGCAGATTACTATTTTAACAATCGAAAATATAAACAAGCAGCAGCTAACTATCAAAACTCTCTCAATGTTCTAACAAAATACTCAAAATAGGAGCGTAATTATAAATGAAAAATTTCCTTAAAATAATTTTTGTAGTAACTCTACTTTTCCTACCAATAAGTAATAATTTCTCAACCACTGAAACAGCTCACATAAATGAAGACAAATACAAAATCGACAACCCCGAAGAACCAGACCCATTCGAAGAAAGATAAACCATAGGTGTCTGCCACCAACATAATTCGACAAGTGACAGGCACCTTAATTTAAATAAATTCCATGCTTCCCCAGTTTGCGTTATCTTTTATCAATGCTTTTAACAAATGTAACCCTTTTTCAAAGTCATTCAGATCTGCTACTTCTACTGGCGAATGAGAATATCTTCTAGCAAATGTAATAGCTCCAGCCAATATACCTTCCCGTTCTAAATGTACAGCCGATACATCCGATGAAGCACCTGGTAATACAGCTAATTGATAAGGTATCTTAGCTTTTTCTGCATAGTTAATAATTAAATTCTTCATTTGTGGTGCCATAATATTACCTCTTACCGAACTACCTGCAAGTGCAGGAATAACAGGACCTTTTCCAATCCCAACAGGCAACGTTCCAATACTATCAGGTGTATCAGCACAAGGAATCGTATCAATGACAATGGCAAAATCCGGATTTAGTTTATAGGTTGCTACTTTAGCGCCACGCAACCCAACTTCTTCTTGAACAGTTATAACACCAACCAATGTCCCATTAAACTCTCGATTTTGTAAAGCCTTAAACAATTCAATTAAAAGAACACAACAACTGCGATTATCTATTGCCTTGCCACAAATTAAATCCTCATTGGTAAACTGTTCAATCTCACTTATGTATGTTATTGGATCACCTATCCGAATTCCCATTCTACCAATTTCTTCTTTAGACTCTGCACCAACGTCAACATACAACTCCTTTATCGTCGGTTGCCTCTTCCTTTCTTCTGGCGTTTGAAGATGTCCTGCTTTTACACCTACTACACCAAAATGGCCATTCACATTAACTTTCCGACCAATTAATAAAGACTCTAGTACTCCTCCGGTTTTTTCCATTCGGATAAACCCTCTATCATCTATATCTTGAACAATACAACCAATTTCATCAGAATGAGCGGAAATCATCATCATAGGACCTGGCTTATTTCCTTCTAAATATGCATAAACATTCCCCATCGAATCTACTTCCACTTTATCAGAATGTTTCTTAAATCCTTCAACCAGTGCTTCAACTACTTTCATCTCCTGCCCTGGTGTCCCTTGGATACTTGCAAAACTTCTTAATTGCGTTAAAAATTCATCCTTAAACATAGTTCCCCTCCACTTTTTTTGATATTTCTATCTATTTTGACACAAAATACACAAGTGTACAACAGCAGTGCCTGGCACCGACGTTTTTCCACAATGTCGGTGCCAATGTTGTATAAGTAATGTAAGAGGCTAGAACAATCCATAAGAAAATGTAATACTTCCCCCTCCTAGTTATCTGTCCACAACACCTACATATAGCAGTTTGCAAAGTGAGTAGAAAAGCGGCTGGACAAGGATAAAATATCCATTCGACAAAATTCGGGAGGTGACAGGCACCCCCCTAGATACTTTTTAATAATGCTCCTTTTTTTCTTGCTGCTTTTTCCATTACGGATACTAGGATTAGAGACAATACTAAATAACATATTCCTACGATGAACTCTTTCATTAATAATGAGTAAACTGAAAATGCTTCTATCCCATAAATAGTTCTTAATGCTTCAATGCTATGGGTCAACGGTAATAACCGTGAAAAGAATTCCAAACTATTAGGAAGAAGTGTAACAGAAAAGTTTACACCACAAAACACTTGAAATACTGCCAATGCTAAATTTAAAAATAAGTTAACATTCGAAAACAGCAGACTGACACAAGCAAATAGCAACGAAAAGCATAAAACAGAAAATAAAGTAATCACAAATAAAACCAATAAATTGCCAATTTCACTTAACGGAAACGAAATCCCAAATAGCCATCGCCCAATCAATATTCCTACTCCGAATACAAAAAGTCCATCAAGCAGTGGTACAATAGCCTTTCGAATAATAATATATAATGTTGGAGTTGGTGAGGCAATGTTTAACTCTAAGGTTCCAAATCTCCTTTCCATTCGAAACATATTCATAAAATTAATAATCATAGTGTGACAAGTATAGTATGCGATATTGCCAATAACTACAAAGTTCAAATAGTCTGACCCGACTAATGCACTTGCTAAGGTAGCAAAAAACAAGAAATGCATAAAAGGATCTACAATTCGAAACAAGACAAATAAACGAAGTGATTGAAAAGAATAAACTGCTTTATAGGACAAGTGTGTAAAGCCGTATTTGCTGATCCAAAACATTTACATCGCCCCCAATTTACCATGTTTACGTAGAATTACTTCCATTTTTTTGATAATAAAGGAAGCTAGAATTAAATAAACGAAACTAACAATAATAGAAGTAACCATCGATGTGTACATCAAAGAATTCATTTCAATTGATTCATATACTGCTTTTATCCCCCAAGTCATCGGTACCCCATAGGAAAGATATTCAATTACAATCGGTAATTGATTAACAGGTATAAACACACCACACATTAGAATAATAGGCGTAAGTATCAAGTTTTGATAGTCATACACATTTTGAAAAACAACAAACACAATAGCTAAAATCAAACCTACAACACAAAGTGAAAAAATTAAAACAAGTACCGAAATAAAAAACCAAGCATAATTAATAATTTGTATATTAAATCCGTAAATAAATCTAGCATAAAAAAAACTTAGAGCCATCGATATTAATGCAATTACAGAGTTACTTAAAGCTTTCGAAATAATTACCTGAAATAGAGAAACTGGGGCAGCAATAAGTAATTTTAACGTATCACTCCACCTTTGTGAAACCAGTGCGGAACCAGAGGAATATAACACATAGCTCCACATACTAATTAATGCAGATGCAACAACAAATCGATCAGAATTAATGTCCCCTCTCAACTGTTGCAAAAAATATACGATTGTAAGAAATACTAGGGGTTGGAAAAAAAGAAGAAACTGGTACATCTTATTGTAAAAGTTCGTAAAATATTTTATCTCTCGTAGCACTAAAAAAACCATATTCATACAATCACCCTGCATCCTTCATTAGATAAATATACGCATCCTCTAAAGAGATTTCTCTTTTTCGAAGGCTCAATACTTCTCCATATTGATTCAAATATTCACTAATTCCTTCTTCCATTTCTAAATTAACCTCGAATTTTACGGTGTAAAACGAATCCTTTAACTCATCCAATTCCAAATTGATTAATGCATTATCAGTCTTTAATGCATCCAAATGATTAACACGAATAATAGCTTCGTACAGATTCAAGTGATTACATCGATCTTTAATATGATTTGGATCACCTATAATACTTATTGCCCCATCTTTTATAAACGCAATCCGATCACATAATTCATCTGCTTCTTGCATGTAATGAGTTGTCAGGATAATCGTTATCCCTTGGTTTGATAACTTCTGAACTAAATTCCTCAATAATTTAGCCCCGACTGGGTCAAGTCCAATTGTGGGCTCATCAAGAAACAATATTTTCGGTTCATTTATTAGACATCTGGCAATATGTAACCGTTGAATCATACCTTTTGAATATGTATGTATCTTTTGATTCTCAGCTTTTTTCATCTCCACTAATGATAATAAATTGTCAACAAGGTCTGCTTGCTCCTTATTTTTGATTTTATAGAGCGTACAAAAATAATGCATGTATTCTTTTCCTGTTAACCTTCCATAAACTCCTCTTTCACCACCATAAACGAAATTGATCTGATTACGAATTTTATGGCTTTCTGAAACCACATCATATCCCAATACTTTTGCTTCACCACTAGAAGGCAGTAATAAAGTAGTTAGTATCTTTATAGTAGTAGTTTTTCCAGCACCATTTGGACCTAATAATCCAAAAACTTCCCCCCGTTTCACATTAAATGAAATGTTTTCCAATGCAGTTTTGGTACCTTCCTTCAACTTATAATAACGAGAAAGGTTTTTAACTTCTATTATATTTTCCACAATGATTCCCCCATTGTTTGTAAATTCTTAGAATATTTTACCACAAATTAAGGCAAAGTTTTTATTTTACTTAAAATATTGTAAAAAAATCGCACAAAAAAACTCTCCTCATAAATGAGAAGAGTTTTTTCTAAGTTTACTTACGCTTTTTCAACGTTAGCAGCTTGAGGTCCACGGTTACCTTCTGTAATTTCAAAAGTAACTTGTTGACCTTCTTCTAATGTTTTGAAACCGTCGCCTTGAATTGCTGAGAAATGTACGAATACATCGTCTCCACCTTCAACTTCGATAAATCCAAAACCTTTTTCTGCGTTAAACCATTTTACTGAACCTGTGTTCATAAAAAAAACCTCCATGCGCTTATAAAGCACGTTTATTACTATTTCTGTTCAAGATAATAATTCAAGACGAAGATAATCACTAGAAAGCTATTACATAAATCTTGTATTGCTAACACGAACATAATTTAGTTAACCTTAGTATAACACATATCAAAAAAAAATCAAGGGTGCCTGGCACTGACAAAAATCGACAGGTGACAGGCACCTATTTTGGTACCTATTGTATTGTTACTTTTACTGTACGGACTCCCCAGGATGCTGCTTCTGCTTCTGTTTTGACGTAGACATCAATTTTATTTCCTTTAATTGCACTGCCTATGTCTCCTGCAATTGCATATCCATATCCTTCTACATATACGACTTTTCCTAATGGAATTACCTTTGGATCAACTGCAATCACTTTTGTATCAGGGTTTTTCTTTAGATCTATTCCTGTTGCCGTAACTCCGCTACCTCCAGCACTCTCAATTGTGTAGGCAGTAGCTGTCATGGTAATTGTTTTCTCATCATCTTTATTTTGATTATCTTCTTCAGAATCACTTTGTTTCTCAACTTCTGTCGCTGTCACAGCTGCCTCTTTTGCCTTCTTATCCCGTTCAGCAGCTTTTTTCGCTTCTTGTTCCCTACGAGCTGCTGCAATATTTTCTTTAACCTTGGTTTCAAGCGTAGCAAGATTATTATCTTCTTTTTGTAAATCTTCAATTAAAACAACTAGTTCTTGCCTTTTGGTATTTAACACTTCAACTCTTTGGTCATTTTGAGCTTTTTCTTCTTCCATTCGTACGAGCGTTTCCTCTTGATCGTTTCTCAATGCATTCAAATCTTCAAGCTTCTCTAAAGATAGCTTTTGATTTGCTGCTACTTTTTTCATATCACTCTCTAACTGTTCCATTAATGATGTATCAGATTCAGCAATTTTATTTACTGTCGTTATACGACTTATAAAATCACTAAAACTCGTGGCACTGAAAATCACTTCCAAATAACTGATCGAACCGCCCGACTTTTGATAGGATGCTATTCGCTCCTTTAAAATACCATAGCGTTTTTCAATACTTTCTTCTAATTCTTCGATTTCACCTTGAAGCTGTTCAATTTCTTTCACCGTCTTCGTAATATTTTGCTCAGTTTCCTCAATTAAATCCTGATACTCATTTAATTGTTGATTCACTTGCTCAACATTCGCATTTAATTCTTCAATCTCGGATAGCACTTTATTTACTTGCGCTTCCGCTTCCGTTATATCATCTCTAATATTCTCTCGTTGTTCTTGAATATCATTTAAATCGTCCGTAGATTCCGCATAGCTATAATTGCTAAACAATAAAATACCTGTAACAATTGTAGTAGCAAAGGTTATTACAGTTAATTTTTTAGTCAACTTTTCCTCGCTCCCTATTCTTGTTTCGTTATGTAAGCGAACTATAATCTAGCACACTACTTTTCTATGAAATTATAACACCCTTTAATGACATTACGATTATCATGACATTACAATATTGTATCAACTTAGAAAATAGTAGAGAGTTATGAAAGAATCCGGAATAATAAAACAATGAAAATCCCGATTACAATACCGATATCTCCAGCAATACGTTTTTTTTCTTTTTTCTTTTCTATTATTGTCAACACTTTTCCAACAATGATTAATGCAAGTGCAGAGCCGACAACAGTATCTCGTAAAGATTCACTAAACGTAACATCCGATACTAGCATAATAAATATTGGAACAAGAACCAAAAGCGCAACGATAACATACAAAATAAAATTCAACTTACTTACTTTCATCAAAACATCCCCTATTGGTGCCTGGCACCGACAAATTGTTCATTCTCGAATTAAATCAAAGCCGTTTTTGTGTGTTATTAAACTAACTGTTTTCCCATTGTTTTCGAATGTGAACTTGCTTCCAACTTGTTCGACCTTTTTCCACCCTTTTAATTGCAACTGTATAAGATAAAGTGAATTTATTACTGACCAATTATAAGTATACGAATCATTTGAATGCTTTTCCTCTATTTGTGCGTTCTTGGGAATGGGAAACTCACCATCAGAAGAAAGTGTAAGTGTTCCAAACAATAAAATGATAATTAGTATAACTGTAAATGTTAATCCTATAAATGTGATTTTTTTCTTCATGTCATTCACCTACTATTCCAATTTTGATAGACTCTTCCTCATTTTACCAGAATCTCCTAAATGGCACCTATTTTTTATAATCCATCATATTCTGTCCTAAGTTAAACTTGTCACCATATCTATTTTGACAAGATTCTAACATTTTCCAGTAGGTTCGACTTGAAAAGTTGATACAATTTACCTATAATTGTAGTTGGAATTAACTATATTTTTCTAAATTTTTTTCAAAAAGGAGCTTCATATGATCAGTAAAGATGAGTTGCTTTTCTTTATTAATGAGCTTCAAAAATTAATCAAAGAGCATGAACGATGCGAAGATCTTAAAATCAAACAATTAATCCAGGAAGATATACTGTTTTTATCTGAAACGTTGCATTTGCAATCCAAAATTGATGTCTCCATTCATTAAACTTCCAGATACAAATAACTATGTCACTGCAAAAAATCTAAAAAAAGGAACTGGATATCCCCCAATTCCTTTTTCATTTCATTATCTATAGAACCCTGGCCCGAATCCGGGATTACCAAAGCTCTGATAGCCAAATCCTCCTCCTGGATTTCCTTGGAACCCATATCCTGGTCCAGGTTGACCATAACCGCCGAAACCATAACCTGGTCCAAATCCACCAAAGCCTGGTCCATACCCGTAATAACCTTGATTCTGCCCAAAAAACTCTCCACCCAAATATCCTAACCCAGCTCCAATAAGTCCTGTAGCTAAAGGGCTAAGTCCCCAACCCGCACCAAAAATTCTCGGATCGGCGCTTCTATGCATCGGCATATAGTTTCCATACATGTGAATTCTCCTTTTTTAGAACATGTGATTATAATGCTTCACTATAGCCTATGTACACATACATAATATGATTAGGCAGAGCAATCAATTTCAACAAATCTTTTAAACGAATACCTAATTTCGTTTACAACTATATTTTATTATATTACGTTTACAAGAACGTTCGTTCCATTTCATGGTGTTGGAGTAAAACAATGAAAAATATTTTATACCCATCATCTTAGGACTGAGATATTTTGTTGCCAAACGGAAGAGAATCACCTCTAAGAGAGCATACCGAAAGAAAAAGTTGGGAAAAAGGAGAAAATATGTGTGATAAAAATTAATAGATTTATCCTTTAAACACTGAATACGAAGAAAATATCTTTTTAATGGGAAAAGTATTTAAGGACTCTAAGATATTTCAGCACAATTTTAATAAATTGTGCTTTTTTAATGGAGAAAATGTCGATAATACTTACAAAAAACATTATAAGTGCACCGAATTAATTTACATTTTTAACAAATGAAAAGGAAAGGCTATTGTAAAGGAGGTGAAAAAAACTAGTGCCTAATCCATTTGAAGCTGTCTGGAACATACTTAAAACATCAATAGACAATATAAATGAACCGAAGTCTCCGCTACATGTAATTGAAGTTGGAGATTGCTGGAAGTATTTATCAATTGTTGAAGAATTTATTCGATACGAAGAAATAGGATTAAATACGACCACAGACGATGAAGTAACGGAATTGTTAAATGATGTGATAAAAACATGCGAATCGCAAGTAAAACGATTAAGTCAATTTATGAAACAAGAAGGAATCCCATTACCCGAGGTTTCTTCTGCAAAACCAAAATCTAATTCAAAGGAAATTCCTTTAGGTGTTAAACTCACAGATGATGAAATTGCAAATGGTCTTTCTTTTAAACTGCTTAATTGCATGCAAACTTGCTCCAAAGGACAAATTGATGCCATTCGAAATGATGTTGCCATCTTATGGCTAGAGTTTTTTTCAGAGTGGGTTACACTTGGCACCACTCTGAAAACACTAATGCGAAAACGTGGTTGGTTAAAAGTTCCTCCATACTATTATCCACCCGGTTCTCCATCACAGTAATGTAATTTGATTCATCCATCTATAGGTATGGAACCGCTACCACTTATACGACAAGTAAGTATCCGCCGGTAGAACCGGCGGTTTTAATTTCGCCCTATAAGGGCACTTTACCAACTTAGCCACTAAAGTGGCCCCTCAAGTGACCGCCAACCGTTTATATTCCTCTCTATTTTTTAAATGGGTCTACATATTCACGCTTGCTCATGATGTCTCGTAATCGATCCTCAGCTTCTTGTTCCCGGATATATTTTGCTACAGTTTTCTGATTTAGGCCTACTGTGCTCACGTAATATCCTTTAGCCCAAAAAGTGCGGTTCCCATGGTTATACTTTAGATTTGCATGTCTGTCATGTATCATTAACGAACTTTTTCCTTTTAAGTATCCCATGAAATATGATACTGACATCTTCGGTGGTATTTTGACCAACATATGTATATGGTCGGGCATTGCATGGGCTTCTATTATTTCAACATCCTTCATATCGCATAACCTTCTAAGTATAGCTCCTATATCACGTCTTAATTTCCCATATACTACCTTTCTTCTATATTTCGGAATGAATACAATATGGTACTTACAATTCCATCTTGTGTGTGATAAACTATTGTCACTCGACATGAGTTGATCTCCTCTCGTTATTTAGATTTGGTTTGACGGCCATCTCTATTATAACGTTTGGAGATTTTTCTGTTACAACTCTACAAGTTTCATTTTCACACAGGCAGAGCCTGTGGTTTAAAAAGACGTAATAATAAAAAACCAACTCAAACACCCTAGAGTTGGTTTTTATATGTCGGATTGTGTTATCGACAGGCACCAGTTAGAAGTTAAAAGGTTGCTTGGCATCTTGCATTTGTTGGCGTAAATCGTGTATTTGTTGATAATTTCGTTGGAATTGTGGGTTTCTTGTTGCTTCTTCCCCAGATTGCTTCTGTGCATTTTGTAATTCCTGCTCTGCATGCTGCAATTGCTCGTATGCCTGTTTGAGTAGTTGCACATCGGAACCCTGTGCTTGCGTAATAGCTTGTTGAGCCTCGTCTATTTGCTGACTAGCTTGTTGAATCTGTTGTTGTAAGTTCTGTTCTACCATATAAGCACCCTCCATTATCACAATGAATTGATATCAATCGCTTTATATTTTTCTCTTAGATTACCCGTAATATGTGTTAATGAAGCAGGAATATATGTCGAATTTTGTAAGTGACAGACACCTTTAGGGACGGATGATAACCTTGGTTCCTATTGGTACGAGGCTGGCTAGCTCTTCTACGTCTCGATTGTACATACGTATGCAACCTCTTGAAACTGCTTTTCCAATTGAACTGGGGTCATTCGTACCGTGTATTCCGTAATGCTGTTTGGATAAACTCATCCACATCGTTCCAAATGGTCCTCCTGGATTAGGTGCTTTATTGATAATAATATATTCACCAATTGGTGTCTCATGAAGAATCCTTCCAACAGCAATCGAATACTGCTTTTGCAAAACACCTTCTTTTCGTAATCTTAGCCAACGATTGTTAACAGACACTTCAATCTGGAAAGGAATCGTATCTGGAGTAGGAAAACCTGGAATTACAATTGCTTGACCAGGATAAATAACATTGGGATTTATTTCTGGATTGGCACGGATTATTGCCGATAAAGCAGTTCGATAATCCAAAGCAATCTGATTCAACGTTTCCCCTCGTTTCACCGAATGAATCAGTCTAAACACCCCCATAGAATATAGTCAACACACTACATTCTATGCTATATCGTCAGCGCTTTGAACCTGTTGAGATTTGTCGGTGACTAGGCGCCTCTCTGTCATTCATTTACTCTTTCGTACATTATTAATCCATGCCTTATCTTCGTCCATCATCTTCTTAGCGGCATAAATTGGTAAGGAGCTGTATAACAATGATCACTATGCTTATTCGTAAGTAACCTCTCATTTCAACATAAAAAATAATCCACAATCATATTCTCTATCAGTCTCAAAAACTTACTCCATTCGACAGGTGACAGGCACCGACAAAAGTCGACATCTTAAAATAAAGGAGTTAAGGGTGCAGAACTAGAATATGTACTATTAAGAAATAGTTAGAAGAAGGAAGGGTATTTTATGACAAAAAAAGTTGAAGGAATCACTCGTGCCAAGTACTCGATTGAACAGTTTATGAACTCAGAGAGTATCGTAGATGTATCAATCTCACATGATGATGAATCCATCCTGTTTGGCAGTGATAAAACAGGCGTTTATAATGCCTATGCAACAAACAAAAATGGCGAACTGTCCCAACAGCTTTCCCATTCAACTTCAGACGCTATATTCCCTGTCACATTTTTTCCTGAAGATAAACGCTTTTTATATGAAAGTGATCGAGGCGGAAATGAAATTACACATCTTTTCCTTCAAGATGAAAATGGACAGTCCAAAGATTTAACACCTGGAGAACAAGAAAAGGTTATGTTCCAAGGATGGAGTGCGGACAAAAAGAGTTTTTTCTACCAATCTAATAAGCGCGATAATCGTTTTATGGATCTTTATGAAATGGATATTGAAGCTTTCACTTCAAGCATGTTATTTCAAAATAACGAAGGCTATCAAATAGCGAGTATTTCACCTGATAAATCTTTTCTTGCATTACACAAACCAATCACAGCAAATAATTCTGATATGTATATATTTTCTCCTAGCACGGGTATTGAACATGTATCACCACATGATGGAGATACACAATATACCCCCGTAGCATTTGATAAGGAATCCAACTACCTGTATTTCTTAACCGATGAAGCTAATGAATTTCTTCATTTGAAACGGATACATGTAACATCTAAAACGGTAGAAACAGTTGCAAAAGAAGAATGGAATATTTTAACGGCGAAATTTTCACCGAATCATAGTTACCTCCTATATTTAGTTAACAATAATTCAAAAATTGAATTGAAAATGATGGATACTATGTCAGGAGAATACGTAGAAATACCAGACCTTCCTGATGGCCAAATTAGTGGGGTTACTATTTCTAAAAGTGAAAAACTGATGGTTTTTCTGCTTAATAGTTCGAGTTCACCGTCAAATCTTTATGTATATGATTTCTCAAAGAAAAAACTACAATGTTTGACTGATACGCTTAATCCAGAAATCGAGCAAAGTGATCTTGTAGAAGCCAAGGTTGTCCATTATAGTTCGTTTGATGGACTCACTATCCCAGCGATATATTACGAGCCTCATTTGGAAGATGGCGAAAAAGCGCCTGCTCTTGTATGGGTACATGGAGGTCCGGGTGGACAATCAATGGTTAATTATAATCCGGTTTTTCAATATCTCGCAAATCATGGATATGCCATACTTGCAGTTAATAATAGAGGAAGCTCAGGATACGGAAAAACTTTCTTTAAAGCCGCAGATTTAAAACATGGTGAAGTCGATTTAGCCGATTGTATCGAGGCAAAAAAATACTTAACAGCAACAGGTCGAATTGACGAAAACCGGATAGGGATTATCGGTGGAAGTTATGGAGGTTATATGACACTTGCTGCATTAGCATTCCAGCCAGAAGCCTTTAAAGTTGGTGTTGATATATTCGGCGTATCTAATTGGGAGCGTACTTTAAAAAACATCCCCTCATGGTGGGAAGCTGTACGTGATGTTTTGTACAAAAAACTCGGAAACCCATATACAGCCACAGAATACATTAGAAGCATATCGCCTTTATTCCATGCAGAAAATATCACGAAGCCACTTATCGTACTACAAGGCGCAAACGATCCACGTGTCTTGAAGGTAGAATCAGATGAAATAGTTGAATCCGTTAAGAAAAATGGTGTTCCAGTGGAGTATATTGTCTTTGAAGATGAAGGACATGGTTTTACTAAACGCGAAAATCGAATTACGGGCTATCGTGCGATAAAAAAATTTTTGGATCGTTATTTATAACCTAAAATAGAATGATTATAAAACTGCCTATGAAGCAAAGTTACTTCATAGGCAGTTTTCAGTTTTGTTTATTAGAAAGCGCATCCCAGGAAAATTTAATCCTCATCACTTCTCCAGTCCCTATACTTTACAAGGTTTTGCCCAAATTAAAGATAATATATCTGACCGATAACTTTCTGAAAAGTGGATCTGTAGTTTGGATTCTTCGATAATTTTTTGAATATCTCTATTACAATGACATCCAGAAATTTTCAAATAAAGTGGATCGATTAATTTTTGTGTGAAAGACAGTAAAGAATTAGAACTGAGACCATGCTCCATTAGCAAAATCGTACCATCGTTTCGGCACCACTCATTAAATTTATTTAAAGCTGCAACTGGATCAGAGTAACTGCATAATGATAAAGTAGATACGATACAATCAAAGGAATTTGGCTCCATACTTAGTGTTTCAATATCTTCTTGTATAAAATCTGCATCGATTTTGAAATATTCTGCTGCCTGTGTAGCACTTTTAATCATCTCCGAGCTAAAATCAACACAAGTAAGAAATACACTTTCCTTGTTATAATATCGGAAGTTAGCCCCAACTCCGACTCCTACTTCTAATACCTTTCCATTAGCACTTTGTATTAATTTATTTCTCCATGCATCTAGTACTCGATTATCACGATTTCTTTCGTACATTTTCACTTGTTTATTATACTTTTTAATCTTTTTTTCTTTTTTCATCACATCTACTCCTGTAATTTAGAATGAAACTATCCAATCTATTACAATAGAAAAAATACATAAAACCGAACGAAGGATAAAGGTGTGAATGGGAGAACTAGATGATCTACACCTCCATTCGCACCATAAATAGCTCAATGTGATCTCTTTCACAATGTTAATTTATAAGATAAATCACCGAATATCCTGTTGCTAATCATAATACCATGATACATCATTCAAACGCAGCAAATTTAAAATTTTCTAATAAATAATTATGTATTATCCTACCAATTTTCATAAGAAATGATTTCCGTTGCTACTATCGAAATAGTACGAGTTATCATGTGTGGCAGGTATTCATTTCATTCCCTGACTTCTTCTGACTGAACTCCCTCTCTTAACGATCTAATCGTATTTGAGTCTCATTAACTTATTAACTTACTCACCCTTCTTTACCGTTGTGCATACAGATTTTCTATACCATCTATGTTAACATAAATTTCCAAACCGTTAGTACTATTTTATTCATTTTAGCTCTATGTTACAGATATCTTTTTCAATGCCGATTTGATATGAATTTTAGCTTATGTTAACGTTAATAACGTTGACAAATTGAAAGACTATCTAACTATCTATCCAAATTATTTTCCAATACAAATACTTAATTTTTACGATATCTCTTATACATAAGATCGTGATTTTTTATTATATGACGTACCATTATATTTTTATTAATTGGGAATAATAGATAGAAATCAAAACATCAGGAGCTGAAACATAATGGAACCACAAGCAAATCCTCAACTACTATGGTTTATTGGGATCTATGCAGTCTTAATGATCGGCATCGGAATTTATATGTCGAAAAAAGTGTCAAACAGTACAGATTTTATTTTAGCTGGTAAAAGCTTAGGACCACTTGTTTTAATGGGTACTTTATTAGCAACGTGGACAGGAAGTGGAAGTATTTCAGGTGGTGAAACATCTGTATCCTACAGTTTTGGAATTATTCCTTCATTGATGCTAATGATACCAACATTAATTGGTATTCTTACCCTTTATGTTATCGCCCCTAAAATTAGGGCATTTGGAAAATATACCATTTCAGGAATACTTGAAGCAAAATATGGTACCTCTGCACGCAATTTATCTAGTGTAATTGTTCTTCTTGCTTATGTCGGGATCGTTTCGTATCAAATGGTTGGATTCGGGTTTATATTGAATCTAACAACTGGAATGAGTGTAGAAATCGGTACAATCATTAGTGCCGCACTAATTATATTTCTCGCTATGATTGGTGGTCTGCGTTCAGTATCTCAAACAGATGCAATTAGTGGATTTTTAATGGTTGGTGGTTTAATTATAACTGTCCCTATCATTATCTCAATTGCAGGAGGATGGGATGCTATTGTTGCCAATGTCCCTGAATCACATTTGACAGCAACAGGCGGACTAACAACGGTACAATTAATGGGTTACTTACTACCATCATTATTTCTATTGCTTGGTGACCAAAATATGTATCAACGATTGGCAGCATCAAAAGGAGATAAGTCTGCTAGAAACGCTCAGATTGGTTGGCTGTTAATTATGCTGATTATTTCACCAGCTATTTCCATCATTGCTTTTGCTTCCCGGTCTATTTTCCCAGACATTGACCCAGGTATGGCATTGATGGCTACGACGCTCGCACTACCACTAGGTGTCGGCGGAATATTACTAGCTGCAGCTGCTGCCTTTATTATTACTACAGGAAATTCCTATTTGCTTTCCGCAGCGACCAATATGACGTATGATATATATGGGAAGTATATTAATAAAGATGCATCAGATAAGAAACTATTAGTGATGACAAAAATATTTATCGTCATTCTTGGTGCTTTGGCATATTTAATAATTAGCTATTTCCCAACAGTATTAGAGGTTCAAATGTATTCCTATACGGTATATGGAGCAGGTATTACACCAGCAATTTTAGCCGTATTCTTCTGGAAACGAGTAACTGCAATTGGTGGTATTTCCTCCATGGTTACCGGTGTCGTAACAACATTGATTTGGGAAATTATACTTGGAAAACCATTTGATTTAAACAGTGTTGTCATTTCGGTACCAGCTGCAGTGATCGTACTCATTGCTGTCTCACTTGCAACTCAAAACAATAAAAAGTAATTTTTATGAGGGGAGTAGGAACATGCAAAAACGTTTAGAAGCATTAACTGCATGGTTGAATGATGAGAATATCGAAGTAGCTTTTCTAAATTCAACCGAAAATGTATACTATTTATCGAACTTTTACACCGATCCACATGAACGCTTAATGGGAATTTTTGTTTTCAAACATGGCCAACCACTGTTTGTCCTTCCAGCAATGGAAGTAAATCAATTAAAGGATGCTGGTTGGGGTGATGAAATTATTGGATATTCTGATCATGAAAATCCATGGGAATTTATTCAAACTTCTCTTGAGTCCAGAAATCTTCAACAAGTAGAAGCTGTTGCAATTGAAAAGGAAGTACTATCCTTTGGTCGTAGTGAATCATTCCTAACGTTCTTTCCGGAGGCTAACGTAATTTCTGTTGAAGATAAACTAAATGAAATGCGCGTTGTAAAGGATGATAGCGAAATTGCTGTAATCAAACGCGCTACAGAGATGGCTGATTATGGTGTAGAAGTTGGTATTGATGCCTTGCGGGAAGGTATTACAGAAATGGAAGTTTTAGCAAAGATAGAATATGAATTAAAGAAAAAAGGTATTCGTGAAATGTCCTTTTCTACCATGGTACTATTTGGTGAAAAATCCGGTGACCCACATGGCAATCCAGGTGATCGTAAACTGAAACCAGGTGATATGGTTTTATTCGATTTAGGCGTTGTGCTTGATGGATATTGCTCAGATATTACAAGAACTGTAGCCTTTCAATCGGTAACCGAAAAACAGAAAGAAATTTATAATACAGTATTAAAAGCTCAGTTAGCATCATTAGAAGCAAGTAAACCTGGTACTCGAATCGGTGATTTAGATAAAGTCGCACGTGATATTATTACAGAAGCAGGGTATGGAGAATATTTTCCACATCGAATTGGGCATGGAATGGGTATTAATGTACATGAATTTCCATCCATGAGTCATCTAAATGACGGAATATTAAAAGAAGGTATGATTTACACAATTGAACCCGGAATTTACCTTCCAGGTATTGGTGGTGTAAGAATAGAAGATGATGTTCTTATTACTGCTGATGGATACGAAACACTAACTAAATTCCCAAAAGACCTGCAAATTATTGAAAAGTAAATCAAAAAATGAGCCAATCTTGACAAAGCTTGGCTCATTATTTTTACTCCTTACTTATCTTTATTCTATATACGACATTTATATCATGAATATTTTCTAACCATTCTTTTACTTCTTGATTTATTGTTAAATACATAAGGTCGCTTCCTTTTCTTTCTATGTAAAAACCTTACTTTTATATTCGCAAGTGCTCTTATACCTTTAAAATAAAGTAAATCTTCAACCCGTAGTGGGTTTCTTCATCCTCACTGATTGATCCCCACTCACCTCAAAGTCTTGAAGACACGTTACATGCAGGATAAAAAATCCCTAATCACCTGAAGGTATTCCTCTGGTTCCTCAATATAAGGCATATGTGCACTATTCTCAAAAACATGAATCTTACTATTTGGTGTTTGACTACTAAAATAATTTGTTGATTCTGGTGTCGCTTCATCATACCGTCCACAGGTGTAAAGTGTAGGAATTGAAAACATCTTAAGTTGTTGCGTGCAATCAAAGTTTTTCAGATTTCCTGTAACGTGAAATTCTGAAGGTCCCCACATCATATTGTAGACTTCTGGATTTCTGTAATGAGCTCCCTCCTTTAAAAAGTCTGGCTTTTGATCAAGTCTGCAAACGAAATGTTTGTTAAACACTTTGGTTGCTGCTTTGTACTCTTCTGAATCAGTTGTACCATTCTCCTCACATTTTCTTAAGGTTTGTTGGACCTCAATGGGTAACTCTTGACGATTTCTTTCTTGATCTTTTGCCCACATTGGGGAACTTAAACATGGACTTGAAAAAATAACACTTTCCACACCCTCAGGGTTTGATAGATAATAAGCTGCAGCTAAAGTTGTACCCCAAGAATGTCCAAGTATATGAAATTCTTGGAGCTGGAGTGCTTCTTTTATTTGGTACAATTCCTCCACAAATCGATCAATATTCCATAATGATGGATCGGTTGGACGATCAGATTTACCACATCCTAGCTGGTCATAAAAAATAACTGGTCGATCTTCTGCTAGACTTTTCAATCCTTGTAGTGACCAATGAGACGAACCAGGTCCACCATGAAGTACAATAACAGGTATCGTATTCGTGTTATTATCATGAATTTGATACCATACTTTTCCACCAGTTACATCAATAAATCCTTCTCTAATCAATATATTCCTCCTCGATTCTATGCTTAAATTTACTATTTTTACTTCATGAACTCATACTACCATATTACTTTAGAATATTTTCGAAATAATTACGAGAATAGGCGTGTTATGTGATATTTTGTTCCGGTTAGAAGTACAGTTACTATTATTATTCTTATATAAAAAACGCACAGTAATTTACTGCGCTATTATTGATAAATTTTTATATTAAACTGTAATCTGCGATAAGCTAAAATTGAAGTAGATGTAATGTTTTGTATGAATTAGTTGTGAAAAACAATATTTGAATGGCGAACTTGCTACCTCATATTCATACAAGGTAATTTAGGAAAAATAAACAGATTAGATGGAAAAAAGTTGAATCTAACCAATTCATTGTGGCTAAAAGGTATATGAGTTACTTTCGAGAGGATGAACCAGATTATTAGGTTGCTTTATGGTAAGATGTAGCTTTTTGTGTGTTTAATATAAAACTTCTTCAGAGGGGTCAGATGTTTTATGAAAATAGAACTCTAACTCTTCCCTAGTTTAATTATAGCATATAAAAAATGGTAAATATAGACTATTTATTCTCTTTTGCTACTGCTAAAATACAATAGAACATAAATGACGTTAGGAGAGATGTACAATGAGTTCTTTGGTTCTCGGTTTTCAGGAAATGGATAAAAATCAGCTTTTGCTCGTTGGCGGAAAAGGGTTAAATTTAGGTGAATTATCAAAAATTGAAGGAATACAAGTACCAGAAGGATTTTGTATAACAACCTTGGGATATCAAAAAGCCATCGAACAAAACGAAACGTATCATGCTTTGTTGGAATCACTAACAAGGCTAAAAGTAGAAAATCGAGATCAAATTGGTGAAATTAGCAGGAAGATTCGACAAAGCATTATGGAAGTAGAAATTCCTACCGATGTTGCGGACGCAGTAACTCACTATCTCTCCCAGTTTGGTGTTAAACATGCTTATGCAGTGCGTTCTAGTGCGACTGCTGAAGATTTACCACACGCCTCTTTTGCTGGTCAACAAGACACCTATTTAAATATCATGGGTAAAGAAGCAATCTTGGATCATATCAGAAAATGTTGGGCGTCCCTGTTTACGGAACGTGCCGTGATTTATCGCATGCAAAATGGATTTGACCACAGACAAGTTTATTTATCCGTTATCGTTCAACGGATGGTTTTCCCGCGGACTTCAGGGATTTTATTTACTGCCGATCCTGTTACCTCTAATCGAAAAGTACTATCAATTGATGCAAGTTTTGGACTTGGAGAAGCACTGGTCTCTGGCTTGGTATCCGCCGATTGCTATAAGGTTAAAAAGAATAAAATTGTCGATAAGATGATAGCAGCTAAAAAATTGGCTATCTATGGACGAAAAGAAGGTGGGACAGAGACCCACGAGATCGCTCCTGATCAACAAAAGGCTCAAACACTTACTGACCAACAAATTTTACAATTAGCACGTATAGGAAAACAGGTAGAAGCTCATTTTGGTTACCCACAAGATATTGAGTGGTGTTTAGTTGAAGATACATTTTACATCGTCCAGAGTCGTCCAATTACTACTTTATTTCCCACCCCTAAAACGAATGATCAAGAAAATCATGTCTATGTATCTGTCGGTCATCAACAAATGATGACTGACCCCATGAAGCCTTTGGGATTATCTTTCTTTCTGTTAACAACGAATGCCCCTATGTGTATTGCGGGAGGCAGGTTGTTTGTTGATGTAACAAATCAATTGTCTTCACCCGAAAGCAGAGAAACTTTATTAAATACCTTGGGTAAATCCGATCCACTAATAAAAGATGCGCTGATGACCATTATAGAACGTGGAGATTTTATTAAAGTGTTAGCAAAAAATAATAAGGAAATGAGTTCTCAAAAAAGTAATAACGGTATACATTCTTCAGGTTTTGAAAGTCAACCTGAAAACGATCCAGAAATCATTTCTGAACTAATTAAAAAATGCGAAATATCAATTGAAGAGTTAAAACAAAACATCCAAACGAAATCAGGATCAGATTTATTTGATTTTATTCTAGAAGATATCCAGCAATTAAAGAAGCTGTTATCTGACCCCCAATATTTGGGTGTGATTATGACTGCTATGAATGCTTCAACATGGATCAATGAAAAAATGAATAAGTGGTTAGGTGAAAAAAACGTAGCAGATACGCTTTCTCAATCTGTACCAAACAATATTACTTCGGAAATGGGTCTGGCGCTAATGGATGTTGCAGATGTGATTCGTCCTTATCCGGAAGTAATTGCTTATTTACAACAAGTAAAAGATGATAACTTTTTGGATGAACTGGTTAAGTTTGATGGTGGACAGGAAACCAAAGACGCTATATATGATTATCTTAACAAATACGGAATGCGATGTACCGGAGAAATTGATATTACTAAAACACGATGGAGCGAAAAGCCAAGTACACTTGTCCCCTTGATTCTTAGTAATATCAAAAACTTTGAGCCTAATGCTAGCAATCGGAAATTTGAGCAAGGGCGACTTGTTGCTTTGGAAAAAGAACAAGAGATATTAGATCGATTGAAGCAATTACCGGATGGTGAACAAAAAGCCAAAGAAACAAAACGAATGATCGACCTAATCCGCAATTTCAGTGGGTTTAGGGAATATCCAAAATACTTCATGATTAATTGCTACTTCGTATATAAGCAGGCTTTACAAAAAGAAGCCGAAAAACTCGTACAAGAGGGCGTTATTTATGAAAAAGAAGATATATACTATCTAACTTTTGAAGAACTACTCGAAGTTGTACGCACAAATAAAGTAGATAATCAGATCATTAGCAAACGAAGAGACGAGTACAAATTATATAAAAAACTAACTCCTCCACGTGTAATCACGTCTGATGGTGAAATCATTGTAGGACAGTACAAACGAGAAAATCTACCAGCCGAAGCTATTGTAGGTCTACCTGTTTATTCCGGTGTTGTAGAGGGGCGAGCACGTGTCATCTTAAGTATGGAAGATGCTGATCTAGAAGATGGAGATATATTAGTCACCTCCTTTACTGACCCAAGCTGGACACCATTATTTGTATCCATAAAAGGCCTAGTCACCGAAGTTGGTGGACTGATGACCCATGGAGCAGTGATCGCACGTGAATATAGCTTACCAGCAATTGTCGGCGTGGAAAATGCTACCAAATTGATACAAGACGGGCAACAAATTCGCGTGCATGGAACAGAAGGGTATATCGAAATACTGTAAATGCTGAATACCTTACATTATGAAAGATGTTATATTAAAATTCTTATCTTTTGTTATAGAATAATAATTGTTATGTTTTAAGGTTTAAGAAGAAAATAAATACTGTGGACCATGAAAAGAGCTTGGATTCCAAGCTCTTTTCATGTGAATTATATGGGATTTTCTTTTGAGTTCCGTTGTGAAATGCTCTGGTTTTCTATTGCGATTTGACATTTTGCACCCCAGAAAGGAACCCCGTTACTATTGTGACGACTCTTTTTATTCCAAAGGATGTAACTACATCCAAAAAAATTACTTAATTCTGTACTTTTCCAATAGAATCCCTATAAAACTTGATCCGTTCAGATAACTTTTTATGCAAATGGGTTAACCATTCTGGATGTGTTGTAGAAGCTGCAACGTCTACTGCCCTAGTTAGTTTTGCTAATGAAACGACATGGTGCATTCTGACAAACCCAGAAGCTTCATTCAGGATGCTTCGATCTAGCATGGTTTCACTCTCGTAACCTTCTATGAATATCTTTATAACAGAATTATTAACATTAAAATGTTCAATACCTCGAAGGGCATAGACAATATCAGCTACATACCAATAGTTTGAACAATCATCAAAGTCAAGCACCCCTAATGTATTGTTTTCAAACATAACATTATCTAGTTCAAAATCATAATGAATGATCCCGTAGTTTTCTTTTGTTACACGTAACCCTTCTGCCCATTTGGATAATTTCTCCACTTCTCTATATGCTGCAGTTTCACTTGGATAAAGTAATTCTTCCATTTTATATAGATGATCTTGCCAATTAGGGCGATTTTTTTGCAAATCGTCAGGTAGGCACTTTAGTGTTTGGTGTAATTCACCTAATGAACTTCCCCACCTAAAGATCTGTTCATTATTTATTTCTTCCATTTCATACTGTTTACCTTGAAGTGCTTCAAACACCACCGCATAATAAGTACCACTTTCCGTGTTAACAACTTCAATATAGTTTTCATTATTGGATTTTACTGGTCGAGATACTTTCAAGGAACTGTCTTGCAAATATTGAACAATTTGGAGTTCGGATTCTATTTGTTTTAATTCTTTTTCACATGAATCATTAAACCGTAAAAAATAACTTTTTCCTGCTCTCTTGAACATAAAAATGAAGTTTGCACTTGCTCGAAAACAAAAGACGGTTCCTTCATCATAGCCCCATCTTTCTAGAATCCTTTCAGCCAAAGGGCTTTTCCAATCACGATCAACCGTGTCAATCACTTTCTTCATCGTACTTAATTTCATCATACATTTTCTTCCCCTCTATTAGTAATCGTTACATACCAATAAGCTGGGCGTAAATTTTCCAAAAAAATATAGAGGGCCACATGTATCACTTTTCGGCTCTCCATTTCCTTCGTAGAGTATATATTTTTGAAAGCCCAA
The DNA here is from genome assembly GCF_042684965.1 of Ornithinibacillus salinisoli. Classification (NCBI taxonomy): domain Bacteria; kingdom Bacillati; phylum Bacillota; class Bacilli; order Caryophanales; family Bacillaceae; genus Ornithinibacillus; species Ornithinibacillus salinisoli. The sequence goes on from NZ_JBHUMI010000007.1 coordinate 30,462, forward strand.
AAAGTCATGTTCATCCACTGGGCTAATCGTTATTGTCTATACCTATTAGATGATGGTAGAACAAGACTTAACTTATTGAATTCAATTAACATTCTACCTCACCCCTTTCATTTAAAATAATTATAATTTGAATTTTTATTAAAATCAATATTTTTCTATAAAATTATCCTTCATCATTCGTAATTTCATGATTATTTTCACCGGTTACTACTTATTTAGACTTTATAATCTTTGCTGTGAATTTTAAAATGTCTATTAAAACACCTGGGATAATGGCTACAAAAACCACGGCATAATTATAAGTAAAGAATGAAATAAAAAGTCCTAAAAGACCAAAGGTAATTGTAATAGAAAATATATCTAAATATTCCTCATAGGAAAGCTTTATACTCAAAATATATTTATCCATATTAGTTCCTCCCTTCACAGTTCTAATTAATCCCGAATGATTCCATGACTAGTGCCATACATTACTTCTTTTCCTTGTTGATTTCTATATACCGACTTCATGTCCACTTTTTTGAAGCCCTCGAACACTTCAACATTGGATAGTGTTATTTCGCAAGTAATCGTATCTCCGGTAAAAACCGGGCGAATAAACTCACTAACTATCTCTCTTGCGATGTAGTTTAAATCACCACCAATTTTTGTTGCAATACTCGCTGTTAATAACCCTTGAACCATCACACAACCATTCTCATCAGGCTCAATATGATGTTTACCTTGATCTCCTGTAATACGTCCAAATTCTAATACATCATCTAAAGTAAAGGTTCTTTTCCATGTAAACACATCTCCTTTATGGATCAATAATTCTCCTCCTTTCGATTATTTTTTCGTCATTTTGTTAATCTTAACATAATTTCATTTGAATTGGATGAAAAATTCTGAATTATACATTATAAATGCAGTGTATTTCATCGTGAGACATCTACGCGGAATGGGTATTTAATTATCACTAATAAAGGGCAAGGGGTACGTTATTTTTTAAATTAAATTCATAATAAAGTGTTGCTAGGAGATCAAGCACTTTTAAAAGCGCTAATTAGCTCGAGTATGCCTACCCTATTGATTAATAGTGGAACAGATTGTCCGTTTCAATTTCCCACATAGGATATAGTTACAAAGGAATACAAGATTATTGATATAATAAAAAATCGCACAGTTGAATTCATATGTAAATTCAACTGTGCGATTTAAGATCTATCTTTAAATGTAATTAGCTACTGAACGCTTACTTTATAACCTTATCGATAATCCCATATTCCTTTGCCTCTTCCACACTCATAAAATAGTCCCGATCTGTATCTTTCGCAACCTTATCAATAGGTTGACCTGTACGTTCTGAAATAATTTGATTAATATGCTCACGAAGTTTAATAATTCGTTTGGCGGAAATCTCAATTTCCGTAGCTTGGCCACGTGCCCCACCCAAAGGCTGATGAATCATAATTTCACTGTTAGGGAGGGCAAGGCGTTTGCCTTTGGTACCAGCTAGTAAAATCATAGCCCCAAATGAAGCAGCCATTCCAGTACAAATCGTCCTTACATCAGGTTGAATGTATTGCATCGTATCAAAGATGGCAAAACCAGCTGAAGTAGACCCACCTGGACTATTAATATAAAGTGAAATATCTTTATCAGGATCATCTGCTGCAAGAAATAGGAGCTGTGCCACAACACTATTTGCAACATTATCGTTTATTTCATCACCAATCATAATGATTCGATCTTTTAACAGTCTGGAATAAATATCATATGAACGTTCGCCCCGTCCGGTTTGTTCAATCACATAAGGAATCATACTCATTCTTCATTTCCTCCTTCGTTTCGCTTGCAAACAAGAAGTAATTCACACTAAAATCTTGTTATGCAGCCATGTAGACACTGCTTGAAGGAACGTTGAAATGACCTAATTTGCGTATCGAGCAAGTAGGATTTATATCCTTTCTTAGAGAATGAATAGAAGGAATCGCCCTAATTAATATAGCTGGATCCTGCGTAATGAGGGATTCGTGAAGCAACTGTTCAATTTGTTCTTGCTCTTCCAAATCCCAATATTGATCCATAATTGGACATGCTTCATTTAGTTCTTGTTTTTCTATTCGTTGTTTCGCTCGGTAAATGGTAGACTTTACAGCGGTTTCCGTTGTGTTTAACAATTCGGCTATTTCAGAGGATTGAAACTGAAACCCCTCTTTTAAGGTAAACATAACTGCCTGCTTCGGCGTTAATATATTCAATATCCCTTGGACAGCCTCAAGGCGGTCTTCGAAAACCTTAGATTCATCGATGACATAATCCGGAATATCCTCAAGAGACTCTTTACTACGACTCCGAATCGTGTCAATCCAACTATTATGAGCTATTTTTTTAAGTAATGCCTTAGGTATCTCCGGATGATTTCGATAATGCTGCCAAGCTTTAAGTAAAGATTCTTGTACAAGATCTTCACCATCCCAGCTATTTTGAGATATAAACTGGCAATATCGACGGAGTATTGGGTATAATTCTTGAAGTTGCTCCTCCGTAAAATTATTCTGATCCTCTAGAAAATCATCTGAAACTATTCGAAGTTTATTACGCATAACAGTCACTCCTTCAGCACGTGTCTACCCATTAAACGAACAACTGGAACAAAAAGATACGGGGTAGAAACTTTTTTTATAGTTTATCCGATAATGAGGTATTTGTTCCACTATATGGTTCTAGCATAAAAGAAATCACTAAAAAGCACTTGCGACCCTCAAATGAAGATTGCAAGTGCTTCTCTAATTTTTTTTACTTAACTAGTCCACTAGCGTCAGTAACATTTCTCGAATTGTTTTACATGCTACAGCTGTCGAAGCTCCTGAAGGATCATATTGTGGGGATAATTCCACAACATCAGCAGCTACAATCTGGTTTAATTCTTGAAATTTGATGATGGCATCCAACAATTCTTTATACGTTATACCACCTGGTTCAGGGGTTCCCGTTCCTGGGAAAACGCCTGGATCAAGAACATCCAAATCGATCGTGAAATACACCGGAACATCCTTCAGCCCGCGTAATTTCTCCTTCAACGTATCGAGTGAAAAACGCTCAAGATACGTATGCTTTTTTGCCCAATCAAATTCTTCTTTCAAACCCGAACGAATACCAAATTGAAAGATCCTTCCATCACCAAGAAAATCATGGCAACGACGGATGACGGACGCATGAGAAAGCTCTTCACCTAGATAATCCTGACGCAAATCTGTATGGGCATCAATATGAACAACATGAAGGTCCGGATATTTCTCATAAGCCGCCTTTATAGCTGGTAAACTTACAAGATGCTCCCCACCAACCATCAAGAATTTCTTACCATCCATTAAGACATCAAGACTATATTCATGTATCTGGTCCATTACTTTTTCCGTATTACCAAACGGCAACTCCAAATCGCCACCGTCAAAAATTGCTGTATCTTCCAGATCTTTATCGAGGTACGGAGAGTACGTTTCTAATCCATAAGAATCTGGTCGAATAGCTTGCATGGCAAACCTTGTTCCAGGACGAAAACTTGTTGTACCATCAAAAGGTACTCCAAATAATACCGTACGTGCTTCCGAATACGGCTCTTCACAACCGATGAAGGTATGCACATGTAACGCCTTATTTCTCACGTTTGAGCGCCTCCTTCACATAGTTAGGTAAACCAAATGCCCCAACATGTAAGTCCGTGTTGTAATATTTTGTTTGAAGACCAAACGAATTCCAAGCTTCTGCATGGATATCTTTTAATGGATCAAACGCCTTCGATGCAAAGCCGAACAACCAATGACCAGATGGGTATGTCGGCATATGGTATTGATACACATTTGTTATCGGAAAAATATTTTTAATTTTTTGATGGGCCTTTTTCATATTAGCCGCATATTCCGTAAAATAAGGGGATTCATGCTGGTTTATTAAAATACCATCCTTATTCAATACACGATAACATTCCTGATAAAAAGCCGTAGTAAAAAGGCCCTCCCCAACAGAAATTGGATCTGTAGAATCCACAAGAATGAGATCAAAAGAATGATCTGGTGCATTTTGAACGTAAGCCAAACCGTCTTCAAAAAGTAATGTCATGCGATTATCCTCTTCCACACCACTAGCAGTTACTGGCAAGAACTCTTGACAAAGGCGAAATACACGTTCATCAATCTCTACCATAACTACTTCCTCAACGGTTGAATAACGTAACACTTCACGAGCGGTTCCACCATCTCCTCCACCGATAATTAGAACTTTCTTTATTCCGGGGTTAGTTGCAAATGCTGGATGCACAATCATGTCATGATATATAAACTCATCTTTTTCATTCACCATCATTAAACCATCTAAAGTAAAAAATGTACCGAACTCCTTGCTTTGATAAAAGTCAATTTGTTGAAATGGGGTTTTTTCGCTATATAATGCTTTGTCATAGGCGATAGAAAATTTACATTCGTTACTCCATTGTTCGGTATACCAATTCATTACTTAGCACCTTCTAATTCTGGTTTCACGGAAACTTCTCGAATATCCCGTTCTGCAAACTGACGGATTTTATCAACCATCCCACGTGGTACTTCGAACGATTCTGTTTTCTTGGCTTGTAGTTTTTCAGATAAATAGTCAACGGCTTTCCAAGGACTTACAGAGTCACCACAAGTGTACACATCTACAGAAGCAAAACCATATTCTGGCCATGTGTGAATTGTCAAATGCGATTCAGCAATAATAACCGCGCCAGAAACTCCATATGGGTTAAAGTGATGAAAAACGGAATCAACAATCGTTGCACCGGAGTAATCTGCTGCTTCTCTCATCAACTTCTCAATCAATTCGTTTTTCTCAATTATTTCACTTGGACAACCATAATATTCAATTAATACATGTCTCCCTAATGCTCTTATCTCTAAACCCATTTACGCATTCTCCTTTACTACTGTAATATGGTTCGCTTCTTTCGCTTCCGTCAGTACTTCTCCTAAAGTTTGACGATAAAAATGATACTGCTGAACAACATCCTGAGAAATTAATTCTCCTGGAATAACGAGAGGAATGCCTGGCGGATAGATCATCAATGTATCTGCGCTTATCCTGCCAATTGCATCATCAATGGAAATAGATTCTTGTTCTGCATAGAAAGCTTCCCTCGGACTTACTATAAGTTCATTAACTTGATCTGCTATTACATGGGTAGACATCACAGTTGCATGCCTACCAAAGCTTTTTTCTATTTCTTTTAATGCAAAAACTAATCTTTCAATCGATTCATTTGTATCAGAAGTAGTAATTACTGCCATTACGACATACCCTTCCGCTAATTCCATCTGAATCCCGTATTTTTCTTTTAATAGACTATAAACCTCAAATCCTGTTAATCCAATTCCATTGACACGAATGACTAATTTCGTCCAATCATGGGATTGTTTGAAGTGGTCTTCTACATAATACGATTTTAACACTTCGTAGCCCGATCCCGCTTCAATTGTACGTACCGCTTTTTCGACAATTGGTTTTAATTTATGATAGTGCCCTTCTCCAAACAATGCTAATTCTCTTCTTGCCACATCTAACGAACTCATCAACAAGTAATTTGCACTTGTTGTTTGGAGCATATTTAATAGTTTTTGAATTTTTTCAGGGGCGATTCTATTATTCTTAAGAAGTAGTAATGAACTTTGCGTTAAAGATCCGCCTGTTTTGTGCATGCTTACCGTAACGGCATCTGCTCCTGCGGAAATAGGATCTATCATATTTTTGTGCATAAATCGAATATGAGCTCCGTGTGCACTATCAACAATGACCGCTATACCCTTCTCATGTGCAACCCGGCATATTTCCTGTAAGTCACTCATTGATCCAAAGTAGGTTGGGTAGGTGACCAACATGGCCTTTGCTTCGGGATTCTCAGCAACTGCTTGCTTCACATGCTGTACAGATACTCCATGTGAAATCCCGAAATGATAATCAACTTCTGGCTGAATAAAAACCGGTTTGGCTCCACTTAGAATTATTCCATCCATAACTGACTTATGACCATTTCGCGGAACAAGTAATTTATCACCAGGCTTACAAGTAGACATAATCATCGCTTGAATACCGACAGTTGTTCCATTAACTAAAAAATATGCATAATCAGCTCCGAAAGCCTCGGCAGCCAATTCTTGTGCTTCCTTAATGACGGACTGAGGATGACTTAATAAATCTAGTTCCTTCATGGAATTCACATCCATCCTCATTGTCATTTCTCCAAGGATCATCTTTAACGGATCCATTTTCGCACCCATTTTATGTCCAGGAACATCAAATGGTACGACATCCTGCTGAGCATAATTGACTAACGCATCAAACAAAGGCATCTTATCCTGGTTAACCAAAGGGTTACTATTGGCGACAAGCTCCTTCACGTTATTCATCAGTTTCCGACTCCAGCTAACTGATAGATTGCTTGTTTTAGTTCTTCTACTTTATCCGTTCTTTCCCACGGCACATTAAGATCACTTCTGCCAAAGTGTCCATATGCTGCTACTTGCTTATATTGAGGTTGACGCAAGTTTAACATAGATATAATACCAGCAGGTGATAAATCAAAGATCTGACGAATCGCACGAAGCAACTCTTCCGTTGAAACTCTTTCCGTACCAAATGTTTCAACAGATATACTAATTGGTTCACTAACACCTATTGCATATGATAACTGGATTTCACATCTTTCAGCCATCCCTGCTGCGACAATGTTTTTCGCAACATATCGTGCTGCATAGGCTGCAGATCGGTCAACTTTCGTACAGTCTTTACCTGAAAATGCCCCTCCTCCATGACGAGCAGCACCTCCATACGTATCCACGATAATTTTACGACCTGTTAATCCAGCATCACCATGTGGACCTCCAACAACAAATCGTCCAGTTGGATTAATCAAAACACGGAAGGAATCGGTAAAATTAAATTCTCGTGCTGTATCATAGATGATGTTTTCATTCACATATGCTTCAAATGCATCTTTATCATAATCTTCATCATGCTGAATAGACATGAGAATCGTATCAATTTTCGGATTCTCTGGGTTTGTATAATCAATTGTTACTTGGGACTTCATGTCTGGACGTGCCCATGGAAATGCACCACTTTTTCTTAATTGTGATGCTTTCTTAACAAGGATATGCGCCATTTCAATCGGTAATGGCATCAAATTGTTGGTTTCATTTGTCGCATAACCAAACATAATACCTTGATCTCCAGCCCCAACAGCCTTTGTATCACTTGATGAATCAACACCCATCGCAATATCAGGTGACTGGGTGTGGACAAGAACTTGTACATTACATGTACGACCATCTATACCAAAACGATCATCGGTATACCCAATTTCTATTAGTGTATCTCTTACTATTTTTTCGATATCTAGATCAGCTGTAGTGGTAATTTCGCCACCTACAATTACTGTATTTGTTGTATTAAAAACCTCACAGGCTACCCTAGAAAATGGATCCTGTTCAAGTGCTGCATCCAATACCGCATCAGAAATCTGATCAGCGATTTTATCTGGATGTCCTTCTGATACAGACTCGGAAGTAAACAAAATTTTCTCTGCCAATATTAGCCACTCCTAACAAAATAATACTTTTTTGGGCATAAAAAAAGCTCTCCTACAACCTAAGGAAAGCTTCGATTTAATATCAGCTGCTTATCCTCTTATTGTTCACAAAACGTTATCGTCTTGCGCTCAGGTTGGGCCCCCATGTCTGATTCACTCTGCTCCAGATTGGTTTGCCACCGCATCTTCGACCCCTCGTCTCAGCGGCTATTAATAAGATAGACTTTATTTATGCTGAACTAATACTAATGTATATTTTATAACATGTCAATCCATTTTTTTGTCGATTTACAATAAAAAATAATATGATATTTGATTTCACAGGCTGCCATTCATTTTTTCAAGTAAACTTAAATAAAAAAATAAATGTATTTCATTTTATTACTACATTCAAAAAGTAGAACATCTATTTAAAAATAAAGAAAATCATTTAAGGAAATAGTAGTACAGTTACACATCCGTCTGCATTTCAATCTATGGCTCACCCATTTTGGTCTGCAAACCTCCAATAGGCTAATGTACTAGAAATCCCTATAATACTAGTCACCAATACGATGACTAGACCTGTATTACTTAATATATTTCCTTCCCCACTAACATTGCTAAACATTGCCGGGATCGCCCATGGAAAATAACTGCCATAGCCAATAGCAGCAATAATCTGTGACAATATTAATGTCATGATAACATAGCCTATCGGCGCTAAGTATCCTTTTCCGTAGCATGCTAGCAAAGCAACAGGAGTACTTAAGAGTATAGTTAGTACGGAGCTTACTACAAGTACATATAATCCATGATGCCACACTTCTACCGACCATTGAGGTAATCCTATAACTCCTCCAATAATTAATCCAATAATGATTACCCATGCTATTAAAAGGAATGACCAAATGAACGCAGTAATAAATTTTGCTACCGGAACATATATCCTTGGAAAAGGAAGGGCAAGCAAATCCTTTACCGTTCGATCAGCAAACTCACTGCCAAATATCCAGCTATTTATAAATCCAAATACAAATAACCCACCGATAGCGACACCTTGTGCAAGCAGGCCAAAATAAGATGGCCAATCGGCAGCTCCTGCGAGTTGTGCTTTTGCTCCCAAAACACCTGATTGTTCAGCAAAATCAGGGTGTTTTAACACAAACATAAAAAAACCACCCATGATTGGTAATAGTGTGAAAGCGACAAACGTAATCCAAATTACTTTTGATCTACGAGATTTAAGTAACTCTGATGCAACTAATTTACCTATTTGATTCATTAGGCTCCCCCCTTCTCCCCTATCACACGTAAAAAGTAGGATTCCAAATCCTCTTCTTCAACGAGGAGTAACGTTGGTGGATGATTTCCCTTTACTAAAGCTTTTGCTATATTTTCTGGATGGTTCACTGCATCCTCACTTTGTGTTTCCAGCACTCCGTTTTCGTTTTCCCAAAAATCATATCCTAAACCAGCTAGCGTTATCTTTGCTTCATTTCTATCCTTCGTATTTATTAATAGCTTTACAATACGGTTCTTGTCTAGTTCCTCTTTTCTAAGCTCCTGTACTAACTGTCCTTGATGAATAATACCTATCTTGGTTGCGATTTTAGAAATTTCACCTAAAATATGGCTAGATATAAATATAGTGGTTCCCTTTTTGTAAGCTAGTTCTTGCAATAACTCCCTAATTTCTACAATTCCAGCAGGGTCCAAACCGTTTGTAGGCTCATCCAATAATAATACCTGAGGTTCGTGAAGAAGAGCTTTTGCGATACCAAGGCGTTGACTATTTCCCATGGATAAATGTTTTGCCTTTCTATGTTCATAAGGGATAAGATCCAAGCGTTCAATCACACGATCTATCGTGGATTTATCTTGAATTTTATGGTGGTTACTAGCAATTTCTAGATTTTCTCTTACCGTAAGATCCGGATATGCATAAGGTGTCTCCACCATATACCCCACTTGTTTCCATATCTCATAATTACCAGCACTTACTTTCTGCCCATTAACAAAGCATGAACCGGAAGAAGGACGAATCATTCCTAACAACATACGAATCGTTGTCGTTTTCCCAGCACCATTCAATCCCAAAAAACCATATATTTCTCCCCTTTTTACTTGTAAACAAACGTTTTCAACTGCCTTAACACCTTTATAGCTTTTGGAGAGATTCTCCGTATAAATGATATTATCCATCATTATACCCCCTCTAGATGTAGCAAATGATTAGGAACAGGAGTTGTCTAGGAAATACGAAATTGATTCGAATCCATTTCAACCTACCACCTGTTGTCTAATTCTTTCTTCTCATCAGTACACCTGTTTTACAACGACTTATTTTTTTCTAGCAAACGATCTGCAAGTTTCATGTTATTCTTAAGAAAAATTGGTATATCAGTATGAGCAAGAATCTCATTCGTTGTCATCCAAATTACTTCATCAACCTCTTCTGGACTTTTTGCATAAGGTTCCCCTGATTTATATTGACACAAAAAAACAATGTCAATTACATGGACTCCCGTATCCGCAATAAATGAAGAACTATTGACATAATGGAGGTTTGTAACCTCAACCCCAACTTCTTCACGTATTTCTCTTTGTAATGTCCTTTCCAGAATATCGGTAGAGTCACCCTCCAACTCACATTTTCCACCAACGAGTGATAGCATTCCGGGAGCATGCTCCTCATTATTACTTCTTCGTATTAATAGCCACTTACCATCTTTATAAATCGCTCCCTCAACATTAACGATAAACATGTAATTCCCCCATTATTTTACCTACTATTTCTGATTTTTTATTTCTTCACGAAGTTTTTTAATCTCATCGGTTTGAGTAAGGAGATTAAGATTCACTCTACGTAGAGCATCATATATAGCAAATATCCCTCCAACCACAATCCCTGCAAATAAAAGTTCCATTTGACTCCCCCTAATGTCCACAAGTTAATAATTACTATGACAAGTAAGTTAAACTAATTGATATACACGCAATCAAAATCAATCCGAAAATAACTATAACTTTACCACTTTCGTATCGAAAAAATAAATAAACAAAACTTATATATGTAATAATAGCAAATGAAAAAAACAATATCCCTGATATACGTTCTTCGCCTGCATAATCACCCAAGATTAAGTGTAAAATTGTTATAATATAGGAGATAATTCCAAATCGATAATGAAGTTTTTTGTCCACAAAATCCCCCCAGTTACTTCTATTTTTCTATATCTCTGTACATACTCATTGCTCCATAATCAAATATAGTCATCGAAAATTTTATATCTACAATCTCTTTCGAACTATTGTTAAGAAACTCATTAATTTTTTTATCAAATCCTGATTCCGTCAAACTTCTAATTGTTTTTATCTTCAAAAGTAAAGCTCCTTCCCCACTTAAACAAAATGAAGTATATCATTCTTTACGAAATTTAAGGATAAACGTTTCACTTTTCTGTCGTCATGCCCTCTTCTTCACTTTTTCCATATTTACAGCTGTTGAATTCTTACTATTTAAATGGTGAAATACTGGTAAGAAAAAGGAAATGATTGTAACTATGACAACGAAACCACCCATGATGTTGAATAGAGAAGGAATACTCCAGGCTTCAGCAATAACCCCACCTATAAACGCACCCACTGGCATCCCAGCCTGAGCCAGTAAAATCCGTACTGCAAAAACTCTGCCGCGCAATTCATTAGGTACCGTCCGTTGGTACATCGTTGTGTTATTAATATTAAAAACAATCATACAGAACCCCGTAATAGCAATAAACAGAATTGCAAACGGAAAAGAACTTACAAACCCTAATGAAGCCATACACAATCCTATTATCATCATAGATCCCAGCATTACTTTTCTACGATTTTCAGGTTCCTTAGTCATTCCCATTACAAGCGAAGCCAATATCATTCCAACGGAGAAAAAAGAGGTAAATAATCCATACTGAATCGGACCTCCTCCTAATATTTCTGTAACATACGGTAAGAACATAGGGGATATAGCACCATTTGTAAAATTGGCCATCATGAGTAACAACCCAACTCCAAGAAGCACTGGATTGATACGATAAAATTTTAAACCAGCTTTAAATTGCTTCCACCACGTTTCCTTCGTTTCAGACAAGGTCACTTGTTTGTTCGGAAGATAAAGTAATACCAATCCGGCGACACCCATTACTCCTACTAATAACAGGAGAACAGCTTGAGCCCCTAGCCATTGTAAGATCACTCCCCCTAAGGGTGGCCCAATAAGGAACATTACTTGCATGGATCCCTCTAATAATGAATTCCCTTTGTTCAAACGATCCTTCGGTAAAATTTCCGCTACAAAAGCCATACTGGAAGGACGAAACAATGGCTCAGCAATCCCAATCATAATAGCGGTTACATATAAATGCCATACATGCAATTCGCCAATTGAAAAAGTGATCGTTGGAATAAGGAATGCAATTGCACGCAACCATTCTGAAACGACCATAACCTTCTTCCGATCCCACCGATCTAAATACGGTCCAGACCATAGCTGTGTAATTAGGCTAGGCACCATCTGAGTAACCCATATGCTACCCATTGCCACTAATGAACCAGTAAGTTCATACACTAACCATGACATAATAAAGGTAGCAAATGTCCCCCCCAAACCAGAAGCGGTTTGCCCTAAGAGTAAAAAAACAAAAGAACGATTTCGAAATAAATCAGCCATATTTTCTCCTCATTTCCCAAATTCCTTTATTTGTAGTTATTATGTATCTACGTACTAGATTTAATATTTGCTATTCACGGAATATTGTTTTGTCATTATAATTTTATCATAATTAGTTAAAATCTCCTTATTAATATTTTCAATTTTCTAATTCAATGTTTTCTGCAGCAATATATTAGATTTTGCCTAGTAAACACTATAGAAATCTATTATTCTTTAATAAATACACCATGAAATTAATCATTAAATTATTGTAACCTTTTTATTTTTTATCCGTGTTATTAACGAGGGGGAAGAAAATAGTGAAAAGTAATATAGATGGTATTTATAATATGTATTTCCATGATATTTATCGTTTCCTTCTCTCTCTTTGTCATAATCATCATACAGCAGAGGACCTTGTACAAGAAACCTTCTTTCGGGCACATTTATACCTTGAAAACTATGATGGAAAAAACGTTAAAACATGGTTATTCACCGTTGCACATAATGCCTTTATTGATTATTACCGAAAGCAGAAACGAACAGATATTAAAGACCAAAGTTTCTTTTTATCCCTATTTGATAAGAAGAAAGCCATTGAAGATACGGTTGTCATACATGAAGAAGTGCAAGAAATAATCGACAGGTTATCCAACTTACCAGATAAACATAAATATGCTGTGCTTTTACATGATTTTCATGGTCTTTCTTATATGGAAGCTGCACAAGTTATGAATATAAAACAACCCTATTTTAAAGTCTTATTATTTCGTGGTAGGCAAGCGATTAGAAATAGAAAGGCGGGAAGAAAATGAGCCAGGAATTCAAAAGAAAACTAGCTGCGTATGAAAAAGGAGAACTTACAGGCAAAGTATTAGAGGATTTTGAAAAGGAATTGGAAAAACTAGAAAGTTACCATGAACTACTAGAAGATGATACAGATAAACAACCAACGACTATTTTAAGTAATAAAAAACAGAAAAAAATTATGAAAAGAGGTAAATGGAAGGCTAGAATACAAACTGCGTTTACTGCTATTGGGATATTTATTATTTTTACGATAGTTTCCAGCATACTTACTGCAATTTATTATTCATGGGGAAATCCGGACCGAGTTGATGTCTTTAGAGGCATTATTGACCACACGTTGACAGTAACAGATCCTTATGGATATCTCGGAGGTACAAGCATGAATTCGAAAGCTTATTATGGCCTAGAAGCAACTAGAGATATCAATAAAAAAGTTGGCAATGAATCAATAAAAGTTGGTGAATTAGAGATTAATTTTATCCTCTCCTTAATGGGAATGCCAGAAGAAGACTATCTTGGAAAGATAACTCAAAACCAACCATCCTTTTTCTATCCTGGAGATGCCAATGGAAACATGTCAGATTGGAATAAATTAGATAAACTCCCAGAGGGTACCGTTGTTTCTGCCTATATATCATTTGATGAACTAATGGAAACAAAAGAAGTGGAACAACTTTTTGCAAATAAAGAGATGAACCTTTTATGGTTAGTGGTTGATACGGGTTTGGAGGGAACAGACGATTGGTATGTTTTTGAGCCGATTGGCTTTCCAAGCTCACCCATTTGGCATGACGATGACATGATTTTACAATCTAGCGAAGAAGAAAAAGGTTTGTTTGGTAGTGGCACGAAATCGGAGAGTTATTCATCACCTGGATATCATGAAGGCGATCAAAGCGTTCTCCATGAACAATTTTTGAAAACATTAAATTTCCTAAAAGAACATGAACGTAAGGCGAATAATTTAGTATTTGGGAAGTTAAGACTATCCGAACGAATTGATTATCTTGAAAAAAACGGAATACAGCATTATGGTGTGGTAATTACAGGACCGACTAAGGAAATATTAAAACTTCAGGATGAACCAAGGGTAAGCGCATTAGAAGTAGATGAAGTTGAATTTTGGAACTGGGATTAAGTTTCATTAGGAATAACATCCACTTTCCTATTTAGAAATGACTTTAAAAAAGCAACGGCATTTTATGCGTTGTTTTTTTAAGTAATGGAAATTATTCGCAGTTGATGTAAAATGCGCAGTAACTTAATATGTTGGTTGGTGCCTTTACCTCGCTCCAGAAATACACTTCGCTTTCCGCGGGCGGCTGGTGAGCCTCCTCGTGCTGGCGCACTGTGGGGTCTCACCG
>NZ_JBHUMI010000008.1:0-254382 GCF_042684965.1 Ornithinibacillus salinisoli
ATATCTAGTGTCTAAGAAGAATCATTAGTATTTTTTCTGGATCTCTTGGAAGTTACCAGAATTTTAATGGACAAGAAGTGTTAAATCTTATCAAGCAAGAACTGTTACATTTAGTTTAGCAGTCACAACATTTTTTATTTTAATAAATAATTAATAGTTATATAAGAAAGTATTAACCTTTTACATCTAATATGATCCCATAAGCAATTCAAAAAATTAATTGCTTTTTAAAAAAATTTGAGAGGAAGGATGAAACGATGAGAACAATTGCCTTAGTATTATTAGGTTGGTTTGTTGGTAATCTCTTAGGCAGTGGAATGATAAAAATATGTCTAGTTTTATTTCATATAGATGTAACGAAAATACCTTTTGTTATTTTGATTCTCCCGTATCTTACTGCTATTGGTTTAGCAATTGCTCTGCCCTTAATAGATAAAAAGAGAGTAAAGGAGGAAAGCTATAATGAGTAAAATGATAAAAGCTATTATAGGATTTATTATTGGTGGTTTGGTAGGGTTTTTGTTATTCGGCGACAGGGGAATAGGAATTGAAATAGAAAAACTAATTTTTGCTGTAGTTGGGGCCGGTATTGCTCTTTATTTAGACAATTTGAAAAATCGATGAAAACATGCCTATATACAGTCATGATTGGTGCACCTGGTCCTCTGAAGACTGGGCAGCACCAATTATAATGTACAAAGGTGAGATCCCTCCATTGTCACAGTGATCAATCATCAATGTAACTTGTTGATATAGTTAAAATTTACTAGATTTATTTTGACAAAAACAGTCTTTCAAGGTAAGATAATTTTAATTTCATTCAATTCGAATAATTAAAACATTATTGGTGGTGGTTGCTTTTGGTATGGCAGGTCAGTAAAAATATACTAACCTTTCTTCTCGTTTTAATAGGAATTATGCTCATTCTATTACTACCACGAGAAAGAGAGATTGAAGTGTTTCGTCCTACACACCAAGTTGCAGACTATCCGTTTACGATGGAACTTTATAAAGAAAATATCAGTCAATTTATCGATCATTTTCAAACAAATAATGGATTTGGAACAACAAAAGCTGGAACGCCAATCATGGAGGAAATCCAAAGGTTCTTAGTGAGAAGCTTGAAGATTATTATTCCTGGGTTTATTTTGACGATGCTAATCGGTCCTCTAATAGGAGTTTTGCAATTTTACAATCGAAAAAGAAAACGAGGAAGAGTGCTTTCGTTTTTCTCCTGGATCTTCTCTTCTATACCAGACTTTTTCTTGTTTATATCCTGTCATTATTTGTTACTTGTGTTAATGCGTCATGGGTTACCTCGATTTAATATTTATAGTAATGATGACTGGTATAGCTTTATTATTCCTTTAGTAGCTATCATGATATTCCCGCTATCACATATGGTGAAGGTAACCTCCGTGGCGATGGAAAATGAAATGAGCGAAGAATATGTAAGAACGGTTTTATCAAAAGGTCTAACAAGGTATAAAGCGCTTGTTCATATGGTATGGAATTGCTGGTCCACAATCATTAACCAGTCTCAATTAGTCATTATTTACATATTATCTAGTTTGCCGATCATTGAAAAACTATCCAATTACAATGGAGCAGGTTATCAACTGTTGCAAAGCATATTAGAAGATGAAGATGTACGGGCGTTGGCATTTATGCTGCCATTGCTAGTAATAGTCTTCACGGTTACGATTCTATCATTAGCAATGAAGTATTGGTTGGTGCCGAAGGGTGTGAGAGAGGCATGAGGAAAGGAATATATTACATCAAAAATAATTTCATATTCTGCTTTGGTCTACTACTGTTGATTTTCCTTTTCTTTATGGCGTTCTTTGGGCAATACTTACCATTTATTGATGAAGATTTGGAGAAAATAGATTTTGTTATGACAGAAGGTAGTCTTTCAGTAGCACCTTTTGAACCTTCTAAAGAGCATCTTTTAGGAACAGACCGGGAAGGTAGGGATATGCTAAGTCTAATAGTGATGGGAGCAAAAGAAACTTTACTCATTGTAATTCTCGTTACACTGATTCGCTATCTTTTGGCTATTCCTCTTTCCTATTTAGCGCATAAAAAGTTTTTAGGTGCGAATGTATTTTTAAAGGGTTTGAATCAATTTTTTTCATATGTACCGACGATAATAATGGTTGTGTTACTTGCTACACTACCTCCTTTTTTATTTTCAGATACAAGACCCTATTTATTAATACTGATTATTGCTTTTGTTGAAGTGGGTAGAGCAGCAGAGATGATCAAAGTGGATTTGGATGAGATTGCTTCGAAAGAATTCATTCAGAGTGGGCTGGCAGTGGGAGCAAACTCTTTTACGTTATTAAAATCATACTACTTACCATTTCTTTATGGAAAAGTATCTGTTTATTTCATCTCTGATATCAGTAAAGTTATGTTTTTATTAGGTCAGTTAGGACTCATTGGAATATTTATTTCACAGGATCTTATTCAAGTAGAGATTGGCGTCTTTGAAATGAGAAATGATTCCATATCTTGGCCGATGCTGCTCATGAATTCTACGCTTGATATACGTGGTCCAATTTGGATTCCGTTTTGGTCAGCGTTTGCTATGACCCTAACCATATTTACGTTTAATTTAATTGCTCATGGAATACAAAACCTACCTAAAAAGAAAGACTCCTATATTTAATTTATGATGGGTATTAACTAGTAGCAATATTATTTACACGTATTAAAAGAATCGCCAATCCGGGTCGGGTTGGCGATAACTTTTTTAACCATTAGATTGTATCTCTTGAACAATTTGTTCACATATTTTGTGCGTAATAAAGGAGTCATCTATGGATGGATCAGGTTGCTTTTGATGTTGAACACAGTCTATAAAATGATCGATAAGTTGATAAAATCCGCGTTTATACAGAGTTGGCACCCAATCATCAAATTTAGATATACGTATTTCTTTATGGTGAAAATGTGTGGTATCAACTAGGCGATCTACAACATATTTGTTAGTTCCAGTGTTATATTCAATGGTTTCTTCGGTCACCCCGCCATTTCTGTTCATTACGCCTAATGCAATACACCCATCTCCAATAAGCTGTACTACTAGCCGGTCAAGCTTATCCCCGGTTTGATGAAACGTAACGTGCACGTTATTTACTTCCGTGTCCATCAAGAAACGCAGTGTATCTACCACGTGAATAAAATCTTCCACCACAAATCTTCTTGGAAAATCGGGAGCAGAAAATCTATTTTTCTGCATAATAATGAGATTTGGACTCCCTTGTTCCTTGAGATCTTTTACTCGAGGAATAAACCTTCGATTAAATCCTACCATTGCAATTTTTCCAGTATCTTTAGCGAGTTTGACTATTTCTTCTGTTTCCTGGAAATTCAAGGATATCGGTTTATCAATATATGTGCTAATCCCATTTTCTAATAACCTTTTCGTAATTTCATAGTGAGCTTCTGTAGCAGTGCTCACAAATGCTGCATCAATGTTTTGTTCGATTAGTTCTTCCACAGTTTGAACCTTTTCTCTGATTCTATACTTTCTCGCTAACTGATTGAGGGTATCCGCATTTCGTGTGCAAAACACAAGTTCAATATCTTCTCTTTCTGAAAGTACAGGCAAGTAGGCTTTCTTTGCAATATCTCCCAATCCGATAATCCCTATTCTCATGAAACCGCTCCATTCATTTAAATAATTATTATCTTATCAATGATGGGAGGTAAACACAAAAATCTCTTATTATTCTACAATGGTTTAAAATCCATACGATGATCTGTGGCTTGAGCAAGTAATTCTAGTTTTTCATTAATATAACGATTATCTAATGATAGTAATGATTCTTTGTCGATTCCTTCCACAATGTATTCGGTAAATTCCCAAACGATTTCCTTAACCTCCTTTGAGTTGCTTTCCGCAATAATTGTCAATGCTTTAATTCCTGCAGAAAGTACAGATATATCATGAAAACCGCTTTGGCGAATTTGGTAAAAGCATTGATAAAGATAGTCCGAAAAGTTGGGTTGCTTATAAATTACCCGTAAGTTCCGTTGCTTATCATTATGAAATGACCTGGGTAAATGTTTCTTACCTAATTTTGTTAAAATCTTTCCCAGGTTATCAATGCAGTTAATAGCTGTATTAGGATCGTTTATACCGGGAGATAATGCTCGTAACGCAATTTCAACAATCTTTGTTAGTCCAGTTTCAATATCGTTATAAGCAGCCTGTTTCGTTCCAATGGTTACAAATCTTTCATAATTATCTTGGACATTACTATCTCCAAATGTCCACAGTGAAAGGAGTGGTGTGTCTGGATCCACATAATCATTAATTCGCTTTTCAATACGGATAATACTTTCATCCTTACTAGCTTGTCCTACCATTCCCTTTACATCAATATCCTGTATATAGCCTGCCTTTTTTACAGTAATAGGTCTTGGTTTTATCTGCTTAATTTCTTCACTTTCCCAATCATCCCAAGGTGCATCTTTATTTACATTTTCCACATCTTTTAGGTCATTATTAATTTTTTTGATTGTGTCCAATGTAATGTTATGAATTAAGTTACTCACCTGTATCCAGCTTGTAACATGGTGAATAAAGAAAACGAAAACGATCAAACAAATAATTGCAATAATGATAGCAAAAAAAGGGACAATGAATTGATTTACTTCAACCGTCTCACGCAAGAGTAATAATAAAAGTAGAGAATAAATAATTCCTCCGACAAAAATACCAAGGACACGCTGTGTATGGTGATCTCTAATGAAGTTTTGTAACGTCCTTGGAGAGAATTCAGATAGATATGTAGTTAATACGACAAGAATGGTAGAGAAAGTAATGGTCGTCATCGTTAGAAGTGAAGCGGAAATAGAGCTGAGTATTGTTTGAGCCAGATCGATATCGGCAAAAAGCATGGATGGAATAGCCGAATAAATGGCATTGAATTTTAAAATGAATGCATCCAGTTTAGTGCTTAGAAATGCTAGAACCGCTGCAATCAAACCATATACACTAGGTAAATACCAAAAGCTAGAACGAATTCGGAACATGAAATTTTTAAATGCCAAATGAATTCACCACCATTCATGCTTATTTTTCACAGGTTACATATGATTTATTCTAATGACCGAGTTTTAAACGGTAGCTAATTTTAACGTTTTCCTCTTTTAATCTTATTGAATCAAGTGCCACAAACCCACTCCGGCAGAAAAACACGCTTTAGCTTCCAGTAGCGATTCGCTCATAAAATAAAATATTCGCTCAGAACCAGCAGCAATTCGCTCATAAAATGAAATATTCGCTCAGAACCAGCAACGATTCGCTCATAAATAAAAATATTCGCTCACAAGCAACAATTCAATCGATCTTTTTAGGTAAATAAAAAAGTAATGTAACCACTCACGAAAACATAGGTTTATTAGTAGTCAAAAAAAATTATCCATCTTTTCTTTTGGACAAGCTATTGCCAAATTAATGTCATAAAAGTGATAAGGGAAATGAGAGTGGGGGATGACCTTGGATTTTTTTGAGCCTTTAGTTAAGATTCTATTAATAAACTTAATTCTAAGTGGCGATAACGCAGTAGTAATAGCTATGGCAAGTCGAAACCTGCCAGATAAGTTAAAGAAAAAGGCGGTACTGTGGGGAACGATTGGAGCAGTTGGATTCAGAATTGTATTTACGTTACTTGTGATTTACTTGTTAAAGCTACCTTTTATTCATTTGATCGGTGGAATACTTCTTTTAATTGTTTCCTATAAATTATTAGTGGACAACCATGGGGAAGAAAATAATATTAAGGTTGGTAGTACGCTTAAGGATGCCATCATCATTATTATCTTTGCTGATTTACTAATGAGCTTAGACAATGTTTTAGCTATTGTAGCTGTTTCTAATAATGATATCCTTCTAGTTATGCTTGGAATAATTCTTAGTATTCCTATTATCCTTTTTGCAAGCCAGTATATACTTCGTTTGATGGATAAATACTCCTTTATTATTTATCTCGGTGCAGCACTTCTTGCATGGACGGCAGGTGAGATGATCGTAAAAGAAAAAATTGTACATCAATATATTACTTCATATCCACTGTTAGAGGTTGTTTTCTTGGCTAGTATCGTCCTTTTTGTTATTACGATTGGTAAGTATAAAAGAAAACATACTTAGCCTAGTGTCGAATATTAGGGATGTTAGGTGTGGTCTCGTTTTTTAATGAAATCTGTAATTGTAAATGTCGGTTAATTGACGCATAGAATACATCTTTTTTATCTTTTATTCCTAGTGCGGAAAGTTGTTGTTCTAACCATTCGTCATTTAGATGAAATTGTTCAAGCACTGTAGAATAAATGTTTCCTTCTATTATAACAGGAAAAGTAATGGTAGAGGATTTGTTTGGAATATTCATGTCCTCTACAGTTACTGGGTTCTTTCCTGGCTTTTTTAAAACACTTAATGATCCATTTGACTCTATTATAGCGGTTTCTACTTCCGCAATATCAAATACATTCTTTTCTCGTAACATTTGAAGAATGTTATCGATGGAATATCGGATTTTCTTTATGTTTTGATCTAGTAGTTTGCCATTGTAAATAACTATAGTCGGTTCAAAAGTGATGAGTTTTCCAATGGTTCGGTTGGAAATTTTCCACTTACTAACAAGGCGTTGAAATACTCCTAAAGAAATAATTGCTGCAGCTGTTGGGAGGTGGTGAATGTTCGGGTCAGCTATATCTGCACCAACAACTGCACCGAGTGTTAAGACGATTAAAAAATCAAATATTGGTAACTCTCCTATTGCACGCTTCCCCATATATAAGGTGACAAATAATAGTAACGGTAAAATAGTTGCTATTCTTCCTAACGTAACACCTATTTCTTTTATCGTTTCATACATTAGCTTTGCCCTACTTCCCAATCGCGTTTCTAATATTATTTTTAACTGAAGTAGAACTATACATAAATTCCGTCGATTCATGTATGTAAAAAAACTGACCAACAATATTTTCTTGTTTGATCAGTCTTAAAAATTAACTTTTTTCTTACCGCCTTCTGAATAGTTTTGCCATTTTTTGAATAGCTCCTTGTATTTTGGCATTTTTTTATCTACAACTGGTGTAACAACTGGGTCTTTGATGCCATTTACAAGCAACGTAATTATAAATTGTTGACCAGGTTCATCAATAAAGTACGATCCTAATTTAAACAGATCTGCTTTAGAAAATAAGTCGTTAAGCCGTAAGTTGATTTGACGGAAAGCTTCCATATCTACATCTCTCGTATATCCAATATTGATTATTAATTGCTCCCCGTCTGTAAAATCCTCTGGTAAATATGGAGTAGAGATTAAGTATTTCAGTGGTTCATCAAAGGAATCTCCCTCAATAGTATGTAGAAAAAGTGGTCCCTTTTTCCTTTTTATAAATGTATCGATATCTTGGAAATCGATATTAATTTCACCTGTCTGTTCTACCATTTCCCGTAGTGTATGAATCGTACGTTCCTCAATAGCATTGAAGGTAAGATTGGCTTCACGAATGCTTGTAGTTGATTCAATTGTTTCCATTAAGGCATCACTATCAAAAAATATAACAGCATCACAAATTTCTTTCATTTGGAAATATTGCTCCGTTGCAGTTTGAAATCTTTTTTTTCCTTCAAATCGGAATGGAAAGCGGAATATACCAATTAAAAGTGCTTTTCTCTCCTTTAATACTTGTAACTTTCGACTAAGATCCTCGGTTTCACTAGAGTTTCCTCCTATAAATCTATAAAAACACAATTCTTCTCTTTGAAGGTCTGCAATAACAGACTGTTCCCTATCGGAAAAGTCGGTATCCATTTTGAATAAACTAAAATTTATCGCCATAATGTCTCTCCCAACTCTGCTTTTTCATCATTATATCGGATATATCTCATAAAACTTGTCAGATTATGTTGAGAAAATCAACTAGTTTTGTTGAAAGACAGGGTCTGTTAGATCAATTTCTCCAAATAGGGAACAAACACCGTTTCTTCTCCTAGCCTTTTTCATAGATTATCAGTATCTCATAGAAAAGGAGGAGAAATAGATGGTTGGTATTTCAATGATAGAAATGATAAGAAACAACGCAGCGCGACTAGACCGTCATTTGCGTGAAGAATTTCTGGCATTGTATCGTCCGTTCAAGCATACTCCCTGTTATTTGCACCGCCCCTATGAAGCATTTTTAAATAAAAAAAAGAAACTACCGGTGATTATTAAGTTTAAAGATACTGAATCTATTAGCTGTCAAAATGATATGAATCTAGTAAAGGATATCGTCTCTCGTTACACAGGTTGTCAGCATAGAAAGGACTTTAAGAGTATTAAGTCCTGTAGTGCTATTGTTACACCGACTGCACTGAAGGACATACTTTCATCTTGTAATCATGTTCATAAAGTCTATTACAATCGAGAGGTTCGTGCGTTATTGGATGTGGCTACACCTGCAATCCATGCGGACAACCTCATTAGAAATGATGCCCAATTAACAGGGGAAAATGTAACGATTGCGGTAATCGATACCGGAATATTTCCACATGAGGATTTACGAGGGCGCATGAAAGGATTTCGCGATTTCATAAACAATCGTAGGGAACCTTATGATGATAATGGTCATGGGACCCATTGTGCAGGGTGTGCATTAGGCGATGGAACAGCATCAGACGGGAAGTATAAAGGACCCGCTCCAAAAGCCGAAGTAGTTGGTATAAAAGTGCTTGATAAACTTGGATCCGGTTCATTAGAAACAGTCATGGAAGGGGTTCAATGGGCGATTGATCATAAAGATGAATTGGGTATTGATGTATTATCGATGTCCATTGGAAGTCCAGCGAGCTCCGTTTATCCAAATGAAAATGATGACCCAATGGTACAAATGGTAGAAGCGGCGTGGGATGCCGGGATGGTAGTTTGTGTAGCTGCTGGTAACGAAGGTCCAGATAGTGGTACCATTTCAAGTCCAGGGATTAGTGACAAAGTCATTACAGTTGGAGCAATAGATGATCAAAACACCGTTTCACGTACAGGGGATGAGATTGCTAGTTTCTCAAGTAGAGGTCCAACGTTGTACAATGAAATCAAACCAGATGTCGTTGCTCCAGGCGTTAATATTGTCTCTTTAAGGTCACCACGTTCTTATATAGATAAGCAGCGAGATACTAGAGTGGATAAATATTATACGACGCTATCAGGCACTTCGATGGCAACTCCTATATGTGCAGGTTTAGTAGCTTTATTGCTACAATACAATCGTACGTTAACGCCGAATGAGGTTAAACGAATGGTGATGGGAAGTGCAGATGCATGGGGAAACGGTGATCCAAATGTATATGGGGCAGGTTATATAAACGCAGAAAAAACAATACCATTAGCATAGAAATAAGCTCCAGTTTACGGAACTGGAGCCTTACATAATATTTAGAGAGCCTCTTTAATCACTCGCTTATAATACAACACCGAAAGAAATCCGAAGACGGAATACAAAGCGGTATAAAAGATCATGACCATAATCATCGGTGTCCACATTTCCGTGCCGAAGAAAAACCAACCAGATTTCACGGCGAAATAACTATGACTCAACCCTACGACTAAAGGTATTCCAAAATTAAAAATTTGTTTTGCACGTATGCCTTTTAATAAATCATGTTGTGTGAATCCTAGCTTTCGTAAAATTGTATAATTAGATTTTTCATCTTCACTTTCGTCCATTTGTTTAAAGTAAAGAATACACCCAGAAGTAATAAGGAAGGTTAAACCTAAGAATCCAACGATAAACATGATAAGGCCCATCGTTTGTTTTTGATTTTGACTTAATTCTAATCGAGATTCATGACCTGCCCACTTACTTACATCTTGTTGAAAGATATCATTTGCTTCTTCTAAATCTCTAGACCTTTCAATATCAATGCCAACATAAACAGGAAATTCCATTTCTTCCAAAGTGTCTGGATTTAGCCCTTCTTCAAGCTGTTGGTAGATTTCATGATCAACAACAGCAGCTGGGAATCCACCTTGCGTAAGACGTAACGGTAAGATACTCTTATTTTCTATTCCAATATACGCCAACTCAATGGTGTTATGATCTCCGATGAAATTGACGTGACCGGATTCTTCTAATGTTAAGAATTGCAACAAAGCTTCATTTGAATTAATAAAAATAGTCTCTTTCGTTGAAATATCCAAATCATCGATAAATTCATCACTTACAACAGTCATTGCTGTTAAGCCAGGGTCGAAATTTAAGTTCATCTCATCATAGGAACCTAAAATGTCGGATATATCTACTTCTATTTCTAATAAGTTCATTTTGGTCGTAGTATAAGCTATATCGTGGTTGTCTAATGTAGTTGTAAATTGTTCTGCATGCTCCTCATCTGGGATAGAAAAATGATTAGGAACGGATTGCTCCGCTGTTTTTTCTGCAGAATAATAAGAAATATAGCTCAAAGATAATAAACCGAGAGCAAGAGCGGATACGGTTGTTATGATCGTTAATAACAAAGAATTCGATCTCATCCGAAACATAATAGATGAAAGTGATAATACATCTTTTACATTTACATAGCCGTCCTTCTTTTTACGGATAATATTAAAAATAAAGCTCACCGAGCCTTTGTAGAATAAAAATGTCCCTAAAATGACACTTCCGAGAATAGCTATCATTGCCATGAATAACTCATTCATTCCGACAAAGTCTCCACTAAATAGTCTTGTGGATAAATAGTATCCGAAAGCAATGAATCCAATCCCCAAGACACCTAAAATAACTTGAGTGAGTGACAGTTTCTTTACTGTATCTTCGGTTGTGGAGTTTACTCGAAACAAGGATAAGATATTTTGTCTTCTGATAAAAATGAAATTCATTAACAAGATTAAAACATAGATACACGCAAAGACAAGGATGGTTTGGGTTAATGCTTCTGTCGAGAATCGTAAGGTAGCAACTGCTTCAATGCCTATTACCTTAAGCAAAATCATCATAGCTAACCTAGACATGGAGAACCCAATAAAAATTCCTACGAACATAGATCCAAAATATAGCATAATGTTTTCCATACTAAGGATTCTAAATATTTGACCCTTTGTCATACCAATTAGTTGAAATAACCCAATTTCTTTACTACGACGTTTAATAAATAAGTTGTTTGCATATAAAAGGAAAATAGTTACGATCATGATTAATATAATCGAACCCGCTTTAATTGCTGCTGCTCCTTTAATGGACCCTTTTGCTTCATCCATCGATGGATCATACTGTAATGTGACAAAGGCAAAATATAAGGCAACACTAAAAATTAACGCAAACACATAAAGATAATAGTTTTTCAGGTTTTTCTTTAAGTTTCGATAGATGAGATGCTTAATGTTCATGGTTTACCCCACCTAACACACCCTGGGTTTTAATAATATCTTGAAAGAATGATTGTCTTGTTTCCTCACCCTTGTTTAATTGTGTGTATATTTGACCGTCTTTTATAAATACAACCCTTTTGCTAAAGCTTGCTGCTACGGGATCATGGGTAACCATTACAATGGATGCTTCTCTTTTTTGGTTCAGTTCGCTTAGTTTATTGAGTAAATCAGAGGCAGATTTGGAATCGAGTGCCCCAGTAGGTTCATCTGCGAAAATAATGCTGGGCTCATGTATAAATGCACGAGCTGCAGAAGTTCGCTGCTTTTGTCCACCAGATATTTCATTTGGATACTTATCTTTAATGTCATCAATACCTAGCTCAGCTGCTAAGGTTTGGAACTTATTATCTGCCTCTTTTTTGGAAACTTTTTTAATGGATAAAGGTAATAGAATATTTTCTTTCACGGTTAATGTATCTAGTAAATTATATTCCTGAAAGATAAATCCTAAATGATGCTTCCTAAATTCGGCTAGTTGTTTGTCCCGCATTCTAGTGAATTCTTTTTCTTCAATTTTAATCGAACCCTTTGAAACATGATCTATAGATGATAGTACATTCAGTAATGTTGTCTTTCCGGAACCAGATGCTCCCATAATACTAACGAACTCGCCCTTTTCTACATGAATGTCAATTCCTTTTAACACTTCTTGTTTATTAAATTTATTTCCATAACTTTTATAAATTTTATTTGCCTCAAGTATTTTCATTTGATTCACTCCTTCTTGCTTCTATTTTAGACAAAATATAGCGTATTTACCTTTATATGATATAACAATACAAGGAAAGCATGTGACAATGTTGTCACATGCTTGTGATAGTTACAAAATCATTCTTTTTTGGGAATGATAACGTAAAGGTGGTTCCTTTACCGACGATTGACTGTACATGAAGGCGTATATGTAACGATTCGGCTACTTTTTTCGTTAAGTATAAGCCCATTCCAGTTGAGGCACTGTCTTTATGGTTGAGCGTAGAAGTAAAACCTTTATCAAAAATTCGTGGCAGGTCCTTGGGGTCAATACCACGACCAAAATCTTGAATCTGTAAATGATCAATGCCTTCCTGCTGATAGCCTTTTATTATAATGTCGGTTGAGTCGCTGTATTTGACAGCGTTCGTAAGAAGTTGCCGTATAATAAATCCAAGCCATTTTACATCGGTGAGAATTTCCGTAAATTCAAGGGAGACATCAAAACCAATTCCTTTTTGGATACACCATGATTTTAACGCTTTAATTTCCTGAAAGATTAATGGCTCGATAGCTGTTTTTTCGATATATAAATCATTTTTAATGAATGGAATACGCTTTTGATGTAGTTGTTGATCCACTAATAAATGGACACGTAGCCACTCGTATCGTAATTGTGATCTCAGGTTTTCGTCATCCACTCGATCAATCATTAACTGCATGGCTGTTAATGGTGTCTTTACCTCATGAATCCAAGATAATAATTCATCTTTTTCTTGCTCCAGACTCGTTAGTTGGTCATTAATTTCCTCTTTATAGAATTCTGTCAATTGCTTCAGATGTTCTTCGATTAATGTTTCAAATGGTGTTTCTGCTTTTGGTATACTGGATAAATCAATAGTACGATCTGATTCTTGTACACTTCGATAGAACTTTGATTCTTTGTTATAACGGATGATGACAAAGGCACCCCAGCTAATGAGAGATAGGAAAACAATATATATCATCGGCATCAGCGCAATTGACGGATCAATGAAACTGATAAATATGAGTAATAGCTGTATGGCAATGAAGAAGATGATCCAGCTTCGTCTTTCTCTTAAAAACTTACGAATCATAAGGTAGCCTCTTCCTTAGCGATATATCCTTGTCCCACTTTTGTCTCAATATATTGTCCTAATCCAAGATCCTCTAATTTTTTTCTTAGTCGGTTTACATTAACGGTTAACGTATTATCGCTGACAAACCGCTCGTCGTCCCATAAACTCTTTATTAATTCGTCACGAGAAACAATTTCATTTTTCTTTTCGATTAAAATCTTTAAAATATACATCTCATTTTTTGTGAGTTCAACAGAGTTCGTATGCGTTGTTACGATGTTTTTGGCATAATCAATTGTTGCACCGCACCATGTCTTTAGGTCTAATTGCTGCTCCGTATTGTAATTATAAACTCGTCGAAGAACGGCTTGTATTTTAGCAATTAGTACATCGAAATGGAAGGGCTTTTGGATAAAATCATCTGCACCTAGCTGCATGGACATTACCATATCTGTTGGGTGATCACGAGAAGATAAAAAGATAATTGGCACATTCGAATGAGAGCGAATCATTCGGCACCAATGGAATCCATCGAATTTAGGTAACTGTATATCAATAATAACTAAATCAGGTTTATTTGTAGTAAATTCCTCAATGACATGCGCAAAATCAGAAATACCTTGCACATGGTAGGACCATTGAGACAATCTTTCTTTTATTTCCTGAAATAGGGTTGTATCATCTTCGATTAACATAATTTTAAACAATTGATTCACCACACAATTCCCGTAAGAATACTTTCCATATTATAGTAATATGATTCCAGTAACAATGTAAATAAATATATATCTACGTAAACGATCAAGTAAATATAAGAAAAAAAGAAGGAATTCTACCATATTTTAACGAAATTAGTTATATATAACTAGAGCAGATAGATTGTTTTACATAAATTCAAATGGGGATGATGTAATTTGGTCTGGATGAAACGTGATAATATTCATATAAATTATGAATGGATTCAATCCGAAGATCCATATGCGGAGGAAACACTTATTTTAATTCACGGTACTGGTCTAGACATGCATTCATGGGATTTCGTAATACCATATTTTCGTAAACACTATGATGTAGTTGTTTACGATTTGCGTGGCCATGGTGATAGTGATGCTGGCGAACAAAAGAGAACCGTTGAAATTCTTAGTGAAGATTTGAAATACCTATTATCTGAATTGGACATACAAAACTATCATTTTATCGCACAAGGTTTTGGTGGACTAGTTGCAGTCTACCTCGCTGCGCAAGATGAAGAAGTGAAACAACGGTTACGTTCCTTGATATTATTCAGTGTGCCATTTCATTACCCAAAGAAACTTGGAGACAAAGTTATTAATCAACGAAAAGAATTTGTAAATGGGCAGCGTAATGTATTAGAAATGGGGAAGAAGTTAGTCAACAACATATGCTATGACCTTACAGAAGACAAGGAAAAGATTTTACTACATGCTTTTGAAAAAGTGTCACCGGAAGTTTACTTTGATTTATTTCATACAAAGGATTTGCATCATGCAATTATGTATTTACAAAAAGTAGATAAACCAATACTAATCCTTTCTGGTTCAGAGGATGAGGTATTTCCTCCCGAATTAAATAGTGCGAGTCTCAACTTTAATCCGAATGCCAGATATTATACCGTACCATTCGCTTCGTTTTTAATACAGATGGATCAACCAGAAATTACATCGGAATGGATTCACAATTTTATTGAGAAACAAAACAACAACCAAAGAAACGTATCAGAGAATAATTATCAAGAAGAATTAACTTCGGAAATGTATTCAGAGATAAGAGGGATGTTTAGTGAAAAAAGAGAACATTATAATGAATTACACGTCCATATTATGAACGGTTTCGGTGTCGTTGTAAATGGGGAAAGAATCCATGAAGGATGGGGAAAACGAAAGGCTAAACAAATTCTTGTTTACCTAATCCTTCAACAATCGGTTACACGTGATGAGCTCTGTGACATATTTTGGCCAGAAGTAGATCTTATCCATGCTCGTAACCGTTTAAGGGTAGCCTTGCACCATTTAAAGCATTTGCTAGAAGCGGACCGTAAGACTAGTGCTTCTATTCTGGTGACCGAAAGAGAGCATGTTTTTTTACAAGGGAAAGTAAAGTCTGACTTACACAGTCATTTAGAAGCGATAGAAAATGCGCAATTACTTGAAGATGACAATCAAAAAGCTATGCAATATAAAAAAATACTAGCAGAAATTACGGATAATCCGTTACCTGGACTTTATGAAGAGTGGTTTCTAAATAAAAGAAATTGCATTGAAGAAAAATGGGGAGATATGTCGATATTCCTTGCTGATTGGTATGAAAAACAAGGCAAGATGAAAAACACTTTGTATTATTTAAAGACAGCATTAAAGTATAAAATAGATGATTTTCACTTGAATGAACGTGTGAATATCTTAGAACAACGCATGGTTTAAGACATTTTCTAGCTTCTGAAAAAGGGTGCAGTTCATCATAGTTATATAATTTTTTTCATGTGTAATGATACTGTAACGAGTCATTTGCTATAATTCAGGGTATAAATATTTGAAATCTTATTCCGCTGTTCAGAAAAAGGCAAACCTATTGAAAAGTAGGGACGCAAAGTCACAGATCTACAGTTGGGAACAATATGATGGCTGGGCTACCTGAAATACAATTGTATTTTAGGGGGGAACTATGATTAACTCTGTAAACGTGAGGCTTGATCAAGAGTGGGTGGAACTGATTCAAGAAGCAAAGGACATGGGGATGACCTTGGAGGAAGTTAGAGCGTTATTCCAGGAAAAGGGTATTAAGAATTTCTTTTTACATACCGAGAAAGAGATCCGTGTGTAGGAAAGTTAGAAATAAATAATGGATTGGACCTTACCTTTCTGGATGAGAAAGGTTTTTCTTTTGGAGGAAAATCACCCTTTATCTATCAAATACTACATTATAAAATGAAATATATATATAATAGATGATGACAGCAGTGGAAAAAGCAAAACGGTAAAAACCAAATTGCTATTTCTGAGTGACATCGTTTGTGGAATAAAGAAGCCCGCTACTAATCATTAGCGGGCTTCTTTACTTTGAAACAAACTTATTGCCGGTTATCCAAAACCGATAAGGATAATCCTTTGCTTCTCCGGAATTATGAATACCTATTCGTTTTCCTTGTGTAATACTATCTGGAGTAAAACCTTCCGCAATATAAAGTGGTGGCTCTAGGAATGAACGTCCGTAATCAGCAGTCGAAATCCCCATCGCCTTTGTAAGCTTCCCTGGTCCACTCGTTAGGTTTTCGATCTTTGTGACAGGTCTTCTTTTTTCCATTAAATGTAGTCCTTGCTTAGGCTCAACTGCACGAATCAAGACTGCTTCCGGTTGACCTATTTCTCCGCTCACAACATTTACTAGACAGTGCGTATGCATTGTATATGTATACACCATTCCAGCTTTTCCGAACATAATTTCTGTACGTTTCGTTCTCCTATTTTGAAAGCTATGGGCTGCGCGGTCGGTTGCACCTAAATACGCCTCTGTTTCCACAATATAACCGGAAGTATTTCCTTCCTCTGTTTCGTTCACTAACACACAACCAAGTAAGGATCTTGCTAATTCTAGTGTAGGTTGATCGTAAAAGGTTTCTGGTAAAGGCTGCATATGTATGTACTACTCCTTCCTATTTCCTCTAAGTATCTTTATCTTGAGACAAGCATAAAATTCAGTGAGGTAAATTGCAACTCTGCAAAACCTCACTGAATGAAATACTAGGATTCACTTTTAGAAGAGCTTGGTTATAAGAGGCGTTATATGTAAAGGCAACTAGTTATTCGTAAGGAATGACATATATACCATTATTCGGGATCCAATCGGCATATAAAACCTTCTCACTACTATTTATCCCTTTTGTCACAAGTTGCTTCTGCAGCCATGTTTCATCAAACCCTAGGCTTCGAATGTTATCTTCAATAACTTCTCCATCCATAATTAACGTGGTACTAAGATCAGTAGGTTGTGGTGGCAATTTTAAATCTTCTATGGTTACCTTTTGATATAAATGCTTCTTTAATACACTGATCGCTCCATTTGATTCTAGTATGGCGAATGCTACTTCCCGAATCGAGAAAATCTCACTTTGCCTTAGTAAACTTAATAGTTGATTGATATTCATCCGGTTCTTTTTTAATTGATGTCTATCAATTTTTCCATCACGAATAATAATGGAGGGGTTACTCTCCAATAATCCTCTTAAACTTTTATATTTTAACAGAATCTTTTCCATTGAAATCATTAAAATACCCCATAAGAGTACGGTGTAGATGATATATATCATACTTACTTTATCTTCATATATACCATTTCCTAGCAACTCTGATAATACGATTGCAGTAATAAAGTCAAAGGGGGTTAATTGATTAATAGTGGTTTTTCCTAAAATCTTCGTAATAAAAAACAGAAGAAAGAATCCAATGATGATCTTCAAAGAAACGTCGATAAAGCTTAACTCCATATTGCCCTCTCCTAAATCTACAAAGTAGAAACTATATTTCTATTAACAGTTTTGGCATTTTACAATAATTTATTCCTATGAAACTAATTTTTAAAAAGGTTAGCGGATGAAGCGGGAAAAACTTCGGAATCATGTACTAAACTTCTGCATAAGATGTATAAATACCGCGACCTATATGGAGGGAATACCATGGACATTCTAGGAAAAGTGAAGAGCTATCGAGAAGAGGAAAGACGCTTGCAGTGGGAAGGGACTTTCGCGGAGTATTTGGAAATTGTTAAAGAACGACCAGAAGTAGCCCAAACCGCACATTCCCGTGTGTATAATATGATCAAAGCATCAGGATTAACCGAGAGAGATGGTAAGAAAATGTACCATTTTTTTGGTGAAGAAATTTTTGGGCTAGAAGAAGCAATTGAAAGGTTAGTAGAAGAATACTTTCACCCAGCTGCGAAGCGACTAGATGTACGTAAGCGCATATTGCTATTGATGGGACCTGTGAGTGGAGGAAAATCAACCATTGTTACCATGCTGAAGCGAGGTCTAGAGCAATACTCACGGACAGATGAAGGCGCGGTGTATGCGATTAAGGGCTGTCCAATGCATGAAGATCCATTACACCTCATACCAAGTCACTTGCGAGAGGACTTTTTTGGGGAGTATGGTATTCGTATCGAAGGAAGTTTATCACCATTAAATACGATGCGTTTGGAAAAAGAGTATGGTGGGCAAATAGAAAATGTAACAGTGGAGAGAATATTTTTCTCTGAAGATAAACGAGTAGGTATTGGAACATTTAGCCCATCTGATCCAAAATCCCAAGATATTGCCGATTTAACAGGGAGTATTGATTTCTCTACGATTGCAGAATACGGATCAGAATCCGACCCACGTGCATATCGCTTTGACGGCGAATTGAATAAAGCAAATCGAGGTATGATGGAATTTCAGGAAATGCTTAAATGTGATGAAAAATTTCTATGGCATTTGCTATCACTGACACAGGAAGGAAATTTTAAGGCTGGTAGGTTTGCGCTAATTTCTGCAGATGAATTGATTGTGGCGCACACGAATGAAGCAGAATATCGTTCCTTTATTTCGAATAAAAAGAATGAGGCACTTCACTCTCGGATTATTGTAATGCCAATCCCTTATAACCTGAGAGTAAGTGAGGAAGAACGAATTTACGGAAAAATGATTAAGGAAAGTGATATGGCACATGTGCATATTGCGCCACATGCATTAAGAGTTGCTGCCATATTCTCGATTTTAACTAGACTAAAGGAATCAAAGAAACAAGGTGTAGACCTTGTGAAAAAGATGCGACTGTATGATGGAGATAGTGTCGAAGGATTTAATCAAGTAGATGTTGAAGAACTTAGCAAAGAATTTTCTGATGAAGGTATGAATGGAATTGATCCGCGTTATGTGATTAACAGGATTTCCTCTACAATTATTCGAAAAGAGATTTCTTCTATTAATGCACTTGATGTATTGCGATCATTGAAGGATGGGTTAAACCAACATGCGTCCATTTCACAGGAAGATAAAGAGCGATATATGAATTATATCGCTATTGCAAGAAGAGAGTATGATGAAATTGCGAAGAAAGAAGTTCAGAAAGCATTTGTATACTCTTATGAGGAATCGGCGAAATCATTAATGGATAATTATTTAGATAATGTGGAAGCATATTGCAATAAAAATAAACTGCGTGATCCTTTGACTGGCGAGGAAATGAATCCAGATGAAAAACTGATGCGTTCAATAGAAGAACAAATCGGAATTTCCGAAAACGCGAAAAAAGGATTCCGCGAAGAGATTTTAATCCGAATTTCTGCATATGCAAGAAAAGGAAAGAAATTCGAGTACAATTCACATGAGCGATTGCGTGAAGCTATTCAGAAAAAACTGTTTGCTGACTTAAAAGATGTCGTTAAGATTACTACTTCATCCAAGACGCCAGATGAATCACAGCTTAAGAAAATTAACGAGGTCATTGCGAGATTAATCGATGAGTATGGATATAATTCCGTATCGGCGAACGAGTTACTCCGTTATGTCGGAAGTTTATTAAATCGATAAACAAAAGAATGACAACAAGACTGACATATTGTTAGTCTTGTTGTTTTTTCAAAAGAAATAGGGTTTTTAAGTGCAATCTTATGCATGTTGATGCATAAGATAAATAAAATATCATGTTATACCATTTTTGGTAATATGATATTTAAAAATAAATATAGGAGGGAAAGGCATGCAGGAACAGAGTAAGAATTTTGTCGTATCCAAAGAAGACTGGTCCCTCCATCGCAAAGGCTTTCAAGATCAACAGCGTCATATGGACAAAGTAAAGGAAGCCATAAAAAATAATTTACCGGATTTAATAAGTGAAGAAAGCATTATTATGTCTAATGGTCGCGATGTAGTGAAAATTCCAATTCGTTCTTTGGATGAGTACAAAATACGCTACAATCACAACAAATCGAAGCATATAGGCCAAGGTGATGGTGACAGTCAGGTTGGTGATGTGGTCGGTCGTGAGCCTGGAAAAGGAAAAAATGGACCGGGCCAAGGAAAAAAGGCAGGAGATAAGCCTGGTAAAGATTATTATGAAGCGGAAGTGTCATTGGAAGAGCTAGAGGATGCGCTTTTCAAAGAACTTGAACTACCTAATTTAAAGCAAAAGGAACAGGCAGAGATTGTTACCGAGAAAATAGAATTTAATGATATTCGTAAAAGAGGTTTAATGGGTAATATTGATAAAAAACGAACGATTTTAACTGCTTTAAAGCGTAATGCGACAGAGGGAAATGCAGAAATAACACCAATATATAATGATGATTTGCGCTTTAAAACGTGGAATGAAGAGATTAAGCCGGAATCAAAGGCAGTTGTTTTAGCAATGATGGATACGAGTGCATCTATGGGTACATTCGAAAAGTATATGGCTCGAAGCTTCTTCTTTTGGATGACGCGATTTTTGCGAACCAAGTATGAATCGGTAGAAATCGCATTTATCGCACATCATACGGAGGCGAAGGTTGTTTCAGAAGAACATTTCTTTTCCAAGGGTGAAAGTGGAGGTACGATTTGTTCCTCAGCATATGATAAAGCATTAGAACTCATCGATGAAAAATATAATCCATCTCGCTTTAATATTTATCCTTTTCATTTTTCAGATGGAGAGAATATCACCTCGGATAACCCGAAGTGTATTCAGCTGGTGAATGAAATAATGGATGTTTCCAATATGTTTGGGTATGCTGAAGTGAATTTATATAATCGTCCTTCCACATTAATGCGAGCATATCAGTCATTGGAAGATCCGAAGTTTCGTCATTATATTATGAAAGAGAAGAAAGATGTGTACCATGCAATGAAAAAATTCTTTCAAAAAGAGGCATTAGTTGTTTAATTGACCCCCTTGATGGGGGTTTTTTGTTGTAAGAAAATAATTGGCTTAATTTATTTGGAACATCTACGCCCAGCCACGAAGTACAGGACATCCTAGTGTTAATGCTGCCAAGGATGTGAAAATATTCTGAGTGAAACATCGCACACAGAAAATGTGATTTTCTTTTTCAAGGACGCAGGTAAATTTTCTCTTGTGAGCTAATATTTAAGTTTATGAGCGAATTGGTGTACTTTCTGAGCGAATAATTGAACTTAACAGCGAATCGCTCCATTTACCGAATCAATACACTTACATTAACTCATCTCACTAACAGGTTCACTCCACAACCTCTATTTTATAAACCCCACGATCCGTACTAATTAAAAACTTCTGGCCGTCATACTCATATAATGAGTCATCCTGTAACGGAATTTCATACATGGATGTTGGAAGCGGCTGATGTGTACTATTGGTCACACCGGTTGTAATATCACCATCCCCATTTAAGTGAAGGGAATGCATCGGCTCATAGTCATCTATTCGACGTGTATTTCGAGCATAGGAAACATCTCGTAAATGTAATACAGTTTGATCAAGGTCATCCATCTCATGCTTTGTTACTTTAACCGTTTGTCCGTTCCACTGTTGTAATAAATCATTAAATTCCTCAATAGATAAAAATTTCTGTTCCATATAATCCCTCCTATTAGTAGGCTATCCTCAATGAAAGCAATCATACGAAGGTTTCGCGTTTGAATCGTGGTAATTTTTAACTTGAACTGGGTGAAGTATAACAATTGACAGTCCATACTGGATTATGATATTTAAAATATAGATTAGCACTTGAGAGGTTAGAGTGCTAATTCAAACTGAAAGGAGAGGTTATTATGGGCAAAACAGAGTTTAAAGCAGAGTCGAAACGGCTGTTAGACTTAATGATTAATTCCATTTATTCACAGCGTGAGGTCTTTTTACGAGAACTTATTTCAAATGCAAGTGATGCCATTGACAAAATATATTACAAGGCATTAACTGATGAGAAGCTTCGCTTTGATCCAGAGGATTACTACATAAAAGTAGATGCGAATAAAGATAGAAGAATATTAACTATAACCGATACAGGTATTGGAATGACAAAAGAGGAACTAGAAAAAAATCTTGGTACCATCGCCAAAAGTGGTTCTTTATCTTTTAAAAATGAAAATGAAATTAAAGATGGTCACGATATCATTGGTCAGTTTGGTGTTGGTTTTTATGCAGCATTTATGGTTGCTGATGTTGTGACGGTTATTAGTAGATCCTTAGGAAGTGAAGAGGCTTATAAATGGGAGTCACAAGGTTCTGATGGGTATACCATTGAGACAACGGAGAAAGAAACGGTCGGAACAGAAGTGATTTTGAAGATAAAAGAAAGTACAGAAGAAGAATCATATGATGAATTCCTGGAAGAATACCGTTTAAAAGATATTATTAAAAAGTACTCTGATTTTATCCGTTATCCAATAAAAATGGATGTTACTGAACGTAAGCTTAAAGAAGGAAGCGATGATGAGTACGAAGATATTATAGAAGAACAAACGATCAATAGTATGGTACCTATCTGGCGTAAAAATAAGAAAGAGTTAACAGATGAAGACTACCAGAATTTTTACCAAGAAAAAAGATATGGTTTTGATAAACCTTTAAAACATATTCATGTCAGTGTGGATGGTACTATCCGATATAATGCTATTCTTTATATTCCTGAAAATAGACCAGTTGACTATTACTCTCAAGATTATGAAAAAGGCCTAGAACTATATTCTAATGGCGTTCTTATCATGGAAAAATGTTCCGATTTACTTCCAGACCATTTCAGTTTTGTAAAAGGTCTTGTTGATTCAGAAGATCTATCATTGAACATTTCCAGGGAAATGCTGCAGCATGATAGACAATTAAAGCTAATTGCAAAAAATATTAGTAAAAAGATTAAGAGTCAGTTGCTAAGTTTACAAAGAGATGAAAGAGAGCAATATGAAAAGTTTTATGATGCCTTTGGAAGACAATTGAAATTTGGCGTTTACAATGAATTTGGTGCAAACAAAGATGTACTAAAAGATCTACTAATGTTCTACTCTTCTAAGGAGAAGAAATTAGTTACGCTGGACGAGTATGTATCTAGAATGCCGGAAGATCAAAAGTATATTTATTATGCAACTGGTGATTCGTATGAAAAAATTGATAAACTTCCACAAACAGAAATGGTTGCAGATAAAGGGTATGAAATTCTGTACTTCACAGAAGAAATAGATGAATTTGCAATTCGCATGTTAGTGAATTATAACGATAAAGAATTTAAATCAGTGTCCAGTGGAGACCTCGGAATTGACTCGGAAGAAACGAAGGAATCGGAGAAAGAGGATACCGAAAACAAAGATCTATTTGACTATATGAAAGAGGTACTTTCAAATAAAGTTAAAGATGTACGAGTTTCTAAGCGATTAAAAACACATCCTGTTTGCTTATCTGCTGATGGTGATATTTCCATTGAAATGGAAAAAGTCATTAATGCAATGCCTGATAACCAACAGATAAAAGCAGATAAAGTGCTTGAAATCAATACTAATCATGAGATCTTTACAAGCTTGAAACAAGCATTTGAACAGGATAAAGAAAAAGTCGATCTGTATACAACGATTCTATATAACCAAGCTTTATTAATTGAAGGCTTACCAGTTGAAGATCCAGTAGAATTTACAAATAATATGTGTAAGGTAATGGTATAAGTGTAAAGGCTGGGATTGTGATAAGTTCCGATTGAATCGTAATATAATAAAAAAATTAAAAGGAGATACAATTCGCAATTGAATTCGTATCTCCTTTTAATTTGTTATGAAAGGGGTTGTATAGCGATAACATTTGAAATGATACAAAGGCAAAGTAACTTCATATGTGCTTGCCACTTCATATGCGAATACGAGTCCTCAATATAAGCCATTATTTTTTTCTACCAACAAAAGCCCCCGAGAAATAATATATTTTAAAAAATGTAATGTATCTAATTTTAAAGCATGCTACATTCGAAATGTAGCAAACAAATATAAAAAAGAAAGGAAGTAATAAATCATGAATTTTAAAGTAGAAACAATTCCAAACTATCGTATTGCTTATATGCGACGAGTTGGTCCATATGGTCCTGCTAATATTGAAGTAATGGAGAAGTTAAAAAAATGGGCTAAAGAGAAACATCTTCTTGAATCGGCAACCCTACTTGCAATTCCACAAGATAACCCGGAGACAACACTTCCTGAAAATTGCAGATTTGATGCTTGTATTGTTATTTCAAAGGATTATCAAATGGATGATTCAATTTGCGAAAGTGAACTTTCTGGTGGGAAATACCTTATATACGAGGTCAAACATACAGCAGAAGTTATTCAAAAAGCATATGTTGATATTTTTTCTTCTCTGCAAAGTAATGGATATCAAATTGATAGCAAACCTATTATGGAAAGATACACTGGTGATATGATTTACAACCCTTATTGCGAAATATGTGTACCTGTAAAATTATGATAGATTGTTAAAGTTTTTTGTTTGCTATTTATTCACCAACAGATAGTAAAACTATAATGAGAAGAACAAGCGGCTTATCAGTAACGGTAGAGGCTTGTACTTCCTCCGCTAATCCGATAATGATAATACTGTAAGCTAAAGAATCTATGAGGGTAATAATGTATACATTGAATGCTAAATCCTTTGTTATTTTACAAGTAAAAAGGAATGCCAAATTGCATTCCTTTTTTAATGTTTATTTAATTTTTATACTCCAAAATCAAACCCTTTATACTTTGTTGATGTGTTTTGTTTATCTTAAAACCTTATCTAGGTTTTCCAGGTTTCTTTTCATTAGACTGAAATAATCTTCACCGTTTTCAATATCCTCATCCGTTAGAACCGATAAATTGTGTAACTGAATTGCTTCTGCATTTATCTCTTCTTGAATTACCTCAGCAACTTTCGGTGATACATTTTGCTCAAAAACAATATAGTTAATTTCTTTTTCCTTGGCAAGATTCACGATTTCAATTAAATCTTTTTGAGATGGTTCATCGCTTGAAGACAATCCAGCTATTGGAATTTGATGAATGCCATAGGTATCCTCCCAATATCCATAAGCGGCATGAGAAACAATCATTTCCGGATTACTCTTTGAATCTACTAATGTATGAAAATCTTGATCAAGTTTTTCTAATTCTGTCTTCAAAGATTCATAGTTTTGCTCGAATTCTTCAGCAGCTTCTGGCATCAGTTCTACAAGTGCATTTTTAATGTTTTCAGCAAGCTTAATTGAGCGATACGGATCCAACCATATATGTGGGTCAAGGTCTCCGTGGGCGTGATCATGTTCATGATCTTTATCTTCATCCGCATTATCTTCGCCATGCTCGTGGTCATGGTCTTCAGCATCAGCATTTTCTCCATGCTCATGATCGTGCTCGTGTTCATCCGCATCAGCATTTTCTCCATGCTCGTGATCGTGGTCATGATCTTCAGCATCAGCATCGTCCCCATGCTCGTGGTCGTGGCCATGATCTTCGGTTTCAGCATCATCACCATGCTCGTGGTCATGACCATCATCCTCTGTATTCTCGCTATGATCATGGGAGTGTTCTATTGTTTCAATGTCTGTAGTTGCTTCAACAATAAGAACATCTTCATTTTCTAACGCAGATGAAATTTTTTCTGCATAGGTTTCCATTCCTAAACCGTTGTATATGAACACATCACCCTTGGCGATTTCCACCATTTCTTTTGAGGTCGGCTCATATGTATGGCTATCTGATCCAGGAGGAATAATGCTTTCAACTTTTACATAACTTCCTCCGATCTTTTCTGCAAAGTCTTGTAACGGATAAAGCGTGGTATAGATAGTTAAAGCCTCTTCTACTGCAGCTTTATCTTCGTCTTGGCTGCTTTCGGTTTGGCTGGTACATGCTACTAAAAATAAAGAAAGTAA
Source organism: Ornithinibacillus salinisoli (assembly GCF_042684965.1). Classification (NCBI taxonomy): domain Bacteria; kingdom Bacillati; phylum Bacillota; class Bacilli; order Caryophanales; family Bacillaceae; genus Ornithinibacillus; species Ornithinibacillus salinisoli. The sequence continues at coordinate 26,117 of NZ_JBHUMI010000008.1, forward strand.
TAAGATTCCAAACAAAGTTGCTAGATACTTCATGTGTATTGTTCATCTCCTTTTTATTTCATAACACAGATTATATCGTAATGATTACGTTTTGTAAATAGTAATGATTACGATTTGTGGTGAACAATATAAATATATGTATAACCATTGTTTTTATCCACAATTTTTCCTGTTCATCATTTCTTTTTGAATATCATAAACTATAAAAAGCAAACATGGAGGGATCCAACTTGAAGGAATCAAAAGAACTTACTCATGCGATCGATGAGATTACAGAGATTGCGACAGGGTTTGGATTAGACTTTTACCCGATGCGCTATGAAATCTGTCCTGCAGATATTATTTATACGTTTGGTGCTTATGGGATGCCGACACGCTTTTCCCATTGGAGTTTTGGAAAACAGTTTCATAAAATGAAGCTTCAATATGACCTTGGGTTGAGCCAAATTTACGAACTGGTTATTAATTCTGATCCTTGTTATGCGTTTTTACTGGATACTAATAGATTGATTCAAAATAAATTAATAATCGCCCATGTCCTTGCACACTGTGATTTTTTCAAAAACAACGTACGATTTTCCAATACAAGACGAGATATGGTAGAAAGCATGACTGCAACTGCTGAAAGGATTGCAAATTATGAGATGATTCATGGAAAAAGTGAAGTAGAGAGCTTTTTGGATGCTGTATTATCGATCCAGGAGCATATTGATCCGTCCATTGTAAGGCCCAAATTACCATCTTATGAGTTAGAAGAAGAGGAAGAGGTAAAAACGACTCCCAAAACCCCTTATGATGATTTGTGGAATCTGGATGAAAAAGTAGAATCCAAACGGGAACCCATTGTGAAGAAAAGAAAAAAAATACCCCCACGACCAGAAAAGGATCTACTACTTTTCATTCAAGAATACAGTCGTGAACTAGAAGATTGGCAACGAGATATTTTAACTATGATGCGTGAGGAAATGCTATATTTTTGGCCACAGTTGGAAACGAAAATCATGAACGAAGGCTGGGCAACCTATTGGCACCAACGCATCCTTCGAGAAATGGACCTAACAACAGAGGAAACCATAGAGTTTGCTAAACTAAATGCTAGTGTGGTGCAACCTTCAAAACAGCAAATTAACCCATACTATCTTGGGCTGAAAATCTTTGAAGACATCGAAGAACGATACAACAATCCTACAGATGAAATGAAGGAACAAGGAATAGAAGTTGGGGCTGGGAGAGAAAAAATTTTTGAAGTTCGAGAAATCGAGTCCGATATTTCTTTTATTCGCAACTATCTTACAAAGGACCTTGTTAAACAAGAAGACATGTACCTGTTTGAAAAACAAGGTGAATATTACCGGATTACGGATAAAGACTATGAAAATGTAAGAGACCAACTTGTGTCCATGCGTGTAAACGGCGGTTTCCCATATATCACGGTAGAGAACGGTGATTATATGCGTAATGGTGAGTTATATTTAGTGCACAGTTATGAAGGAACCGAGCTGGATCTTCATTATTTGGAGAATGTTCTACCATATATTCATCAATTATGGGGTCGTAAAGTGTATATGGAGACGGTAGTGGATGATAAAGAGGTTGTGTATTCGTATAATGGGGATAAGGTTTATCGGCGGTTGTTGTGAGCATTTTATTAAAATTAGCTATTCATTTTTTCCCATTGTTATAGATTGTTAGAATAAAAGTGTCTATATAAATAATACGTGGTGGAAATTAATCCATCACGTTTTTTCTTTAATGAATACAATCCATCAAATTCTTACTACCCATAGGAAAACTACATTATAGTGGATGTTTTTTAAGCGAGGACATGGCATGTAAAGATGAAGAACGTTTTACTGTAATATATTTTTTGAAAAGAGGAATTTTATGATAAAATTTAAAAAATATACGAAGAAGCTTTTTTAAACTAATAGGTAGTTCAAAAGCAAAACAAAGGAGGGTTAGGAATGGAGATTAAGTTAGCTGATACTCCTCGTTGGAAAATAAGTGCAATAATATGGTTTGTTTTTTCAGTAATACAGTTTTGGGGTTTTGTATTATATGATTCTATTGTTTATCTAATTGCGGGAATACTCGGTGCTATTCAAGGAATATATTTTTTAACAAGAATGACTAACCTTACTTATTTAACTTTAAAAAATGAAATACTGACTATACACCTTAGGAAGTTGCCTCTAGGTAAAAAAAGAATTATATATGGTGATATAAGTAAAGGGGAAGTAATAGGAAAAGAAATTAAATTGCACTTGAAAAATGGCAAAATTATTAAACTAAGAAATGACTGGATATCATACGATAACTTTTCCAAACTAAAAAAAGAACTAGAGGCGCATTCAATAACAATTAGTTAATAAATGCGATTCCCTGTAACTACACTATCGAGAGCAGGTTAGTTGAATAAGAAGTAGTTATCAATCGATGAAAAAGGAGTTTGGATATCCAAACTCCTTTTTATGTAGTGCTTGTTTTCTATCTACATTATTTATCACTATACAAGGAATCTATATAATCAAATATTTTATTATTATCATCTAAAACTTTGTAATTCCCATCAAATGTTTTAATATATCCTTCGGCAACAATATACCTATGTATAATGCCATAAAAGTGTATATTTAAATCGTACTCTTTACTATTCATTTCAAATCTTCCGCCATTATAGACACGTATTTCATTATTAAGTAAGGAAAAAATCTTGCTCGATATTTAATTACTATTACTTATGATTGAGGTTCAAATTGGAGATTAGACACACCAGTAATCTTTATTTTTTGCCCATCCTGTAAGTGAACTTTAATCTTTGAATCTGGGGAACTATCAATAATCTCGTATACTTTCGTGGATTCCCCTTCCTCAAATATTTGTAAATCTCCGAAGGCATAACCAGAATCAGCCATAACAGAGTAGTCTCCTTCTTCGATATCCTTCCCAACTTCCCATATGCCTGTGCTTAACTGATTAGATAGTTGTGTCGTTACCGGGGTTATGGAAGCTTCTTCTAAACCGTCAACATGAACACTATGTGAACCATTAACATCAACTGTTACACTTGCTACTCCATAAGCTTGATCCAAGATACCGTGGAATAAAAGAACGCCATGTTCATCATTAACAATGACATTTCCTGACTGGCCACCAGTAATCATATATCTACCTTCTGGAAGAATGATATCTTCACCTTCCCTGTCGATTGGAAAAAGGACAACCTCTTCTGCTCCCGAATTACTACGATCAATGGATTCGTAAATGGTATCACTAATTTCACCAATAATTTCATCTTTTTCCGTTCCAATAATTTCAGAGTTCTCTTGATACCGTAATACTTTTTCCGAGGGTTGTTGTTGACAGCCACTTAAAACGAATAAACAAGCGATAAAAATAAGTAGAACAATTCGTTTCATTTATTTCCCCTCCTAGTAATATAACAAGTCTTAACTTTCATGGTAATACTTTTCATAATGCTCTACCGTTCCAAGTGGTCCAATTGTTAGTTCTTTTCCTTTGTAAGCAAATAACCTTTCTATCCAATCTTTCTGTTCATCCAAATCCATTTGTGCTATTGGGATGCAGCATAGACGTTTTGCGATATAAAGGTGATCATCTGGTAATGAATAATTCTGGATCAACTTCTCATACTGAACCGGCGTTAATTCTATCTTTATATATTCTCTGGTAGATTCATTTAATTGTTGCTGATGTACGATATTACCATCTTTTAAATAAAGGACACGGTCTGCATATAAATCAAGATTCGCTAATAAATGAGATGCAACGAAAATTAGTTTTCCTTCTTTTTTCATTTGCATCAATTGTTTGGAAATGAGAGAAACATTGGCTACATCAAGCCCATTCATTACTTCATCCATGAGCATAATGGGTGTATCAGCTGCAACGATCATAGCAAAACACAATCTTTGTCGCATACCTAAGGAATACGTTTTAACTTTTTTCTTTACATAACTCTCCATTAGCAATTGCTTGTATATGTCTTGAACATGCTTGGATGTCCCATTCCACATATTAGCATAAAGTTTCATATGATCTACACCAGACAGTTCTTCGAATAGATCACCCTGATCAGGGAAAGTTGCAAGTTGTTTATGGATGGATAGTTCATTTCTTTCTGTTTTGTATTGAATGTTTCCATTAAATGTAACATTTCCTGAATTAGGTTTTATAAAATTTGCAATCACATTAAATAATGTTGTTTTACCTGTACCGTTTGGGGCAACCAATCCAATAATTTCTCCACCCTCAGCGGTTAAAGATAAGTTATCTAATACTACCTTGTCCTTATACTTAACAGAAACATTTTTTAATTTAAGCATTACAATCCTCATTTCTATTCAATAATTTTCAACCTTTTCTTATTTTCGAAAGGGTAAAGTATCTAGGAGGCTTTTTCCAATGTTGAGTCTTTTGGAACTCTATGATTTACGAGTTTATTGATGGTATAAATGCCACCAATCAAGAGAATCGTAATAACACCTAACGAAGCCATGGCATGCCAATAATCAATTTGACTATTTCCTAATTCAATTGCAAGGTCACCGGATAATACTTTCGTTATATCAATATATTTTATAGGATGTAATAAAGTTGTTTTAAATCCTGCCGCCATAACTAAGTCTGGCAGTAGAAAGATTCCTAGACCAATGAGTATGTTTGCAAATGCATTTTTTACTAACATGTTTAGCAAAATGGATAAAAACAATAGTAATATAGTAACTAGTGCCAATCCTATGAATATGTATAGAAGATACTGTTGAGTTGAAGCAGCGACATAATCTCCATTCTTATAAATTAAAACAGGAAAAGAGAATTCACTAGCTTCTAGACTTTTTGCTACATAGAGACTCCCAATGAAAAAACCAAGAAGTAGAAAAGTGTAAAGATAAACAAAATGAATCGAAACTTTACTTGTTACTCTTTTCATGAATGATAATGGAAATCCTTTCATTACGGTTTGGTGTCGCTGTTCATACACTAGTAATTCGTTGCCACTAATTAAGACAACAATAAGAAATAATAACCCTGTCATCATTTGCAGTGCTTTCGTGAAATAATGATTTGTCGCAAATGAATCCGATTCAATTGGTAACTGATTATCTTTGATATAATGAAGTAGGGCATCATCTTTTTGTATTTCTTCCTTTGTTGTAATAAGATGATCGGGAATTCCCTCGTTTCCTAACTCATGTACTTTTAGACGTAATTGGTTTAATTCCAGCCCATTCTCGATATACTGTTCACTGTCATCACCGTTACCTAAATACCAAACTTGAAAATTGATTAAGGATGATTGTTCTGTAAGGTAATCGTAAACCTCGGCCACTTCAGGTATATCGTGACGTAAATTATCCACGTGTTCAAAGGTGGCATGCATCTTACTTGCTTCTATTCTTTTTTGCTCAACTAATGATAGGGGTACATCCTGTTTATAGTACATAAAAAACAAAAGAAAAAAGAGAAGAAGGAATACGGCTATAAACCAGCTTTTTCGATTGCGTAATAATAACTTCGTTTCAAAGAGTGTATATTTCCAGAACATATCGACTTTCCTTTCTGTTGGTGGATATAATATATACAGAGATGTATAACTCTAACTCCTACAGCCAAGGCACTTGCGCCTTTCTTAACATGACCTCATGCTGCCTGATAAAAACGCCGCTTATTAACAATTCGAGAAACTACAAAAAGGATAATCTCCAAAATTAGTATCGTAATAAGTAAAACAAGAATACCTTTTTCATATGTTATTGATTCTAAGTGAACCAAATAGTATTTTTCACCAGAAATAACTCGTCCAAAGTCAAAATAAGTCAGTGGCAAATTACTTATATCAATACCAAAAAGTTCTGTTAATGTTCTAGAATAATAGATACGCTCTGAAAACAAAATAACTGTGCCGAACATAAGAACAAGCCAGGAATTTTTGAATAATAGACCTAAAATAGCGTTTAAACGAATAAATAGGTAAACAAGGATTGGTATTATTCCAAGAGCTAAAAGGAGAAATTTAGCTATAGATACGGTATCATACTCGCTAAATTGATAGCCGAAATGATCAGTATCTGAACTTGGTTGTGTTACTGGTACGGGAAGCTTAAAAGAACCAAAACCATTTTGTATCGATATAATGACGGTAGCTAGTAGTAATAGGACTGTTAAAATGAAAATCGTATACATAAAAGCAACCGAGGATTTTATATTGATTAATCGATACCAGCCTGTAGGAATACCTTGTAAAATTGTCCGGTGCTGTCTGTCTTTTGAAATCATGTCACTACTAAAATAAATAGCACAAAACAGAATCATAAAGGCTGTCGTTCCCATAAGGAAATTTTGTATAGTCTGTAATGCTGTCTTTTGCTCAATCATTTCATATGTAATTGGGATATTTGCATCTAAGTATCCTTGATAGCGAAGACTCCTTAAACTATGATCGCGTCCATCATCTAAAGCTGGGAATGGAGCATTCGAAATTAACATCCAATCACGGCTAATGTTCATCTCATTAAAACCGAAACCTTTCATTCGTAAATGTATAAAACGATTGAAATTCTGGTCTTCAAAGGCAGTAACTATTCTAGATTGCACTTTATAAGCATATGCGTCTTCGGCATAGGGTGACCTACCAGCCATGTCAACAAATCCTGTTGCCCCTCTAGCAATTTTCCCATCTTGAGATGCTTCAAGATTTTTAATTTCTTGCTCCATCTCCATAGAGTCAAAGGAATCTGGAGTTACTTTTGATGGAAGAACTAAAAAGCAATAACTTAAAATTATACTAATAAGTGCGATAATAAATAAATTATTTTTCTTGCTTTTGCTTATCATTTTGAATTCATGTATTATCATAGATTTATTCATCTTGAATTCCCCTTTTAGTGCAATCTTGACTTAAATTAAAAGTACATATATTTTATCTTCTAAAAAACGTGGAAAGGAATTAATTTACAGAGTATTCCATTGGCTAGAGTATATAGGAAAGTGAAAAAATTGTAAATATGTAGACAATATTGTCTTTTTAAGGGGAATTATACGAATTTAGCTTTAAATCGATGAAGGAACCGAGCTGTATCCTCATTATTTGGAGAATGGAGAATGTCCTTTCGTATCATCAATTACGGGAAGGGAATGAATTTTTTATAGCTAGATACCATTTACAAAAACTTAACTATTAGTTCTGTTGTATATATAAGCATATCATTATATAATAATGTATAAATGGAATGGGTGGTGTTAAGATATGTTAAAAACGGCAATAGAAATGGATAAAGCTACTGGTATTTTAAAGTTATTGGGGGATAAAACACGTTTAACCATGATGAAAATTCTCGATCAACATGATTGTTGTGTGTGTGAATTTGTAGAAATATTTAAAGCAAGTCAACCTTCAATCAGTCAGCACTTACGTAAACTAAGAGATCTAGGATTAGTTCAAGAAGAGCGAAGAGGTCAGTGGATTTTTTATTCGATTAATAAAACAAATGCGTATTATCCATTTATTGAACAGATTCTTACTCAACTACCTAGTCAAGATGAAAGATTAAAAGAATTGGAAGAACAAGGTACACGAATTACGTGTTGTTAAATTGGAGGTAACGGAATTGTCATCAACGGTTATTCTAGCAATATTGATCTTTTTGATCACTTTAGTTTTAGTTATTTGGCAGCCAAAAGGATTATCCATTGGATGGTCGGCATGTGGCGGAGCGATCCTAGCCTTACTTGTAGGTGTCGTAGGATTTCAGGATGTCATTGAGGTAACGGGAATTGTCTGGAATGCAACACTAGCATTTGTTGCAATTATCCTTATTTCATTAGTTTTAGATGAGATTGGCTTTTTCGAATGGGCATCCTTGCATATGGCAAGAGCTGCAAAAGGTAATGGAATAAAAATGTTTGTTTATGTAAGTATATTAGGTGCTATTGTAGCTGCTTTTTTTGCTAATGATGGTGCCGCACTAATACTTACACCAATCGTATTAGCGATGGTTCGGAACTTGAATTTTAAAGAAAAAATGGTTTTTCCTTTCATAATGGCAAGTGGATTTATCGCCGATACAACTTCTTTACCACTTGTCGTTAGTAACTTGGTAAACATCGTATCTGCAGACTTCTTTCAAATCGGGTTTGTAGAATATGCAACGCGAATGATTATACCAAACTTATTTTCACTTGTTGCAACAATAGGTGTCTTATTAGTTTATTTTAGAAAAAGTATTCCAAGGAATTATGATCTATCCCAATTGAAGATACCTGTTGAAGCAATAAAAGATAAAAAGATGTTTCAATTATCATGGTACGTTCTGGGTGTGTTATTAGTCGGGTACTTTGTCAGTGAATTCATCAATCTTCCGGTTTCAATTGTAGCTGGTATTATTGCAATTTTCTTCTTGCTAATGGCTAGAAATAGTGCGGTAGTGAATACAACCGAGGTCATTAAAGGTGCTCCATGGGCAATCGTGTTTTTCTCTATTGGAATGTATGTTGTCGTATTCGGATTACGTAATGCAGGGTTAACCGATTTATTGGCTAGTTTGATTCAATTAGCAGCGGAAGAGGGATTGTTTGTCGCAACTATCTCGATGGGATTTATTGCAGCCATACTATCTTCTATTATGAATAATATGCCTACGGTAATGATTGATGCCATCGCGATTGCTGAAACAGATACGACTGGTGTAATTCGAGAAGCTTTAATTTATGCCAACGTCATTGGCTCGGATTTAGGCCCGAAAATTACGCCGATTGGTTCCTTAGCAACTCTATTATGGCTCCATGTGTTATCTCAAAAAGGTGTGAAAATCTCTTGGGGAACATATTTTAAAACAGGAATTATTTTAACACTTCCGATCTTATTTATTACATTATTAGGACTATATTTCACGTTAACAATACTTTAAAAAGGAGAAAATCACATGACTAAAAAAACAATATATTTTTTATGCACAGGTAACTCCTGCAGAAGCCAAATGGCAGAAGGATGGGCGAAAAAACATCTTGGAGACGATTGGGAAGTGAAAAGTGCAGGAATTGAAGCACATGGGTTAAACCCAAATGCCGTGAAAGCAATGAAAGAAGTTGAAATTGATATATCGGATCAAACGTCTGACGTTATTGATCCAAATATCTTAAACAATGCAACATTAGCAGTTACACTTTGCGGTGATGCCGCGGATAAATGTCCGGTCACACCACCAAGTGTAAAGCGAGAGCACTGGGGATTTGATGATCCAGCAAAGGCAGAAGGTACAGAAGAAGAAAAATGGCAAGTATTCAGAAGTGTTCGTGATGAAATTGGTGAGCGTATAAAGCGCTTTGCGGAAACTGGTGAATAATTAAAAAGAAGAGTATGGAACAAAAAATGTTTCATACTCTTTTTATATAATTTTTCCTTCCTTATTATGTCAACAACTATGTATGATGTGGAATGTAATAATCATTCTTATTATACAATCATATTTAAGCAAACTTTGGGAAATATATACTTGAGGTGATTTGCATGGATAAAGAGGAATTGAAGCTCACATCTGCTGAAATAGGGACGTTATGGGGAGAATATGTTACAGGGACAGCTATAAATATAGTGAATAAATATATGCTATCCACAATTGAAGATGAGAAAATTAAAATGTTGTTTGAAGAAGCTATTCAAACATTTGAATCCCAAAAAAGTCAAATTAAAATATTTATTGAAAATGAAGGATTTCCTGTTCCAATTGGATTTACGGAATCTGACCTAAATGAAGGGGCGAAACGATTATTTTCAGATATTTTTTGTTTGCATTATTTACATATTATGACATTGCATGGGATGTTAGGTCATACAACATCCCTTAGTTCCTCGGTGAGGAAAGATTTAAGGGATTTTTATGACGCTTGCGATAATAGTGCAAAGAAAATGTATCATCAAACGATTGAATTATTACTAGAAAAAGGACACTTCCAAAAAGATCCTTACTTTTATCCGAAAAACAATCCAGAGTTTATTTCCGGACAACAGTTTCTTGATGGCTACTTTGGAAATCAACGACCTTTAGCAGCAACGGAAATCATTAGTCTTTCTTTTAACATGAAAAAGAAAATAATGGAAAAGACACTTGCTATTGCTTTTAGCCAAGTTGCTCAATCAAAAGAGGTAAGAAAATTTTTAAAGTCGTTACAAAAAACATCCGATAATCAAATACAAACTTTAGGGGGAATATTACACCAAGATAATTTACCGGTACCTATGTCTTGGGAATCAGAAGTTACTATATCTCAGGAATCTCCCTTTTCGGATAAGTTAATGTTGTATCATATTGGCTTTTTACTTCAATCGTCACAAGCCTATCATGGAGCAGGACTTGCATCATCCATGCGAACAGACCTTATCGTAACATACGAGCAAACCATTTTAAAAAACCTTATGGTGACGAAAGAATGGTTTAATCTTATGACAAAAAACAAATGGTTAGAACAACCACCACTTGCCCCTAATAGAAAAGATATTGCGAAGGACAAATAAATTTCACTACGCACATTTTTCATCAATGGAATCCTTCTCATGAATCAATTTGAATGTAATTTAAAATGGGCTTGAACTTACTAGTTCGAGCTCATTTTTATTTCGTATGTATCTGTACAGTTAATCAGTATTGGCATAGTTTCTGAGTTTATGAAATTTTTAAATAGGGTATCTAGTAGTATCCGAAAAATCACTTGATTGTATCGGATATTAGAATGCGCTAAAATAATATTGAAACTATAAAAAAGATTTTGAGGTGAGTTGATGGTAGATTGGATAGAACAAGTAAATTGGTCAGAGTAGATAGTCGAATGGGGAATTATTATTATAAAACTATTGGCTATTTTAATAGTATATTTCATTGTGAAATCCATCGGTAGGAGGGCTATTAAAAAGGGTTTTGAAAGAACGAATGATTTATCAGCAGGACGTACGAAAACACTTCAGTCCATAAGTGTGAATATATTTTCATACTTCCTATTATTTATTTTTCTTGGGATTGTATTTGAATTATTTAACTTTGATATTAAGGCATTATTAGCTGGGGCGGGTATTATCGGACTAGCGATTGGATTTGGAGCACAAGGTTTAGTAAATGATGTAGTAACAGGATTTTTTATTTTATTGGAAAAACAAATAGATGTGGAAGATTATGTTACTGTTGCGGGAAATGATGGAATTATAGAAGAGATAGGTTTAAGAACAACGAAATTAAGAGGTTTTGATGGGACTCTTCATTATATCCCTAATAGAGAAATTACAAGTGTAAGCAACCATTCCAGGGGAAATATGCGAGCACTTGTGGATATCGGGATTTCGTATGACGATAACATAGAACAAGCCATGGATGTCATTCAAAGTGTATGTGATCAGGTTGCAAGTCAGGAAGAAGATATTATGGAGGGGCCAGATGTTGTTGGAGTCCAAGCTTTAGGTTCATCTGATGTTGTAATACGGGTCATTGCTAAAACGAAAAATATGGAGCAATGGGCGGTTGAACGGAAACTTCGAAAAGCAATTAAGGAAGCGCTCGATCAAAATGGTATTGAAATACCTTATCCACACCAAGTATATATAACAAAAAATAATTAGCGATAGAAAACCCCGCTTTCAACAGAAAGTGGGGTTTGGTTTAGTTGTTATTTTTATTTCTAATTAATTTATTTCGATCTTTAATACCTGGTGGTTGTTCTAACCAATTGTGTTTAATCATAATATCTGCCCCAGATTTGGCAAGCTTTGCGACTTCAACAGATAACCGTTCATAGTTAGTTGCTACATCCAGTCTTTGGCTAACGGAAGCAGCAGTTGCATAGTTCCCTATTCCAGAGGACATTAAGAGAGACATATGGAACATGATTAATTTGTCAGAGAATGTTTGGGTAGTTGAACTACTCACACCAACATCAGGTAGTCTAGGAGCTTCAATTGTTTCCTTTAATAACGTATCGGTGAATAATTTAGTATGTTTCGTTGCTACTTCCTTTAATCGTAATAAATAATCTTGAACTTCTACAGATGGAGAGGTTTGAGCAAAGCCTAAACACAATTTAATTCCGATTGAATTGGTAAGTGAATTGAAAAATAAATGAGTAATCTCTATGGAATTTAATGGACGCTTCTCGTTAAATGGGTTGAGTCCACTAAGATACTTCTTACTATCAACATAATCCGTTTCTTTAGGAACCTCAATGATTGGATGTCTAATATTGATTCCTTTTGATAGTATAACTTCCGTTGCTTTATTATAGAGCATTGATGTTTCCTTTATACAATCGGAAAAATAGTTGCGTATATCAGTCCTTGTACTCATACTGAGAAATCCACTTTGTGTTAGCATTCCAATTTTCGCCATGTGACTAACGTAAGTAATACAGAATATATCAGTGAAGAGCCAAGGTGCATTTTTGTTGACGTCCTCCTCGCTGAAACCGTTCGGTATAGCAAATTCCTCCTGATGAAAAATACGAGTCAGTTTCTCTATATGAGTAGATGCGCAATCGTAAGCAAATTGAATGATAGGCTTAAGTTCTGGGTCTTTAATATCTTTTAACATAAAACTTAAAATGCACTTAGACATGCTATCATTCATATAGGTAGTCCATAATGAACTTATTTCACTTGATGTTAGGTATATACTCTTTTCTTCCATCCAAAAGCCTCCATAGTTGACATAGTATAGAAGTTAGTATGAACAGAAATAATTATTTTATGTTATTAAAACCTAAGCAGATAGCTTTTTAATATGTTCGAGTTTTGTGTTCTTCGTCAAACTTATATAAATCATGAGTATAATGCAAAAGAATAATGACATATGAAAGATGGTATGAAGTGTATTTGGGACAATACCATGCATGACAGGGAGGAAAGCGTGTGTATCCCCAAACATTTGTGAGTATCTCTCAACTCGTTCTTCTGCTCCAATACCAAATAAATACGGTAACCACCAATCCATAATAGCTCCTGCAAATATACAAGCAGGATGGATAATTAGCCATAGCTTGATCCATAAGGGGTGTTTTCTGCCAAAGTAAAAAAGTACAATCCCCATTAATAATAGAATCTGTGTAACACCAATTAAGGTAGTAAGTAATAATTCATTTGTAGATTTATCAGCTTTTACCGCTTCCACATCATTTAATGTACCTAATGGAACCCAATCATGCAGAAGTAGAAATAATAGTACGATACTGTAACAAAAAATTAATAATTTCTCGGACATTCGTATTTTTCGTTTCATAGGAACTCTCCTTTGTACGTAAAATAATCATTGTTTCTAACTGGATTTTTTTTTTACATGAATTTTAATAAAAATAGAAAATTAATTTCTTTGCTTTTTATTCGTGAAAGCAGTCATATTTACAATGAATATTGGTAATAAGCTCCATAAGAAAAATCCCCATTGACTTGTGATTATAGATAAGGTTAGAAAGAAAAGTAACACAAATAAAGAGATTAATACGTTTGCTTTTTGATACCTACTCAAAACATTTCCTCCTTCACTACTTCTTCCTACAATTTTAACAAATCCATCATAAATATTCTGTAAATTTTTATAAATATTTTCATGACATAAGCTGCTTGAATTTTATCTAAATGGATTTCTCCAAGAGGTTCGTACTAACGATAAGAAGGAGGAATTACATTGGAGCAACTTACGTATAAACAATCATGGTTTGGCAATGTAAAGGGAGACATTCTTTATTGAAATAGAAAAAATGGCTGATGCAACTGGTATTCAGCATGAGACTAAAATATTGCACGGAGATCCCGGACCGGAAATTGTTGCGTATGTAAATGATAACAACGTTGATATGGTTATCATTGGTAGCAGGGGATTGAATGTACTGCAGGAATTTGTATTAGGAAGTGTCAGCCATAAAGTTGCCAAGCGTGCGAATTGTGCGGTAATGATTGTGAAATAAAGTTGGCGGCTAATAGAAAAAGGTGGAGTACCATACGAAACGAAATATATGAAGAAAAGTCCTTCATAATGAGAATGAAGGACAGGACACGTTAGCAACATGCAACACAAAATGAATCACCATTCAATTAAAAAAGAGATTGTCATTTATCTGCATTTTAAATTTTGTATAAATTTCATACTACTTATACAACTTTTAGGGAATATTCGTTACAATAATAATTACGAAATTAAAAATTGGGGGAATTAGGTTGACGAAAATTGCACTCATTTCAGACATTCATGGCAATCAAACGGCACTAGAAGCTGTATTAGAAGATATTCACACGCGCGGCATTGAACGTATCTTTTGTTTAGGAGATCTTGTTGGAAAAGGACCACGAGGATCGGAGTGTATTGAGCTTATACAAAAGCATTGTGAAAAAGTAATTCGTGGAAATTGGGATGTTTTTATCCGGGATGAAACGGATAATGAGTTTATTAATTGGTTTCAGGAACGATTATCAGAGGATGACAACGAATACCTTGCATCTCTTCCTTTTCATATTGATGTCGAGTTAAACGGTCAGCTGGTACGTTGTATTCACGCTTCGCCTAGAAGTGTCTTTGAGCGGATTGCACCAGAATATCATCCGGAAGAAACGTGTTTGTCGATGTTTGAAAATAGTAAAGAAACAAGTTCAGGTGTTCGTAAGCCAGACATGGTTTTCTATGGAGACATCCATACGACACTCTTAAAAACCTATGAAATTGGTACACTCTGTAATGTCGGGAGTGTAGGTAATTCACTAGATTTAACGTCGGCATCTTACGCTATTTTAGATGGATCATATGCTACTAATTCCGTCCAATTTGTACGAGTGCCATATGATCGAGAAGCAGAGCTTAAGATGGCAAAGGAATTAGGATTGGCTGGTTATGAACAATATTATGGTGAAATCATGTTTGCAAAATATCGGGGTGCTAAAAAATAGGGGGATAAAATATATGGAAGCAGAAGCAATTTTAAAGATGAATAAAGATAGCTGGGAGAAATCAGCTGAACGATTTTTTGGCCGTACTGCCCTTCCAGAATATGGACCTCTAACACCAACGGAGAACCAATTACATCTCATTGGGGAAATATCAAATAAAAAAGGTACTAGATATCGGCTGTGGAAGCGGACATTCCTTGCAATACATGGGGGAAAATGGCGCGGTTGAACTATGGGGGGTGGATTTAACGACGAAACAAATTGAAACAGCCCGAGAGCTTCTAAAAAATCAACAGGCAGAAGTCACACTCATTGAGTCGGCAATGGAAGAAGATCCAGGTTTACCACAAGGTTATTTTGATATTGTCTATTCCATTTATGCCCTCGGATGGACTTTAGATTTAGAGCGCACATTATCACATATCTACAATTATTTAAAACCTGGTGGCACTTTTATTTTTAGTTGGGAACATCCAATACATGATCGGATAAATTTTGATGGGGAAGCATATGTATTCGGAAAATCCTATAATACGGAGGGTCCAGAGTTAAACGAAGCCTGGAAAAATAATGTAGTTATTTCTCATCGAAAATTAAGCACATATATCAACACGTTAATTGAAACAGGGTTTACGATAGAAAGGGTAATTGATGATGTGTCGCTTCCAGAAGGAAAAGTAGTGGAAGATTATTCGAAATGGTATTCGACGCAAAAAGCAACAGTGCTACCAGCAACGTTTATTATCAAAGCTACGAAAAAGAATTAATAGAAATCACGTATTTATTTTGCGTTTCTATATCAGATATGGGGAGCTAATAAATACATAGAAGAAGAAATTGGACTTAGGAATTACTTCCTAAGTCCATAATATGGCGTTATTTTTCATCAGAAATTGGAAAATGTAACGTTTCATCCACTTTCACTTTATAAAGTAGGTTTTCAATCTTGATATCTACAACTTTGGATGCATAGATAAAGTCTTTCTCAAGAAGAATGTTAAAACGATTACCTGAATCACTTCCACGTGGTCCAAATACTGCCGGATCCCCGTTCTCATTTACCCCCGATAATAAAAGAGGGCGATCGGTGTCAGGATCATTAATAGCCGGTACTGTTGGCCGTCGCGCATGAAGTGTCATCATCTGATCTTCGGCATGTGGTTCATATTGAATCGTTAACACAATCCCGGTTGACGCGTATGTCAGTTGTTCTAAATAGATATTTGTATCCTTTATTTCCCCAATTTTTTCGTGTGGGGTCTCTTCGTACCTAACTTTTGAATCAGATATTTTCTCGATATAATCAGAAACATCTAATGAAAATTCAAAAGATTCATTTCCTGTTAATATGATACTATCAATATTTACATCCATCTCTTTCGGTATGGTGTTAAAAGCAGGTAAAGATAGAGTGAAAGAATTGGGATCAGGATAGGATGCTATTCCTCCAAAGTTTACATTCTCGTTCTCTAGTTGGTCGGAAAATGATCCACTTAAACTATTTAATTGATATTCATCTGATGTATGGAGCGATCCATATATATAATTTTGATGGACACCAATATCTATTTGATCGAAATTTAATGTAATATACTCATTACTAATTTCTTGATCAATAGTAGTTGAAATAATTTTTTCTTTTTCCTTATCATAATCAATTGGAATCTCAACATTTGGTATTTTTATAAAATCATTAAACATATAAACCGTTAAATCCGTACTAACCAGGTGCTTAATTTCATTCAACCGCTCCAGCTCATTGTTTAATATGCTATTTGTACTTGTGTGATGATAAAAACGCCCATTATATATGACTCCTTCTAAAGGATCGCTAGTAGAATTATCCATAGGCTGTTTCGGGAAAGCCTCATCGTCAGCGCGGTTTACCCAAATATTGCTAATTGTTGGAGCAGTTGGATACCCTGTTAATGTACTAGGATCAGGTAAACTGATGCTGTAAAAAATATCCATCCCGTTAGAATTATACCAAACCTTTTCAATATGAAGGTTAGAATCATCGCTTATGGTGAATAATTTATCTACTTTTGAAGTAAGACCTAATTCTTCCGCTCGTTTTAAGCCAGGAGCTGTCTTTAGATAATATTCTTCCACCTCTTCCCAGGTATCTACCGTTACTACTCCCTCGCCAAAGTCATACTCCGCTTGTTTAACGTGATCCGCTGTTGAAAGAGGTGAAGAGTCTCCTTGTAACAGCTGTACACCAATGATTAGAACACAAATTAATAAGGCAGAAGTTACTAGTTGTGGAATCCAATGTTTTTTAACTTGCTTCGAGTGATCCATATTATTGAAAAATCGATCTTTATCCTTTCGTGTATAATGATTATCTTTACCAAGAAATTCATCGAAATCCTTTTTAGATAGCTTACTCATGGAGAAATTCCTCCTTTAACGTTACTTTCAATTTTTCCTTTGCTCGCATAATGCGGGTTTTTACGGTCGAAGGATTGACTTTTAAAAGCTCGCTGATTTCCTGGATGCTAAATTCCTTATAATATTGTAATATCAACACTTCTCGGTACTTTACTGGAAGTTTCATCATATTTTCAATGACAGTTCTCTTTTGTTCATCTACAATAAAAGATTTTTCCGGTGTATGTTCATCAGACTTTTCCAAAGCTTGGTCTTTCCAGCTAGCGAATCTATGAATAGGAGAACGTAGATAATCTTTACATTTATTGGCCGTTATTTGGTATAGCCAATTTTTAAGTGTTGAACGCTCCTGAAACGTATCTAATTTCCGATAAACCGTAATCATTACTTCTTGAAATATGTCATCTGCTTGGGTTCTGTTTTTGACATAGAAAAATATAAAACGTTTAAGACTTTCCCCATATTCCTCCATAATCCATTCAATGGCATCTTCTCTGCTTACGGAATGAATGGAGGTGGTGGGTTCTACCATTTCATTCATACATCCACCTCTTTTGAACTTGCTATTACAATCGATTGTATTATTAAAGACGATGAAGCACAAAAAAAGTCCCAAAATTTTTAAAAATTTTGGGACTACATTTTATTTTATCGAGTTTTTTCAAATAACGTAACCAGTGTATCCTTATCCATAAATGGTGCTAGGCTTACAACTACATTTGGGTCCAGCTCTTCTAAATTAGCTTTTTCAATAATGGATTTGAGTGTATCTTTACCTAGAAATGGAGCAAGTGCGATCAAGGATTGATCATCTAAATCGACTGATATTGCTAATTTCCCTAGCGTATTTTCACTCATAAATGGTGCTAATGCTGTAAGATTTTTTTTGGTCAATTGGGTAATTTCAACCTTTTCCACTAATTCATCAAGAAAAGATTGGCCCAAAAATGGAACGATAGCTACGAGTTTTTCACTAGAAAGAATCTTTTCGTCCGCATGTAGGATTAAATTGTGCAATACTTCTCTTTTTACAAAAGGAGCTAACCCAACTAATAACTCCCACCTTATATCTTCTATATTCTCTTCTTCAATTAATTTATTAATATAATCATCTAAAAATGGGGCAATGCGAGTGATATGTTTCAGACTCAGCGTTTCTTTTTGATCTTTTACTAAGTTGTACAAAGATTCGCTATGAATAAATGGTGCTATGGCTAGCGTGTGTTCCATCGTTAGACTGTCATCGTTTTTTATTTTATGGAGTAACTTGTCTAATGAATCATTATCTAAAAAAGGAGCAAGTATAGCCATGTGTTCAAACGTAAATGTCTGATCGTTAATATTATTTGTAATCTTACTAAGCGTACTCGATTTCAATACCGGAGCGATGGAAAGAAGTCCATCAACATCAGCTTCACCTTCATTTAATAAATCTGCTGCTTCCTTTGGTTCATCGTGGGCTACTTTTTGAACAACCTTACCAATATTTCTAAAATGACCATCATTTTTACCACCGTTTAGAATATCGTCGACAGAAGTATCATATAGTTCAGCAAGTGTTAAGAGGGTACCAATATCAGGAATAGAGTCACCTCTTTCCCACTTTGATACTGCTTGGTGGCTGACATTGAGTTGTTCAGCAAGCTCTACTTGTGTCAAATCCTTCTCTTTTCTTTGTTTAGAAATGTACGATCCGATTAATTGACTGTTTAACATATTGTCACTCCCTAGATTAAAAAGTAAACAGCGCGCCCTGTTCTATTCAAAGCATAGCACAGCAGTGAAAATTCGCCTATCAACCAATAGTTGAATTGGCTATGTTGCTGTTCAACTGGGAGTAGAATTTAAAGAAGCCCCTCTTGATTAGAAGGGCTACCGTAGTTATTTACGAATAAACATCTGTGTCCAATTATTACCTTGATCTTCAAAACCAACACCAATGTGTGTAAAGCCACCATTTAAAATGTTTTCCCGATGTCCTTCACTATTCATCCACGCTTGGACAACTTCTTCTGGGGAACGCTGACCAGCTGCAATATTTTCACCTGCAGAACGGTAGTCAATACCGAACTGTGCCATCATATCAAATGGTGATCCATATGTTGGGCTATTATGTGAAAAATAATCGTTTTCCTGCATATCCACTGACTTCATTCTAGCAACTCTACTTAGCTCATTATCGATTTGTAAGTCATTGAGACCGGCATTTCTTCTTTCTTGATTTGTTAATTCAACTACAGTTCGTTCAAATTCATTTAAGTTATGTCCTTGACCTTGCTGAGCATCTCCTGCTCCTGGTTCATCTGGTGTTTCCGTTCTCGGAACTTGTTGTTCTTGTGGTGGCTGATCCCCTTGCCCTTGGTTTGGTTGTTGTGGAATCGGCGGGTATTGCTGTTGGCGTTGCTGATTACCTTCGCCGGAATGCATGCCAATGTCACGGAGGTTATTACCATACCCTTGACCTTGTTGACCTGGACGTTGCGTTTGGGAATAATCCTCATCAGGTGAATTTGTACTTATACTTGAGATATTTCCATTATCACCACCGTTTTGGTCATTCGTTGCATCATTATTGGCACATGCCGTTAATACTAATCCAAAAATTATCAGCAATAATGGAATAAAAAGTTGTTTTGTTTTTTGCATATTCATAAACTCCTTTAATTTTTATCTTAGTTTTTCGTTTTGTGGAGAAAATATTTATGAAGATGTAAAAATCGGAAAGGATATCGAAGGCATGTCAGAGAAAAAATGGTAAAATAATAGTAAATAAAATCGGTAGGGGGGATCCGATGAATACGATACTAGTAGTGGATGATGATCCACATATTCGAAAGCTTATTCGCTTATATCTTGAAAATAGCATGTACGATGTCCTGGAAGCAGAAGATGGACAAGAAGCATTGGATTTGCTCGAACATCAACACGTTGATCTTGCCATTGTTGATGTGATGATGCCTAAAATAGATGGTTATGAACTTACTGAGGATATTCGATCCTTTCTTGATATTCCAATTCTGATGGTAACAGCAAAAGGGGAGTCTCAGGATAAAGTAAAAGGATTTCGTGCTGGTACAGATGATTATGTCGTAAAGCCCTTTGATCCTGTAGAGTTAACGCTACGTGTGGAGGCGTTATTAAAACGATATAATATTCGTTCTGATAAAACACTTCACTTGGGAGCTATCACTATTGACTTAGATAGGCTAATCGTTGAGTCTCCTGATAATACCGTTGTTAATTTAAAAAAGAAAGAATGTGAAGTGTTATTTGTGTTAGCAAATTCACCTGGCAAAATTTTCACTCGTAACCAACTGATTGAAAAAGTTTGGGGCTATGATTATGAAGGAGATGAGAGAACGGTGGACGTTCATATCAAACGGTTAAGGGAACAGTTATCACCGTTTCCAAAGCTTATCATTACTACAGTAAGAGGATTAGGGTACCGGTTGGAGGAAGTTGATTGATTAAAAAAAGTTTATACTTAAAGATTGTAGGTACATTTATAAGTGTTGTTTTAATTAGTATTGTTGTTTCGTATTTCATAACCCCATTTTCCTTTCAACAAGAAGATATTTTTCAAGAAGAGATTTCTAAAATCACCTCGGGAGTTGCTGATCTAGTGGAAATAACTAGACCAGAAAACATTCCGTACTTAGTGGATACGTTCGACGATATTAATTTTGATGTGTTAATTGCAGATGAATCATCAGTCTTTTATGCATCGCAAAACGCTCCCATGAATATTACGGATAGTACGATTAAAAGTATAATTAATAAATCCAATCGGGAACCTCAAATGTTAAAGCATGGTAGGGATCCGGTACGGACAGTTGGAGTACCAATTACACTAGCAGGAAAGCCATATGCTTTAATCATCCAAATTGATTATGAAGATGAATTTGATGATTTACAGCAGGGGATATTTATTTCCTTGCTATTAGTACTATTGGTAGGGAGTTTATTAATCCTATTGGCTTCTCGCTATTTAGTAAATCCCATTAGGAAATTAACGATTGCTGCGAAAAAAGTAGCTACAGGAGATTTTGCCGTTCGAGTTAAAAAGAAACGTAACAGAAATTTAGATGAAGTTGGAGAATTAATTACGAGCTTTAACCACATGGCTTCAGAATTAGAAAAGCTTGACCAGATGCGTGACGATTTCGTTAGTAATGTATCCCATGAAATTCAGTCACCATTAACATCAATTAAAGGATTTACCAAAGCATTAAGAGATGATGTCATACCAATCGAAAACCAAAAAGAATATTTAGATATTATTCATCAGGAGATAGAAAGGTTATCAAGGCTCAGTGACAATTTACTACGAATTGCATCACTTGATTCAGAGCATCACCCATATAACCCATCATCTTATCGTTTGGATGAACAATTGCGAAATTCTGTTCTTACTACAGAGCCACAATGGCAAAGGAAAAAATTACAAATCATATTAGAGGTTGAGCCAGTAGAGATATATGCAGATGAGGATTTGATGGAACATGTTTGGTTAAATCTTATAACGAATGCGATCCGTTATACCCCGGAGTCCGGGGAGATTAACATTTCTCTGAATATTACAGAGGACGAAATAAAAGTACTTGTTAAAGATAACGGCATTGGGATTCCACAAGAAGCGATTCCCAACCTTTTCGGCAGGTTTTATAAGGTGGATCAATCTAGAAATCGGTCTGTAGAAGGAAATGGCCTCGGATTATCTATAGTTAAAAAAATCCTATCTATTCATAACTTCAATATTCGGGTTGATAGTAAGGAAGGTATTGGTTCTACTTTTACGGTCATCATTCCAACGCAAACCAAGTGATAGGAACTGCTGGGAAAAAAGTGTTTTAGGCAAAGAAAAATCTAAACTGATTCAAAATTCAATTAGAATTTGAATTAGTTTGGATTTTTCTCTTGGAGTGATTTCGTAACGCAGTAACTTTGAATCTTCTCTCCCGCTCTTATTCAATCGAGAGCTACAAAGCAGTTCCAGCACAAGTGCGACATCTGTTCAAGCTCCTTTAGGTCGCTTTTGCGGTGACTACTTTGTCGTGGCAAGGTATCAGCTTTTTGTGCTTGAACACTGGTTGAAGAAACAGTTGGATAACAAGCCTTGGTGTAGTCCATTATTTGACTTGACTTATGTTTAGGAGACGGGTGAATAGGAGGGAATATTCGGACATGGGGAATATTAAAAATTAAATCTACTTCTCTTTCTTTTTCTTTATTAATTTGTAACCTCCAAATATCCCTCCACCCATAATTGAAGCCAGTACTAATATATAAATAATTACATTAAGCATCATCGTTCCGGTATCAATGGGTTGTATCATTTTTAGATCACCTCTCTTTTTAAAATAAAGAAATAGTGCCCTATATTTCTTCAAAATAAAATCTACTTCTCAATCACTCCACTAGATAAAGGTGTACCACTGGGTCATAATCATAACAATAATTCTTTAGCACTTGATCCCCATCGAATAGAAATTTGGGCTTTCGCATTATTAAGCCAACTATAGTACAAATTTCAACTATATATAATGAAGCAAAGTCTGTTGATTCATAAGTAATTTTGTCTGTTTTATTAATATCTTATTACTTTTAATACGTTCTCAGATACCTCATTATTACCTCTTTTTTTGTATTTATATTAAAGATATATGGTTTTGGTACTTTTTTCAAATATTTTAATCTTGCAAAAATAATCATTCTGCTTTTTCTTCATAAGAATAGTTAATTTGGAAAATATTCATTCACTGTGTCCGATAATTATACTTACATCAGTTCGGACCACAGAAACCTGTGTCCCTATAGAAAGAAAAATAGTGGGCAGAATCATCAGTGATGACTTTACCCACTAAATCTTAGCGTGTTTTTTAGTTCATATTCAGTTCATATTTGTTTTGTATACTGAATTTACACCACCACTCTAGTCTTTTTATAAAGCTAGTTTAAATTTCTGAAAAGAAGTGCAACCAATCGTATGTATGAAACGTATATGTATATGTATATGTATAGGTAAGTATTCTTGTACTTTCTCAAGAGTGGTAATACAAGGTGTAAAAGCAAGGTTATGAAGTGGATCATGACAAAAAAATGAATGAAGTGATGTATAGATAGGTAATACTTGTTAGAAATGGAATAAGAACGATTATCCTTGTTTACCAGTTACAGGAGGAATGCAGGTTGTTTTTTCATCCAATGGATTTTTTAATCATCATTGCTTTTATATTAGCAATGTGGGCACAGTCAAGAGTAAAGGGAAGTTTTCAACAGGGTGCAAAAATACAAGCATCATCACAAATAACTGGAGTTGAAGTAGCACGAAAAATATTGGATAGCGAAGGGTTGTCCAATGTGAAAATTGAGTTATCTCGTCGTGGAGCCCTTTCTGATCACTATGACCCTTCAGCGAAAACAGTTCGATTATCAGAACCAGTATATAGAGGAAGTTCGCTTGCCTCATTAGCTGTTGCTGCCCATGAAGTAGGTCATGCCATTCAGCATGCAAATCACTATTCCATGTTAGTGCTGCGCCATCGGATGTTCCCTGTGGCAAACTTAGGTTCAAAAATTGCGCCTTTTTTATTAATAGCAGGACTTTTATTAGATCAGTCTGGAGTAAACTTAATAGGATTTGGCATTTTACTTTTTGCAGCAGCCGTTCTTTTTCAAGTCGTAACCTTGCCAGTAGAATATAATGCTAGTAGCCGGGCAAAGACAAAATTGCTTGAGTTAGGGATGATTACGAACCAGGAAGAGAGAGGCGTTGGAAAAGTATTAAACGCAGCTGCCTTAACCTATCTCGCTAGTACATTGATTGCAGTTTTACAACTAGTAAAATTTATTATGATTTTTAACAATAGACGTTAAGCTTGTCTGTGAAAAGGAGAATGCATCATGGAAAAGCATACACCAAATGATATTGAACAGCAGACCAAAACATTAAAAACTGATTTAATTCGATTTATGATGTCTTATAAATTTGCTTTACAAGAAGTAAATACAAAAATAGATGTTTTAAAACAAGAATTCCAATATATTCACGATTACAATCCAATTGAGCATGTGAAGTCACGTGTGAAATCACCAGAAAGTATTTTGAAAAAAGTTCAACGTAAGGGGTACGATCTTTCATTACCATGTGTAAGAGAGAATATCCGTGATATAGCAGGAATTCGGATCACGTGCTCGTTTATTTCCGATATCTATGAAATTAGCAATATGCTACAACAGCAAAAAGATATCACAGTTGTCGCGTGTAAGGATTATATTAAACGTCCAAAGCCAAATGGCTACCGAAGTTTACATTTAATTATACAAATCCCAATATTTATGTCTGACCGTGTAGACCATGTCTATGTGGAAATTCAAATCCGTACAATTGCCATGGATTTTTGGGCTAGCCTAGAGCATAAAATTTACTATAAATATAAGAAAGAAGTTCCAGCAGAAATGTTAGATGAGCTAAAAGAGGCAGCTAACACGGCAACACAACTTGATAAGAAGATGGAGAGTATTCATAAAGAAATAAGTGAGCTAAAAGAAACTGACCAGGATGAAGAAGACTTTCAAGGATTCTCGATTTACAATCAAAAGTTCCGTCTCCCTTATGAATTTTTAAATGCAAATGCTTTAAGTGAAAGGTGAAGGGGTTTAGTAACTAATTAATGGAAGGAAGGGAATTTAAATGAATGTGCCTATGACAGATATGCCGGCGTTTGTAAAAAAGGAAATTGAAAAATTAAATGATTTTTTATCGCCATTTGTGAAGAAAGTTTCAAAGTATGCGTTCTGGTCATTACCTTTAATTACCTTTTCTATTGTTAACTTGTTTTTCTTACTTTTCCTTATCCCTAGCGAGGACCGGATGTTAGTGGCATTGATTTTCTATGCCATACTTGGCGCATTTGGTATGGCGTTGTCAAAAGAGGCGAAATTGCAACGTAAAGAGATTCAAAAGATAAGTAGTGATTATATTATTGAACGAATGAAGAAAAGTGACCTCGTATCCGACCGGTTTAGAGAAGACTACATTAAGCGTGTGATAAATCAACCGGTACGTGCGATGGATCATTTTGTAAAGTTTCTTGAAGAAGAGGATCGATTAAATAGAGCAAAATGGTTTCGTTAGTAATGGCTAAAGGTATATTGGGGGACTTGCATGGAGTCAATAGCAGAGCAAACGTATTATAAGACAGAGCGTCAAGTGAATAGTATCGAGCAAGTGGATATTGAACATGAAAGAAAACTTTATTTGTACAATGACCGAATTGAATCCAAGCACAGGGTGTTCCTGCTGCAAGAAGTATTAGACATATCATACAGGAAGCTTGGAGGAGAAGGTGGTCTACTTTATTTACACACAAATAGTGGCGTTTTCTCCTATACCGTTAAAACATCACCACAGCCATTTATAGAGCTGTGTAAGAACTATATGAACAGAACTTAAGGAGAGGATAGTAACCGTATCATACGATAAAAATGTAGAGAATGGAGAATGTTAAATGACTGTTATGATTTTTGGAGCAGCATGTTCATCAACTAGAAAAGCGAAAGAATGGTTTACGAAACAAGGAATAAGTTATGTAGAAAGAAATATCATTAAAGAACCATTAACTGTGAATGAACTAAAAGCAATCCTTCGTATGACAATCGAAGGAACAGAGGAAATCATTTCAACGAGGTCGAAAACGTACAAAGAATTAGATTTAGATATTGATGCACTACCTTTGCAAAAATTGCTTTCATTTATTCATGAACACCCAAGACTATTAAGAAGTCCGATTATTATTGATGAAAAAAGGCTGCAGGTTGGCTTTCATGCAGATGATATAAGACAATTCCTACCAAGGAAAACACGTGAACAGCAATTTTTAAAATGGAGATTAAACAATTTTCAAGTGGTAAAGGGTTAGATGGAAAGATAGAAATTACGAAATATATTCAATTTTATTCTGTTCTAGTTTATTATTAATAATAGAATACGAAATAGGATTACGATTAAGCTAATGTTCACGAAAAGGAAGGTAGTTTATGTCGGAGGAAAATATAACTAGAATAGAAATAGATGGTAAAGAATTGATTTTGATTGGAACTGCCCATGTTTCTAAAAATAGTGCAGAACAGGTGAAAGATGTTATTGAAGCAGAGAAACCTGATTCGGTCTGTGTGGAATTAGATGAGCAACGTTATAAATCTGTTATGGAAGGAAGTAAATGGCAGGATACAGATATTTTTAAGGTTATTAAGGATAAGAAGGCAACATTATTATTAATGAACCTTGTTATTTCTTCTTTCCAAAAAAGGATGGCAAAGCAGTTTGGGATTAACCCTGGACAAGAGATGATTCAAGGAATCGATTCAGCTAAAGAAATTGGTGCTGAACTTGTTTTGGCTGACCGAAATATCCAAATCACTTTCTCTCGAATTTGGCGGGGAATCGGGTTAAAAGGAAAGGCGATGTTACTTACACAGGTACTAGCCAGTATCTTTACAAAAGAGACGATTTCAGAAGAAGAATTGGAAAAAATGAAATCTCAGGATATGATTGATTCCATGCTGCATGAATTTACGGAAAGCTTTCCGAAATTAAAAAAGCCACTCATTGATGAACGAGATCAGTATTTAGCTCAAAAGATTAAAGAGGCTCCAGGGAAAAAGATTGTAGCTGTTTTAGGTGCTGCCCATGTACCTGGTATTAAAGAAGAAATTAAACGAGACCATGACTTAGGGAAGCTATCAAAACTACCACCAAAGTCCCAAGCTCCGAAAGTAATTGCTTGGGCTATACCAATTATTATCTTAGCAGTAATTCTTTACACGTTTTTGTCTAATCCATCCGATGGAATCCAACAAACAATTAGTTGGGTCATATGGAATGGAGGCTTATCTGCGATCGGTACAGCGGTAGCGTTAGGACATCCACTTGCAGTGCTTACTGCGCTGGTTGTGGCACCGATATCTTCATTAAATCCGCTATTGGCAGCAGGGTGGTTTGCAGGGTTTGTTCAAGCATACATCACCAAACCAAATGTAAGAGATTTTCAAAATCTAACAGAGGACGCATTTACCGTAAAAGGATTTTGGCGAAATAAAGTAACTCGTATACTACTTGTTGTTGTATTTGCTAACATTGGTAGCTCGCTAGGAACATTTATTGGTGGCGCGGATGTTGTACGGTTGTTTATTCAGAACTTGTAATATAAAAAAGCAGACCTTTGATAGGGTCTGCTTTTCCTATTATTCTCCTAAATCAACGTTATGATAAACCTGTTGTACATCCTCTAAATCTTCTAAGGCATCTACTAGTTTTTCAAACTGTGTCAGTGCTTCTTCTGGAAGAGTTACATCATTTTGCGCTAACATAGTTAGCTCTGCAACGGTAAACTCGGTAACTCCTGCATCTTTAAAAGCTTGTTGTACAGCATGGAACTGATCCGGCTCTGCGTAGACGATGACAACATCCTCTTCTTCTAAGATATCACGAGCATCGACATCTGCTTCCATTAATATTTCCAGTACTTCTTCTTCTGATTTTCCTTCTATTCCCAATACCGCAGTGGCATCAAACATGTAGGCAACAGAACCGTTTACTCCCATGTTCCCACCATTTTTTCCGAAGGCTGCTCGTACATCTGCAGCTGTACGGTTCACATTGTTTGTTAATGTATCAACTATAAGCATGGAACCATTCGGTCCAAAACCTTCGTATCGCAACTCATCGTAATTTTCTTCATCTCCACCTTTTGCCTTTTCAATTGCACGGTCGATAATGGATTTCGGTACATTATATGTTTTAGCTCGCTCTAAGACTAATTTTAGTGCTTGGTTTGCTTCTGGATCTGGTTCTCCTTGTTTGGCAGCAACATAAATCTCGCGTCCAAACTTAGCATAAATGCGACTCGTGTTTTTATCCTTTGCCGCCTTCTTTTCTTTAATATTATTCCACTTACGGCCCATAGTTAACACTCTCTTTCTGCATATGTGTAATCAAGTAATAGGTACTTGTTGTATTCCCATTTTTAAGTATACATCAAAAGTCAAATATTTTTAAGTTGGTAGCTAGGAATTATTGAAAAGGTGCGACGGAGCTCTTTTGAGGAGATATACGGAACTCTTGTCCTTTAGCTTCAAAAATAGCCACAAGTATAACAAATAAGGAATCAAATGACCGCTGCAATACTTCTCTGCGGCAATACTATACCAAGTGCAATTACATCAACTACAGTGAACTCGCATGTGGAATTGATGTGCACTGTTCAACGGGCATTTTTGTTTACTTTTTATAGAAATGAAGCTAATATACTTAGGGGCACGAAATATTAAGGGCGGCGATTCAATAATGAGTCTATTCTTTCAGGAATGGTCGGATCAGTTTAAGACGTATAATAAAAATATTAAACTGGCAATTATAGCAAATCTCTTTTCCCAAATTGGTTTGGGAATGTTTATGGTTATATATAATTTTTATATTCGAGAGCTTGGAATGAGTCAGGACGTTAATGGTCAGGTCATCTCTTTAACGGCACTTGCAACAGCAATTATTTTAGTTCCTGCAGGGATTTTAAGTGACCGATTGGGACGGAAAAATGTGATGATATTTGGTGTCGTTGCTTCCGGAGCAATCCTGATTTTTCGTAGTGTGGTAGAAATGCAAACCCTCTTGCTGGGGGCTGGTTTTGCAACTGGGCTTTTCACTGCGTTTTTGCAAGTTTCATCGATACCGTGACTCGCGGAAAACTCCACCCCTAAACAGCGGGTTCACTTATTTAGTTTGCATGCTGCAATTATGACCGGAGCACAAGTAATTGGTAGTTTGCTAGGTGGTGGTCTAACCGATTTATTTGCGTTGGTTACAACGGATTTACTGAGTATTCGGTTTACCCTTATTATTGGGAGTATCTTTTATTTAATAGCATTCTTTCCAATTATGAAAATGACTGAACGTCAAAAACCTGTTGTTGAGAAAAAGGAAAAGATAAATATTAAAGCCTTTTTTAACAACAATAAAACAGGGTTTAAAGTAATCGCGTTGTTTGCATTTGCTCAATTATTAATTGGGTTTGGAAGTGGATTAGTTGTGCCATACTTGAACCTATATTTTGCTGATCGATTTGATGCATCTAATGCCATTGTTGGTCTAGTAATCTCATTAGGGCAAGGAGCTACAGCTATCGCGATGTTTATTGGTCCATTAGTAGTTAAAAAGATTGGGGAAGTTCGAGCAGTTGTTACGTTACAGCTACTATCCTTGCCGTTTCTTTTATTAACTGCTTACACACAGAATATATGGATAGCGAGTATTGGTTTCCTATTTAGACAGGCCTTGATGAATGCAGGGAATCCAATTCAGGCATCGTTAATAATGTCGAAGGTCGATGACTCGATGAAGGGGTTGGCTAATTCCATAAATCAAATGGTATTCCAGCTAGGCTGGGCATTTATGGGTCCAGTATCTACATCAATCGTTCTTGTATCAGGAGCATACTGGGGATACGCACACGTCTTCACCATAACAGCCGGACTATACCTAATAGCATCCCTATACTTCTTCTTCGTCTTTCGATCGCTCAAATAGGTGCCTGTCACTTGTAAATATTTTACAGGTGACAGGCACCCTTACTTATAAGTGAATAGAAATGCTTGTTCCGTCATGTAGTTTTGTGTCTACGATGGTTAGCCCTCGATGATTTTGTAATTCATTGATGGTTGTTTTTAGCAGGGGTTTTATAATTTCTTTATTAACTGGGAAGGGTGTGTTAGTTGGGTTATTTGTCGTGGTGTATTCCTCCGCAGAAACAATTTTTTTAAATATAAAGTTGGAGCAAAGAATGGAACTAGACGATTTTAGTACAAAGTATGGGATGGGTATGGTGATTTTATATCTACCTTTGGTTTTAATCTTAACTTTTATCATATCTTTTTCCACTCCTATTCTACAAAAATAGCTACTTTCTCACCTTCTGCAGAATTAATGTCGACGATCTGTCCTTCTAATTCCTGATCAATTGCCTCTAAAATGAGGTCAATATCTAAGTCCTTCACATACTTTTCAGATTCCGGGAGACTTGCTGCAATTCCGTGACCAGCTTTTAAAACTACATTTACTAGTCTAATTGGTAAATTGACAGTGACCGTATCTTTTTCATCAGATAGAACGCGGATTTTTAATGTCTTATCCATGTAATTTGTTTTCTTTTGTTTAGGTGCTTCTTCCTTTTCCTTAAGTAATTGAATAAGCTCTGTAGCTTTGGAAGCATCAATTTTCCCTGCTTCCATCATTTGCAACACTTTTGCGATTTCTTCTTTCATTTTATTTCCTCCTTATTTTTTAAGCATTTTAATCGCTTCATCAGGATTTATTTCTCCTTTTTCCATTCTTTCAATAATTTTTCGTTCATCACCACTATGATGCTGTTTAGGTTTGTAATCTAAAACGCCAATAATGTCATTTAACTTGCCACGCACAGTAGGATAGGATACGCCAAGCTCTTTTTCGACCTCTTTGATGTTCCCTCGACATACAAGAAACGTTTCGATGAAATGGAGTTGTTCCTTTGACA
Organism: Ornithinibacillus salinisoli; assembly: GCF_042684965.1. Classification (NCBI taxonomy): domain Bacteria; kingdom Bacillati; phylum Bacillota; class Bacilli; order Caryophanales; family Bacillaceae; genus Ornithinibacillus; species Ornithinibacillus salinisoli. The sequence continues at coordinate 57,011 of NZ_JBHUMI010000008.1, forward strand.
ACGTGGATAGTTTGGTTAACTCAAACTCATTTTCAATCGTTGTATGACAATGGTTGCAATGTAATTTTGTAATTGTTAATGTTTCGCTGCAAACGGGACAATTTGTTAGTACTGGATGTGTCATAATATTATCCTTTCGTAATTTTGAATTTATTATATAACTATTCATTTGAAAAGTAAACATAAAAATTAATATATATTAAAAATATATAATTATAATTAATTAATTATGATTTTAAAATTAATATAATTAATCTATGCATTAATTATGGTGTTCCGGAGATGCTTTCGACAGTAAACGACAAAATTCGGGTGGTGACAGGCACCTTTAATTATTTTTCACATGGGGTTTACATGTTTTTAATATTGGGTTGGTACAATTTTACTATATGAATGGATTTTGTTGGAAATGGTGGGGTTGTATATGCGTAGGAGCATAAGGGATGTAAATTTAAAAACGAGATTAGTGTTTATATTTAGTGTGTTATTAATCATATCTATTATTTCTGTTGGGATTTCTTCTTATATGAAAGCTAAGGATATAACGATGAACACGATTGAGAATCGGCTTGAGCGAGAAGTGGACTTAATGGGTTACATAACCAATAATTTAAAGTTTACTTATGTAAGTGATGATGCGTATTTCATGCAACAGCTAGAAATAAGTATTCGTTCTCAACGCGATAAACTACTGGAGGAAGGAATAGACTCTGAATATTTCTATGTTACGAATGAGGATGTCACTCCCTTTAAAGTAAGCAATGAATCTCTTCCAGACATTCCAGAATCGGTAATTAACCAAATAAATGAATTAAAGAATGGGAGCTTTCATCAAACTATTAGCGGTAATAATTACACGTTTACGTTTCAGGAGATGGAAGAATTATCAGGAATTTATGTGCTACTTGTTCCAACGGATTCCTATATGGGAGAAGTAAATCAAATGGCATATTTTACAATTGGTGTAATGGTAGCAAGTATCTTAATTTCGACGCTTGTCATTCTTTTATTTGTTCGGAGTATTTCCAGACCACTAACGATGCTTCGCAAAACAATGAGAAAGGTACGGGATGGAAACTTTCAGCTTTCTGAGATTCAAACAACGATTCCAGAAATAACGTCATTACATAAAAGTTACAATACGATGATTCAGCATATGAAAACGACTTTGCATGAAATTAAAGGTACTTCATCTAACCTGGAGCAAACAGGGGGAGAATTGCAACAATCATCAAGTGGTACACTTGCGTCAAGTCATGATGTTATTGAAGCAATTCAAGTTGTTAAGCAGGGTGCAGAACAAACTGCAAGCAGCTCCGAGAGTAGTGTGGAGAGCTTCAAAATAATGAATCAAAAAGTAGGGGCAATGATATCAAACATGGATGAAGTATTCCATAGCGCAGAAAATATGAATTCTTCAGCCATTCGTGGAGATAAAAATATGACGGAGTTAATCACCACGATACAAACATTTGAACAAGACTTTGAAAAGTTAACAAAAACAATAAAGCAGGTGCAAAATAACTCCAATGCTATCAGTGAACTTGTCGGGTTGATCCAGGGAATAGCAGAACAAACCAAATTATTATCACTTAATGCTGCAATTGAAGCTGCTCGTGCTGGTGATGCCGGGAAGGGGTTTGCTGTAGTGGCAAACGAAGTTGGGAAGCTTGCTGAACAATCATCAGTTGCGGCAGTCCAAATTACAGATTCCATAACGAATATGGAGAGTATGACGAAAAGTGCATCTAATGAATTTGATAATATGCTGGTAAAGACAAACTCGACATTAGAAAAGTCGAAGGAGTCGAAGCGATCGAATGATGATCTTATGCATCAGATTTTAGGGGTAAGTAATGACCTAAAAGGAATGCAAGTGGAGTTAAATGATCTAAAGCATATCCTACCGGGACTAGAAAAAGAAACGATAAGCTTTTTATCAGTATCCCAAGAAACGTTAGCTAGTGCAGAAGAAATGCTTGCAAGTAGTGAGAATCAAGTTCAACAAATGGAAGCAACACATGACATTGGACTAAAACTAATCCAAGCCTCCAAATCACTAGCAAATCATACCAAGCAATTTAAAATTGATTAGGTGCCTGTCACTTGTAAAATTTTTACAAGTGACAGGCACCTAAAAAAAGACTGGCTATTCGATAGCCAGTCAACTGTTTTATATAGAACGGGAGGAGTTCTTTTATTAGTTTTACCCAAAACGTCCAGAAATATAATCTTCGGTTCTTTGATCTGATGGATTGGTGAAAATCGTATCTGTCTTATCGTATTCAATTACTTCTCCATTCAAGAAGAATGCAGTACGGTCAGAGATTCGTGCTGCTTGTTGCATATTATGCGTTACGATAATGATGGAATAATCTTGCTTCAGTTCTTGGATTAGGTCCTCGATCTTATGAGTTGATTTTGGATCGAGTGCAGATGTTGGTTCATCCATTAGGATCACATCTGGTTCAATTGCTAATGTCCGAGCGATACAAATTCGTTGCTGTTGGCCACCAGATAGTCCGTAGGCATTTTCTTTTAAACGATCCTTCACTTCGTCCCAAATGTAGGCGCCACGAAGACTTTTCTCTACAATTTCATCAAGCACTTTTTTGTTGCGAATACCATGGATCTTTGGTCCGTAGGCAATATTATCGTATATAGATTTCGGGAATGGGTTGGGCTTCTGGAAGACCATTCCTACATTTGTCCGTAGTTCTTCCGCTTTAAAGTTTTTATTTAGAATTTCCCTATCATTGTACGTAATAACCCCAGAGGTACTTACAGTAGGGACAAGCTCAACCATACGATTTAATGTTTTTAAATAGGTGGATTTACCACATCCGGATGGTCCGATAATGGCAGTTACTTCTTTTTCGTATACAGATAGATTTATATCCTTTAATGCATGTGTATCGCCATACCATAAATTTAAATCCTTCGTATCAAAAACGATTTTTTTATCGGTGTGTAGTGATTCTGTTGGAATAACCGAGTCTTTTGCTATTGATAGGCTCATTATTTTCCCTCCTTGAAATCATTTTTCTTAGTAGCGATGTTGGAATTTATTTCGAATAATGATGGCTACGGAATTTAAAACGAATAATAGTAACAGTAAGACTACAATTGTTGCTGCAGCTAAGTTTGCATATTCAGCTACTAAAGATGAATCTAACGTCCAATAATATATCTGCATTGGAAGTGCTGTGAATTTATCAAATATCCCACCAGGAAACGGAATGATTAGGGCAGGTATACCAATAACCGTCAGTGGTGCAGTTTCCCCAATTGCGCGTGATAAAGCTAATATCGCACCGGTAAGAATACCAGGTAATGCTGCAGGTAGGATGATATTTTTCACCGTCTGCCATTTGGTTGCACCCATCCCGTAGGAAGCCTCACTTAAATGCTGTGGTACAGAACGAATTGCCTCTTGTGCCGCCACAATTACGATAGGCAGAACTAGTAAGGATAAGGTGAATCCCCCAGCTAAAATAATATTTCCAAAATCTAACGCGCGAACAAATATTGTAAGACCTAAAATACCGTAAACAATAGAAGGTACCCCAGCTAAATTTGCAATATTTGTCTGAATAAGTGCTTGTAGACGGCCTTTTTTGGCATACAGTTCTAAATATATCGCTGTACCTATTCCGATAATGAGAGTAACTGGTGCAACGACAGCCATTAACCAAACGGTCCCTAATATTGCCCCCATGATACCGGCTCTATTCGCATCAGTTGAAAGTCTACCTATGATAAAATCCCAATCAATCCAACTTATACCATCTGCCAGGACACGGTAGATGAGTAAGCCAAGTACAATAAGTCCAAACAAAGTAGCTAGAAAAAATATTCCTTTTAGCGTGTTATTCTTGTAAATACGCCCGTTCATTCTTTTCTGAACTTGTGCTGAATCCACATGTTTCATGTTAGTATTCCTCCCTAAATTTACGAGAGATATATCTTGCAAGTAAATTCATAATAAGTGTGAATACAAATAATGTCATTGCAACTGCGTATAGACTGTAATAGATTGTTGAGCCGGCAGGTGCTTCTCCGCCGGAAACTTCCACAATGTATGCAGTCATTGTTTGCATTGATTGTGTTAGATCAAAGGTGAAGTTTTTAGAGCTTCCACTTGCAATCGTTACAATCATCGTTTCACCAATTGCTCGAGAGATTCCGAGAACAAAAGATGCAATAATTCCAGATAAAGCAGCAGGGATAACGACTTTAAATGTTGATTCTAGTTTAGTTGCCCCTAAAGCTAATGCGCCTTCCCTCATCGAATTTGGTACAGAATTCATCGCGTCCTCAGACAGAGAAGCAATCATTGGAATAATCATGATTCCCATTACGATACCAGGACTAAGGATATTGGTCGCTTCAACTGCTGGCCATATGGATCGGATAACAGGTGTTACAAAAGTAAAAGCGAAAAAACCATATACAATCGTTGGAATACCTGCAAGTACTTCGAGAAGTGGCTTTAAGACTCTCCTTACTTTGTTTGATGCATATTCACTTAAATAAATTGCAGCCATTAAACCAATCGGACCAGCAACTAGCATGGCGATAACCGACGAGATTATCGTACCAGCTAATAATGGTAGTACACCAAATTCGGGTGTTTGACTCAGTGGCTTTAAGATTTTCCCAGTAAAGAACTCCCATATTGGTACTTGTTTAAAGAATTCGATGGTTTCCGTCAATAACGTAAATATAATTCCAGCTGTTGTTAGGATAGAAATTACTGCAAATAGAAAAAGGAGAGCAGGAACGGCTTTTTCAACTACATTAAGCATGGTTTTCTTTTTTTTCTTTTGTTCGATTAATTCTTTAACCTGAACAGCGTTTCCTTTGTTCGCATTGCTGTTAATTGCCATTATAATGAGCACTCCTTTCAGAGCTTATAAGTCAGAATAAGATGAGAGCATGATGCCCTCATCTTCAATCTGTATATTTTATTATCAATGTTTATTATTTAAGTGCCTCTAACTCTTCAACTAGTGTTTGTGCTTCTTCTGCCGGAATCGGAGCAAATCCTGTTTCACCTGCAAAGTCGTTAGCACTATTCATAACATAAATTGCATAGTCTAAAACTTGTGGCTTTTCTTTCGCGTGATTCACATTTAGATAAGTGAATACTGGGCGAGTGAAGCCAGCGTAATCTCCATCTTCTGCAATGGTATCAAGAGATGGTTCTACCGGTCCTTCTCCAAAATCAACGTGTACTGCATTTAATGCGTCTTGATTATTCACATAGTATCCAAACCCGAAGAATCCAATTCCATTTACATCTTCAGATACTAGTGTTACTAATGTTGAATATTCTTGTTGAAGGTTTACATCACTTACTAAATCTTGTTCTTCTAAAATACTTTCATAGAAAAATTCATACGTTCCATGGTTTTCATTTGGACCATACGTGTTTATTTTTTCATCTGGCCAATCTGGGTTTATATCAGACCATTTTGTAACGCCACCATCAGCCAAGAAAATGCTTTTGATCTCTTCTGGTGTCATTTCAGTAGCCCAATCGTTATCAGGGTGAGTAACAAAAGTTAGTCCATCTAAAGCAACTTTTAATTCTTTTACTTCAATTCCAAGTTCATCTGCTTTAGCTTGTTCTTCATCTTTAATGAAACGTGAAGCATCGTTAAAATCTGTTCCGTCTTCTACTAAGAATTTCTCAAATCCAGCACTTGTACCAGCGCGGCTAACTTCAACAGAGACTGTAGGTTGTTCGTTCACCATATATTCTTCAGCCAATCGAGACATTAATGGATAAACTGTTCCAGATCCGTCAATGACAACACTACCTTCTAGCTCGTCTGACGAATTGTTTTCTTCTTCATTTGTATCATTATTTTCTGATGATGTGTCCTCTGTCTCATCACCATCTCCATTGCTTTCTTCTGAGTCTGTTCCACATGCTACAAGCACAACAGCAAGTGCAGCTACGAAAAGGAACATAAGATACTTTTTGAATTTCATTAAAATTGTCCTCCCTATATTTGCGATTTATATTTTTTGGGAAAGGAGGTATGACCCCTCTCTCAATTGCTAGTATAGTACTCTAGTATTAAATGAATATATAGCCAATGTAAATATTATGTAAATTTAAGATTTGAAGTTTTATATAGTGCTTAGGAACTAAAATAGTAATTTTTTTATGAAAGATTTGAAATTTAATAGACATTTTCTATGAACATGGTAAAATTTTAATAAGTAAAATGCTGAGGGTGAACGTAGATGAAACTTTGGATGAGAAAAATAGCTGTCGTTCTTATAGCCATTCTTACATTGGGGATTTATACACCTACGTATTTAATTACTGACGAGGAAAATGAAGTTGTATCACCAAAGGTAAATGAAGATGGAGGAATAACAGATTCGAAAGGTTCTGTAGAAAATGCAGGCGATCTTGATATTCATCTCACTACCGATACGGAATACGATTCCCTTCGTAATATGACTGAACAGGCAAAGGATCAAACGATTGCTAAGATGGGGCCGAGAATAATTGAAAAAGTAGAAGATGAATTCATGGCGACTATTTTACCGAACATAGAAGAAGCACTACAAACCATCTTAACGAATGTTGGGGATGAAAATTTATCATACGTATCCATTACAGAGCAGCCAACAGAGGGTTATGGAGAAAAGATATTTAATGTTTATGATAATCAATTAAAAAAGGATATTGCTAGATTTCACGTAAGACGTGACGTTCGACCGCAGGAAGGGTATTGGTTTAATTTTCATTATCATGTAAGTGAAGATGGTTACGAAAAACATCACACAATTGGAGAAATATATTGGGATAAAAATACACCGCCGAAATGGATGGCATAAAAAAGGAAAACACTGGGATGAAGGGTCCGCGGTGTTTTCTTTTTTTCTCTAATAGTTTTGTTCTATTGATTGGATTTGCTTTACTTTGATTGCTTTCATTTTAGGTGAAATGGGAGAAAGTATTACATATTGAGATTATTTTAATAAGGCTCTATTCTCGGTCAACATAAAGAGGTCAGGAAGGAGAAATCGATGATTATGTAATAACGTCCACCATGTCCGTGCTGTCACCTTCAGTTCAGAACGAAACCTGTCCACTCTTTTGTTTCGTCAATTATATAAACTGCGAAGTAAATAGTATGAAATCGTGGTTAAACTTGAGATTAAATGTACTGCACCAAACCTCGCTCCAGAAATACACTTCGCTTTCCGCGGGCGGCTGGTGAGCCTCCTCGTGCTACGCACTGTGGGGTCTCACCGATGCCTTTCCTCCCGCAGGACAAGGAACGCTACGTCAGCGACACATCGCACGCAGAAAAAGTGGTTTTNGTGGATTACAACTTCATTACATGTATTGTATAGAAGAGCCTCACTGAATGTTGATAGCATGGGTTACTACCATACCACTCCATAACCAGATTACTACCATCAGCGTAGGCAGAATACGTAGACTCCTGCGGGAACAGCACGTGTCCGAAGACCCCGCAAGAAGTGGTTTTCTTCTGAGGAGGCTGAGGCCGTGCCCGCGGAAAGCGAAGTATTCTGCCGGAGCGGTTGTATAGCAATCCCTTCGAAAGTGTGAAAGAAAGTAAATCCAAGCGAAAGTTACTTCGCATTTTACATCAACTACGAACAATATTCATCTCCTGGAAAAGCACCACATTAAGAGAACAGCCTTTAATAACCGCCAAGTTCGCTTTCCATCTTGCTATGTAAGTTAACCTCCACAAAGGGAGGTTAACAATTATCTTTCAAAAAGGCTTGATAATTGTGCATCAAATTCTTGTTCAGGTTCTTCGAGGTGAAAAACTCTAGCAGTTTCATTGTGGTTGTTTACATGTTGGATATAAACTTGTTTACCATTGTGTACCACGTTTTTCATTTCTGGAGATTGAGAAATCTCCTCAGCACGTTGTTTATGCATCTAAATCCCCTCCAATTAATGTGGACCATTTTCGAATAAACCGTTTAAATCGACCTCTTGTTCGTTATGCATTTCATCAAGGGGGAAAACCTTAGCCTTTTCACCATTTAACGGTACTTCTTGTAAATACACAGGTACTCCATGATAGGAGACGTTTATCATTGTTGGAGAACTTATAATTTCTTGTGCACGCTGTTTATCCATTTTCCCATCTCCTTTGTAACAACGTCTTGTTATTATTTTTTACTTGAAAGACGCTACTATCCAGGGGAATTTTTGGTTATTAGGTGTTTAGAAAAAAAGCCATGACGTATGTTGTCATGGCCATTTTTATGCTTGTTAGTGACGCTTACTAGGGAGTCTGTTTGCCTTATTACCGTTCGCTTGCCTCTTCCTTGTTTGTTCGTTTTTCCTTTTTCTTTCGTTAAATTTTTCAACAAATTGAGTAGTATCTTCCATGAGATCCCTCCTCCTGAATAAAGGCGTTAGTAATAATTTTACCTCTAAGCATTTGAATCATACATCTTGGACTCGGGTAATTTAAATACATGGCTAACAAAATTTACATCATGATGCAAACCGTTTCCAACTTTAAACAGATCAACAAGAATGATTTCTGTTGAAGATTATATATTTCCTCCCCATTGACCAGTTCGTTTATAAAAACCAATAATAATGACTGCTGTAAGCAATAAAGCTAATGGCATAACCCATGAAAATCCGATAGAAAATAGTATCGGAGAAAATGTAATAATAATAATTTCAAACGGGGCAACTCCGATATACGCTAATGCATAGTCACTAGTCGTTTTGCTTTTTAACTCAGGATCTACAATGCGAAGTAAAGCTATTCCCATCGCAACTGTTCCGGTACTCCATCCCCATCCAAATAGGGATTTTTCTAACCAAAAATCTTGAAAGATGTTTGGTCCAATAATACGGAAAATGAGGTATGCCCAAATAATACCGAATATAAAGAGAATGGTTAGTGGCAAGGCGTAATCTAGAACAACGGTAATATTAATGGACGCAATCCCGAATGCAACTAAAAAGTCTGTTGCTGTACCTCCTATACGGTCGATAACACGTTGATCAATATACGAGTCAGCTTTTACGTTTCTGCTAATCATCTGAAAGAGTAGTCCAACAACAAAAGCAATACTAAATAAAGGGAAGGAAACTGCTGGAATAAGGTTGTTTAATACATCTGTTAGCCAATAAGCGACACCAACAACAAATGAAATAATTGCTAAGTGAAGTACAAATGGGTCAATCGAGCTCGGAGATACAGTTTCTTTCCCCATATTATGCCTTTTATCTTCAGATACTAGTCCCGTCTTCAGTTCCTCTGGCAGGTCTTTGAAGCTAGAAATAAAATGTGTATGGCCTTTTTCCGTACTCCGTTTTACAAGGAAAAGACCTCCTAATATGGCTACTAGTAGACCAATTGTAGCAGATGTCATTCCCAAGTCCATGGCTTCTTCCCAGCCATATTGAAGGAAACCATCCCCAATTGCTGCAGCGGTCCCATGGCCACCTACAAATCCTGCACTCAAAATTAGACCGAAGCCACTTGGCAAATCAGTAAATAGTGGAACAAGAACAATAAGTCCAAACAACCCAGCACCACCCCACATGAGCACCGTAATTAACATGGAAAAAGACCACATGTTTCTAACCTGATGAATAATCTCTTTTAGATTTACTTTAGCTGCTCCAATTGGGAACGCAGCAAAAATGACTGCGATTAACAACCCTGGGTACGTACTAAATTGTGTTGAGAAAGGTAGTATATGCAAACCACTTGGTCCGAGCAGTAGACCGATAAATCCAGCAATCATACTAGCTGGTAAAAAGAGTGACTGAATCCACGTGACCTTTGCCCGTAGAATAGTTCCGATTAACAATAAACCAGAAATAATACTAATATCTATCAAAAGATCCCATACGGAAAAATCATTCATAAAAATTCCTCCCAATCTAAATAAAAAAGTGAATGTTTTTCTAAAACGATTAATATGTAGTTTGCTGCGTTTTTGTTTTAATAATTCAAGGTATCTGACGGGTGGGGGAAAAGACAGACAGAGAAAAATAATTATATACAAAAAGTTAATGAAAAGGAAATGAATTGATTTAGGACATTGATTGCATACTTGTTAACATAGGAAAAGAATTAGCGGGGAAAATAGGAAAGAAAAGGTCCATTCTGAGGAAGGAGCTTGCTCGTGATTATTGCCATCATCATCTTATTATTCGTATCACTTTTCTTCTCAGGTAGTGAAACTGCTCTAACGGCAATTAATAGAATGAGATTACAGACAAAGGCAAATAATGATGATATAAAGTCGGAAAAGCTATTAGGAATAGTATCTAAGCCAGATGTTTTCATCACAACGATACTAATTGGTAATAATATTGCAAACATATTGCTACCAACCCTCGTCACAATGGTTGCACTCGACTATGGTATTAATGTTGCTATTGCATCTGGAATATTGACGATTGTCATCATCATTTTTGCTGAAGTAATTCCAAAATCGATAGCAGCTGCATTTCCTGATCGAATTGCATATTTGATATACCCAATTATCCGGTTCTTTATTATCCTTTTCAAACCACTTACGATTTTACTAAACGGCATGACTGGACTTATCGTTCGGCTATTATCTAGAGGGGATGAGGATAATAATACGATATCCAAAGAAGAATTGAGAGCAATGGTTGATATCGCTGGTACGGAGGGGACATTTAAGAAAGAAGAGTCTCATCGTATTAAAGGGGTTTTGGATTTTTATAATTTGAATGTGAATGATGCATTAAAGACGCCACGTGTAGATGTGATTGCACTTCCACTCGAAGCATCGTATGAAGAGGTAAGAAGTATTGTCATCCGTCATCCATTTACGAGGTATCCCGTGTATGAAGATGGATTAGACAGTATTGTAGGGGTTTTTCATTCCAAGTTTCTAATCATCTGGTCGATGGAACCGGAAAAACCACTGGAGGAATTTACCGATATGGATCCACTCATCGTCTATGAATTTCATTCAATCGAATTAGTATTCCGTAAAATGATGCAGGAGAAAAAGCACATGGCAATCGTATTGGATGAGTATGGTGGAACGGAAGGTATCTTAACCCAAGAAGATATTATTGAAGCGATGATTGGACTAGAGATTGAGGATGAAACAGATCTTGCTGGGGAATCACTTATTGAAAAGCTCACAGAAACTGAAATTATTTGTAATGGGAAAATAACGCTACATCGATTAAACTCACTTCTGCATTCGGATATTCCGGAAGAGGAGGATGTACTTGCTGCCTATTTGCTGAAGGAATTTAATTATTTTCCTGATGAAGGTGAAGTTCTTGAACGTGATGGTTTAATTTTTTCAATTTTAGGAGTGGAAGGTAGAACAATAAAACGAGTACGTATCATGAAAGAAATAGAATAGGGGTTCAGAGCCCCCTATTGTCCCTTATTTTTCGTTCGATAAAGTAATAAACCAACCAAGATGACAAAATAGCAACATAACCCTAACAACGTATATACATACATAACTGGCTGGTTTTCAATATATCCTACAACAGGTACATTTAATAACAACAGAAGCGGAAAGCCGAACATCATTGCCGTTGCACCTCCCATTACGAGGTTATCTGTTGTATTCGTTTTAAACTCCGGATCAACAGATTTTACAAGTGCCATACCTGTTGAAATTGTCCCAGTTTGCATCCCAAAAAAACCTAAGATATTCGGTAATGGATCTTCTGGAAATATTCGAGGAGTGATCCAAATGATAAATAAAGCGGTAAGTAAGCCACCAATAGTAGTTAAGATTAGAACTGGAATGAGATACTCCTGTAGTGCATATATCGAAATGGCAGCAATAGATGCCGCAATCATATAATCGAACGAGAATCCAGAAATTCGCTGTAGAAGAAAGTTGTTCGGTGAATGTTCCATCAGGATGTTATGATGTTGCAATTTGTTTAAAAGGAATCGAAATAGCATGGCATATAAGCTGCCAATTAAAAAATGAAATCCGATTAATAGTTGTGCAAGTGTTTCGCCAAACGTTCCTAGTGGTGTTAGTACATGTTCCAACCCAATAAGTGTTACGTAAGTAATGAGGTAAATAAGACCAATCAATGCGATTTGATAGGTTAACTTATCAATTGCATCGCTTAGTGGAATTTCATCTGGCTCAGACTTTTCTATAACTTGGTTACGGTTCCTTTTTTCACTAGGGATTTCTTGTTGGAACTTTTTACTTCTCGTTAAAAAGTTCATTAGTATAATACCAATAACCGTTGCCCAAATAAATCCGATTCCAGCTATCGTTAACCCGAGGTTGCCACCACCCATTACCCCGAGTGCTTCCCATTGTGATCCTATTGAATAAGCTTGTCCAGGTCCTTGCCCAAATCCAAGTGGCAGTAATAGTCCAATCCCAGGGAAAAAATCCGGATAAAATAGAGAGACCATGCCTAAGAATAATCCAAATCCAATGATCCCTTGAATTAAGTAGGTAGAAACTATTAGCATCCCAGAATTAAGTATTCCTGGGCTGTTTTTTACTTCGCGTTTTTTCAAAGACAAAGAAATAAACCCTACCGCCATCAAATGGTAAACAAGATCACCAAGACGCTCGATATTAAACTGAACCCAACCGAGTATTTCCGGTCCCATAATCAATCCGATAAATCCTGCAATCATAGAAGTAGGTATAATCATTTTGCGTAAAATAGGAATCCGGGTTTTTAACACAGTTGCTATAATAATGAAAAAAGATAATAAGATAAAATCAATAATAAACAACCAGGATTCATTCATATGCTATATCTCCTTCAGTTTTCTCGATTTTGTTGCCTGTAAAAATTGTATCGTTTTTAGCCATTTATAAGCAGATGTTCTTGGATGATAAAATACAATTCGGTATAATTTGTTTTTCAAGAAAAAATCTAACTTATGATGTAAATGGATATTGATACCTTCTATATCCTGAATGGGGAAATGATATTGCTTTCCATTATTATCTTGGTAACAAAGTAAGTCTGGTGAAGTAGTGTTCCATGAAATAGTTCCAGATGATTCAAGTTGAAAAGGTCGCTCATTATCAGAAACAAATAGCTTTACTGAATCTCTCAAGTTCTGATTCCAATCATTGCTCCAAGCTGGATCAAACAAGGTTTCTTCTAGAAGGTTTAATTGCCACATATTCCAATCATGAACGGTAGAAAAATATAACTTATTTTGTTCTGGTTCGAATGTTCCTAAGGGTGTGTATCGAACTGTATAGCCACATTGTTTGCATCGAAAAATATCATTCGTTGAAAAAAGGTTTCCTATCCTTTGGCAAGATGGGCAGGAGAAAAGGAGGCGTTCTAAATAGTTTGCTAGATTCTTGCCATTGTATTGGGCTTGCTCCTCTGACTGCCACCCGATTTCATCATATTTTAAGGCATTGGTTAGTTTGCTATGAATAGATTGTGGGGACTCGTTTTTAAAGTCTCCGACATCCCATGTTTTTACGAAGGAAATGGAGATTAGCCCTTTACGATGACTATTTGCCCAGCGTGGGTGACTTAGATATCCACCGCGAATCGTTGCAATTACAACGGGAAGGTCGAGTAATTTTACCAGTTTTGCAGTAGAATAAATAAGTGGCTCCGTACGGCCATCCCAATTGCGGTTGCCTTCTGGAAAGATACCTATAACACGATCGTGTTTTTTTGCCTTTAGTACACTTCGAATGGTACGCGTATCATTTTTAAATTTCATTTTGGGTATTGCTCCAGTAAAGTCTAACACTCTTTTAAGTAAGGGATGGCGAAATAACGTTTCTCCAGTAATGAAGCAGATTGGTTCCTTTACATAACAATTGAGAAAGAGCGGATCCCAATTGTTCACGTGATTTGCTAGAATGACATATGGTCCATTCATGTCTTCTGTATCATTTCGTTTAATGATAATCCTTGATCGCGTATTTATGTATGCCCGAATAGGTGTTAGTAATAATGCTTGAGCTAGTTTTCCAGGCTTTTTCTCAATACTCAATAGAACACCCCCTAAAGATATCATACCAATTACCCACTTAAATTCTATCATAATATTCTAATTTTTATAGGAATATATAAAAAGAAAACTAGTAACATGATAACTAGTTTTCCTGATCTGTATTAATTCAGTTATTTTGAGAATGTCTCTTTTACCACAATCGTTTGGGTTAGCTTTGATTTTTTACAATCGGCAAATTCTTTTTCTTCCACTAGTCCTAATTTGATAGCAGATTCAAGTTTTTCTGTATCTGGTCGCCTTACTTCTTCAATAAAATCATTTAAATTTAATTCCTCTAATTTTTCTATCGTATGTTCATCATCATACCGGATTGCTGAACGTATTTGTCGTTGGACTTTATAATTTCCCCGCTGTATCTCTCCTTTTTTCTCCTTACCAAATGAATCGTCCAGTAACTCATGAAATCTTTTCTTTAAGTAATTCATTTCCTGTTCAATGTCTTTCTTTTGTTTATTCAATTCAAAATATCTTTTTATTTCTTCTTCCGTGATCGATAAAGTCTCCTCCATAACACGAACCTCCATTCTAATCTAGTTAATTTATACTTATGATGATGGAGGAGCTATCATGACTGAAAAAATAGATTTCGTACCTTCGTACCAAAATATAGAAATATCGATCGAGATGATGTATACGACCACTTATTGTGACAATTACAAAAAACCTCGTCAAAAGCACCAAACTTTTAAACGAAGCTTTTTGTTTATATGATAAAACATTTCTCCAGTACAATTAAAAAAATTATTATAGAAATTGCAAAGCATGATTTAAAAATGTCACTAAGTTTTGGTGTGTTCGTATTCTGAAATGTCAAACTCCCTGTAAAACCTCGTGAAACCATTGCTTCATGCATTTTTTCTGAGCGTTGGATAGCCTTAAAAAGTAGTGAAGCAATTAAATGTCCATAAACCTTTAGACTATTTATTCGAATTCCTCCATGGAAAAAACGTGATTTGGTTGCAGTTATCATACGCTCAATGTCATCTAAAAATAAAAATACATAACGGTAGGATAAGATTAAAATGGTAATTAATATCGGGGGCAGTTTTAATCCAGCTAGACCATTTATTAAGTCATCTAAAGATTGAGTTTCAAGGACAATCGTTATTACAGTCATCGATATATATGCCTTCATAATGATTATTATGGAGAAGATCGCATTTTCGACACTGTACTGCCATAAGAGCGGTATTGTCATTAGTAACAAAAAAGGTGTAATAATTAAATACCTTTTAAGCAATAGAAAAAAAGAAATCCTTATGAGAAGAAATAAAAAAAGTGCTAAAGTATATGCAATGAATAACGTATGGGGAGACTCCAAGCTGATTACACCAAATATATAACAAATTGCTGCAATTAGTTTAGCCCTTGATTCCCAGGAATTAGCCCAATTTTGTATGGTCCCTTGTTTATCTTTGGCTATGTTATCCATGCCCTCACACCTTATCTTATTCGCTTCCGTAACATAATCAGGGTTAAAGAAGTGCCAAGCAATAACCCCACAACAAGCATTGCCAATAGTGACCAAAGATTAGTATGTTCCTCTTGATCTACTTTATCAGTAGTGTCAACTAATAGTGTTGATGTGTTACTGATCACTTCATAGCTTTCACCTTGAATCGAACCTGCTTCTTCTTCAATGAGATTTGCTTTGATTAACCATTTACCAGTTGATTCGAATGTGAAACTAAACCTTCCGTTGTCATCTGTTGTAGTTTCTAAAATTTCATGTTCAGGACCATATGCGGTAACGGTTGACTCAGAAATAGTAGAACCGTATAGTAATATCTTTCCAGTAAACTTTCCGATTGAGAAATCTGTCAGATCTACATCTGGAACTATCTCAAATTCCATGTCAACAGATTCAACAGCATGTGAAGAGGAATTACCAACATGATGAACAACTTTTGCCATATGATTACTTAGTTGTGTAGTGCCTTCTTCGGGTGTATAGGTACCTTTTTCTCTATTTGCCCAAAATGTATAGGTACCATCACTAGTTATGGGGACATTCGCTCTTGAATAAACCCCAGCCTCTTCTAAATTTAATTGTTTTACAGTACCCTCTGGATATCTTACATATAATTCGAATTCATCAGGACTTGCTTCACTAACATAATCTCGTATATGTCCCCATAGTACATCTACTCTTAGTTCTCCACTATTCTCATACTCTTCAACTTGAATATACAATTCATGTGCAGTAACACTTGGCAAAAACATAAAAAATGCACATGAGAATGCTAAAAGAATAATTATGTATTTTCGCATATTCCCACCTCGAATTTATTTTGTATTTGTCCGGAAAAAGTAACTCGCCCCTATAAAAAGCAAAATGGATACTCCTAATAACGCTCTGATAAAGATTGGAATGGTACTGACTGTTGTATTCTCATTTAGATTAGATGCAGCTCGGTGACCCATACCATCATCAGCGATTATTCGATGTACATCTAATCCTTTTTCATAGTTTAGGTACCCGTTTTCATCAACGCCTTCCTCTAGTTGAATTTTTCCGTTTTTGTCATAAATAGTAACATATGCTAAAGGTGCTGGAGTTCCGTTATCATATCGTACATAAATACGTCCATCTTCTACTTGCTCTACGATCATTTTATGAGCAAAAACAGTATAAGGACTTGAAAATGTAATGCATACTATGGATATAAGGGAAATCATAAGGAAGTTAATTTTATTCTCCATTATTTTGTCCCCTACTTTCCATAGGAATATGTTTGAACAAACTTGGCCTCATGGAATACAGTTGTTTTACCGAAAATCCCGTTAGAACACCTTCGAGTAATGCAAGGGGAAAGTATGCTATAAGGACAATTTGAATTACTGAAAAAGCTCCATCTCCATAACGCTCATCTGAGAATAAAAGAAGCATTATTAGTAATAGAACTCCAAAACAAATGGCGAAAAAACCACCAATAAATCCCTTTAAAAACATAGTGGATTTTGTGTAATGTCTAACTAAAAAGTGAATTAAAAGAGCTGGTAAGGACATTAACAATAAATTAGCACCAAAAGTACTTACTCCACCATGTTGAAATAAAAGAGCTTGGAGTACTAATCCTACGAAAACAGCCAATGGTGCACGGCGACCAAGAATTAAACCTAAAAAACCGCCTAATAGGGGATGAATGGAAGTGGGTCCGATTGGAATATTGATTAATGAAGCAACAAAAAATGTGCCAGATAGCAGACTGATTTTGGGGATTTCTTCCTCAGTTACTCCTTTTAAAGCATAGGTTAAAATACCAACTGCCCCAGCTGTGGTAGTGGCTGCAACTGAAATGCTTAAAACACCATCTGCAATATGCAAAACAACCCTCCTCTACACGCTAAAAAAGAATTTAACTAAATATATTATGTGATGAGAAAGAATATGAGTTTTTTCTGTAAGTAGGTGTATGGATTGTTAGTATTTTAATAGGGATATAAGTTGTAAAAAAACTGCCACTCATAGACCTACTGAAAATGAGGTTACAAGTGGCTTTCAACAGGAAAGTACTGATAGGCCGTACGCATTAGCGGTGTGGTATATATTGACCTGGAAATTGTTGTGTATGCATGGTGTGCGTAAACCCTTTTGGATGTGGTGTTTTATAATCGTCCGATGGCCAATGAGCAACATTTAGCTTGTTATAGGTCACTGTTTGATCTGGGGCAAATGCACAAACATTACCTTTGTTTTCGCCAATTTCTTTAACAAGTTGTTGCTGTGGGAATGGAGACCATCCTTGATTTGGCATATTCGTATGTGGTTGGCGTGGGTTGTAAACACCATAATAGATAGGTATCCCAGGTTGATAATAGTAAGTCAATTCTACTCCTCCTTTAATTACACATTCCGTATATATGTATTCATGATCAGGTTTGATTGCTATTAATAGGGTTTGTATATTTTTACACTTCGCTTGAAATGGGGGCTATCGGAATGGACGTGGAGTACGTTATTCCAGTGGGAAGCGACTGCCTGGAGCAAAAATCACGTTGTATTTATATCGTAGCAGGTTCATTTCTTGTGAGAATCATCAATCTTTTAGAAAATAGTCTAAAAGTAATTTTAGGATTTAGGGGGGAGAGATTGCCTTCACAGTTTATCTATATACTGAATACAATGTGGTATTAAAGCAAAGTAAGGTGGTTCTTATGGTTCCAACACACATTAATAATATTTTTGGGGTCAGGATTAATTCAGCAAATAGTAATTCATCCATAAATTACGGAAATGCTCTTCTGAAAGGGAACCAAGCTAATATGAAACAGAATACAGGTTATTGGCAACCAGGAGATGCAAATTTTAGTCCGCTTCAGTTTAATAACTCGAATATATCCAACGATCCTGATGTAACGGATCAGGCGCAGGCCCAGGTATAAAATTCTTTATCCCGTAAGTGTCCGATTCGTTCATCTAACAATCAGTGGGGATGAAGCCACCACCCTGCTGATTGAAGATTCACTTTATGGAGGGGGCAAATCATCCCCCTTTGTAATTAATTTATTAGATAATAACGCGTCCATATTTGAGGAGGCTAGGTATGAGTAGTCATACTAATAATATATTTGGAATACGTATCAATACAGTTGTGGCCAATGGTTCAGTTAACTTTGGCAACACATGGCATACAGGTCAACAAGCGAATTTAAAGGTTAATGTAGGTTACTGGCATAATGGAGATGCAAATAATAGCCCTCTTCAATTTAATAATGTGAACTATGCAAATGATACGGATGTTACTGATCAATTACAGAAGCAAATATAAGTGATGAAAGGCTGAAGTTATATGGAAATGCAAATAAACATTAGGAATATTAGGGTTAACTCGATAAGTACACTAGGTTCAATGAATGTAGGAAAAGTGTTTTTTACTAAAAATCAAGCGAGCCAACTCCAGCTTCCTAAGTCCTATTTTGAGGATCAAGAAATGGAAGAGGAAGAAATAAAACCGTTAGTCCCTAATATCCCTTTTCCACCTACAGACTAGATTGTGAATTATATCATAGGAGGAGTAATAGTATGAGTCAAAAAAAGCATTATCATCCTTACTACCCAACAGGGTATTACCCCTTCCCTTTTCAAAATACCTATTATCAGAGTCCGTATTTTATAATGCCCAACACGCAACAACCAACACAAAATAACCAGACGGAAATGCAAAATGATGAAAATGAACCACTGAGTATCAGTGACCATTTAGATAAAATATATAACAAATTGACTCATCTAGAAGAGGAAAATAAGCAGATAAAGGAAGAGTTAACAAATAAAAAAACAATCAATGTGGAAAATGTCAATTATAAAATTCAGGATCTACATGTTGAGGATTTATCTGGAGCATTACTAGTTGGTCTTACCTCTTGGGGAGATGCGGAGGAATTAAAAGAGTTACTCGCCGAAAATGGTCCAGTTACGTTTAATGATATAAACACAGATGAAATACAAAACAGCATGATGAACCATCAAACTGATAACCAACAAAATGAAGAGGAACAATAATCCAACTTTCGTAGCATGAAGTAATAAGTTGCTACGAAAGTTGGTAGATTAATACTGGTATTTATTATTTTCGTTAAATCGTTTAAAAAGTAAGCGAAAAGCTTCTTGTTCGTTAATTGGAAGTTTGCTAGAGGAAAACTCAGGGACCATTTTAAACGTTCTTGCAATAATAGGTAAATGGAGATTAGCTATTCGTATAAATTCTTCGTCCGCTAATAGCTGGTTACTACCAACCGCAAGTATTTTTCCATCCTTTAATAGGACAACCATATCCGCCCAAGAAGCAGCAAAATTCACATCATGTGTGGACAATAGTATTGTTTTACCCATGTAATGTAAACCTTGCAGTAGTCCAGTAATCTCATCTTGACCTGCAGGATCTAAGAAAGCCATCGGTTCATCCAACAAGACTATATCTGGTCTCATGGCAAGGATACCAGCAATGGCAACTCGTTTTTTTTGTCCATAGCTTAAATGATAAGGTGCCCTTTCTTTGTATTCGAGCATTCCAACATTCCCAAGGGCAGCTGTGCATATTTCTTGAACTTCCTCCTCTGACATTTGTAAGTTACGTGGTCCAAATGTAACATCATCCCAAACGGTTCCTGAAAATACTTGGTCATCAGGATCTTGAAATACTAATCCCACCTGTTGCCGAATGAAGCGGGCATTTTTTCTAGTAATAGGATTTCCTAAAATCGAAATTATTCCTTCACTCGGTTCCTTCAAACCATTCAAATGATGCAATAAAGTAGATTTACCAGCACCATTTGGTCCGAGCAGTGCAACTTTTGCACCTACAGGAATGTTTAATGTTATATCTGTTAATGCTTTGATACCATTTTCGTACTGATAGGTAACATTCTTTATTTTAATCGCATCCATGACTATGGTTTCCTTTCTGTACGTAAAATAAATTAAGGAGTCCCGAATTTCAGATTTTGGGGGACTCCTTTTATTTATTAAAATTGCTTACCTAGTTTTCCTGCCTTCACCATTGCTGCTAACACATCAGATATGACCCGTGTTCCTAAAAGAGCAGTTTGATCACTCACATCATATGGTGGAGAAACTTCTACTAGTTCCATACCGCAAATACCTTCACTCGCTACTCGGTTAATAAATTGGATGCCTTCTCTTGGTAGAAACCCACCTGGCTCAGGCCAACCTGTTCCTGGTACAAAACCACTATCGAATGAGTCGATGTCAACGCTTAGATAAACAGCGTTTGCCCCGTTCCAAGCTTTTTCTAAGGCAATGTCTGCAATATGATCAATTCCATGCTTTTCAATATCTCCCATTGTAATTACTGTTGTATTGAACTTCCTTACGTTTTTAACTGCTTCACGTGGTACTTGCCATCCACCAATTCCAACCTGAACGAGGTTTTCTGGTGGGGCGTTTGGAATATTTGTCGCATGAAACCACGGGGTGGTATGCATTCGTTCGTCCATGTCTTTTTCCTGTAAGTCAAGATGACGGTCCATATGGATGATTCCAACTTTTCCATCTACATTATCGGCAATTGCGCGTAAACATGGATAACCTATTGCGTGATCTCCACCAAGCATTATTGGGAGTGTTCCTTGTGCAAATACATGAGATACCGCCTTAAATATTTGATCAAAGCTTTTTTCGATATTGGCGATGGTAAACACATCACCAACATCACACATTTTCAAGGACTCCTTTAAGTCAACTTGATATTCATAGCTATATGATGTGTATAATTTCGAAATTCTCCGTATTGCTTCAGGACCAAATCTTGCTCCTGCACGGTAAGTTGTTCCAATATCGAATGGGACCCCTATAAATGCTACATCATACTCACCAACGCGTCGAACATCTTCTAAGAATGGAGTACGTAAAAAAGTTGGAATACCTGCATATGCAGGTCGTGGTTCGCGTGTAAATGTTGAAATTGTTCGGTCGCCGATAGAAGGAGCAGCTTCTAATCCGTATCGAAGAGAACGCTCTATTTCCTTTTCTCCTTCTATTTCTGGAATTTTTGCCTCTTCAGCTGCCTTTTCAATTCCTAATAAATCAAAAGATCGATCACTTTCTAACGCTTTTTTTTGTCGGAAACTTAATCCATGATTATCAAAAAAACCCAAACAAACACCTCCTGTTGCCAAACTCCATTGCTGTCATATTTATATATCGATTAAGTATATTCTGCATGAAGCTTATTTCATGCACTCTAATTAATTTTACTTTTAACCTTCTTTCTCAATATCGTGAATATCAAGTTTTTTCAAGGTTTCTTTTGTGCGAATTAATCGGTGTAAACATACGTATAGATATCCATGGTGGTAGGAAGCGCTCATTTTGTCATGACGGCATGGGAATGGCAGTTTTACTTTACGAAAAACTGGACCCTGATATAGTTCTGAATGGAGGGGGCGGAATCCCTTATAGTCAATTTGTATATAACCAGATATTTCAAGTGTCTTATCATATATATCAATTTGAACATCTTCTAGCATTAATCCTGGAGCTCTGAAAATTAACAATAACTCATTTTCAAGCTCACACATATCAACATTCATACTTGAGTTGTTAGCGGATTTGGAATTTTTATTATTATTATTAGTATTATTATCGTTGTCGTTTTCAGATCCTTCATCCATATTTTCCAGAAAATCAAAGCTCGAAAAGAAATCATCACCCAAGAAGTTAGGAAGTTTTTCATTCCATTTTTTTGGCCAATTCTTGTTCAAAAAACTCCTCTCCCTTCGCCCAGTTATTGTTAGTTTAGTTAACCACTGTAATATAGGTGCCTGTATATAAGAAAGTTATATAATAATTTATCTTCCATATGATGTAGAAAGAAGGGGTGATTAATCTTGGATAGAAGAAAGAAATTATTAGAAAAGCGATTAAAACAAGTGGAAGTGAAAAATAGTACACTTTATGCCCAAGTTAAAGAACTACGAAAAGAGTTGGATATCACGATTGAAAAAGTAATGGGACTTTCATCTATGAATCATTCATCTTCAAGTACGGATAAATTGGATTACTTACAAGAGGTTAATGAACAGATGTTTCAACAAAATCTTCGTTTAAGAAATCTTATTGAAAAGTGTATCGAAGAAAATGTAGTACCAACACATGAGAAATATTATGATGCATTAAAAGAAGTAAATACGTAGAATGACACTATATTGCATATATCCAAACTGATTCACACAATCTAGTTGACATTGTGTGAATATTTATTATATATTGTATTCAACAAAGTTGAATGAAAAGAAACTTGATTGAATATATATAGATATAAATAAAGCTAATACCATAAACCTATTTTGCGATGCTGGAATAGAATATAGAAGTATTAAGTGGTTACTCGACATATGAAAGCGCATCCAAACATAAGTGGGAGGGGATAAAATGAAACGTTGGCCAGAAGCTGTGCAGATAAAAGAAGTTGGACCGAGAGATGGTTTACAGAATGAAAAAAATCTTGTACCGACTGCTGATAAGGTGGCCTGGATTAACATGCTATCGGAATCAGGAGTTAAGGAAATTGAATTTTCATCATTTGTTCATCCGAAGTGGGTACCGCAACTATCTGATGCACATGAAGTTGGGCAAAAGATCAAACGAAATCCAGAAGTTCAATACTCTGCACTTGTTCCCAATATGAAAGGGTTAGATTTAGCACTTAAAGCTGGTATAGATGGTGCATCGGTTTTTATGTCAGCGAGTGAAACACATAATAAGAAAAACATTAATAAGTCCATTGATGATACGTATCCGATATTGGGTGAAGTGATTAAGGAAGCGAAAAAAGAAGGTAAGCATGTAACTGGATATGTTTCCACTGTTTTTGATTGTCCATACGAAGGAAAAGTAAGTCCAGATGCAGTAATCCGAGTTTGTGAACGATTAATAGAATTCGGAGTCGATGACCTATCACTAGGTGATACGATCGGCACTGCAGTACCATCTCAAGTTGAGCAGTTGCTTGAGGCGGTACTTCAACGATATCCAAAAGAAAAAATCATTATGCATTTCCATGATACAAGAGGAATGGCTATCGCTAATATCTTATCATCAATGGATTACGGTATTACTCGTTTTGATAGCTCGATCGGTGGGCTGGGTGGATGTCCGTATGCTCCAGGTGCCGCAGGGAATGTAGCGACAAATGACATCCTTTATCTTCTTCATGGCATGGGAATTAAGACCGGAATTGATGAGAAGAAAATTCAGGATGCAGCATTTTTTATCCAAAATAAATTGGGGAAGTCTCTCCCTAGCAAGTCATTAGCATATGCAGCTGCACAACAATAATAGGTAAAGCCACCAAAGTTACGTATAGGTAATTTTGGTGGTTATTTATTGTTGCGTGAAAACATTATAAACTGTTAAAAGGAGGTAATATTTAGTGTTAGGCATTGTTATTGCTTCGGTTCTAGTAATATATTGGGCTATATTAATTCCAACCCAGTATCAGAATATAGCGGCTACTAAAGAAGAGTCTCGGAAGTTAGGGAAACATCATAATGAAATAAATGAAGAAATGAGTTTTGAACAACAACAGCTTCAATATAATTTACAAGGAAATTTGTTCAATCTACCAGCGACATTGGTTGCGATGTTAATTTATAAGATAAGAAATCCTGAGAAACAGTAGGTGTAAGCGATTCCGGGGATGTATTGATTTTTTTATAGGAAAATGGTACGATGTATTCAATAAAATATTGATCACATGTTACTAATTCGATTAGGCATGGTGGTACGATGAAGGAGACGTTTTGTCATCCTTATGTACCTCCATGCCTTTTTTGTTGTATAAAACTTATTTATTTTGTAAAGTTTTTTAGGGTAAAAGTAAGCATTTAAATCAATAATAACACTAATACGAAAGAATTATAGGACATCATCAAGAAGACAGGAGAGTAAGGTATGTTTAATAAATTATTTAAGAAGTCAAAAGATAGTGAGATATATGCACCAATTACCGGAGAAATTGTAGCGCTTGAGAAAGTTCCAGATCCCGTTTTCAGCCAAAAAATGATGGGGGAAGGTGTCGCAATTAAGCCAAGTAGTGGGGAAGTAGTTGCTCCAGTAAACGGTGAAGTTGTACAAGTTGCTCCGACAAAGCATGCCATTGGAGTGCGAGCAGAGGATGGTACGGAAATACTAATACATGTTGGTTTAGAAACGGTTTCATTAGATGGGGAAGGTTTTTCCGTACAAGTGAACGTAGGAGATCATGTTTCTGTGGGACAAACGATGATGCAAGTCGATTTATCATATGTAAAAGAACATGCTAAAGATATTATTACACCAATTGTTATCACAAATAGTAATACAAGTAATAGGGCGTACACTGTAACACAGAATCAAGCAAGTGAAGCAGGTGATACGGTCTTACTTACCTACGAAAGTTAAGCTCCCCTATCTGGGGGTCATAAGGATGAGGGTCTAAGTGAAAATTAAGAAGATATTAAATAATAATGCCGTCATTATAATTGATGATGATCAGGAGAAAATAGCTATAGGAGCAGGTGTAGCTTTTAATAAAACGAAGAATGATATTGTTAATCGGGACAAGATTGAAAAGCTCTTTGTTTTAAAGGAGAATGAAAAGCTTCAACAGCTAATACTCCGTATTCCAGAAGAACATTTAATGCTATCGGAAGAAATTATATCCTACGCGGAAGAGCATTTAGGAGTAAGGCTTAACGACCATATTGCGATAGCTTTAACAGACCATCTTTCTTTTGCTATCGAAAGAGAAAGTCAAGGGATTCATTTAAAAAATAAACTTCTACAGGAAATAAAGGTGTTGTATAAAAAAGAGTTTGATATTGGTCTGTGGGCTATCCGGCATATAAGTAAAAAGCTAGATATTGAAATGCCTGTCGATGAGGCTGCCTTTATCGCACTTCATATTCATACAATGAAAATTAAAGGAGGTGATTTACACGAAACGGTAAGGCAAACAGCAATTTTAAGAGATATGGTAGACACGATCGAAAACTATCTAGACATCAAGATGAATGAAGAAGATTTAGCATATGAACGTCTAATTACTCACCTTCGTTTCGCATTGACGAGAATGCAACATTATGAAGCACATACAATGGATGCAGAAATGTTGGAAATGATTAAGAAAAAATTCGAGCTTGCGTATCGCTGTGCAATGGAAGTAAGGAAGGAGCTGTCCTCTTTACATGGTATTGAATTACCTGAGGATGAACTCGGTTATATTACCCTTCACATTGAACGATTGAGAAAATACTAAGTGTAATGCATTTTTAATTTAATATAGGTAAAAGAATCGAACAGAGTAGATACGTAAGGAAGGTACAAGTGGATCGTGAAGCCTAGTTACTTAAGATTGGAAGTACGAGAGTTAACAAAAATGATAGGAGGAATTTATGATGATGAAATATTTACAACGTCTTGGTCGCTCATTAATGCTTCCTGTTGCGGTATTACCAGCAGCAGCGATCTTAATGGGGATTGGTTATTGGATTGACCCATCAGGTTGGGGAGAAGGAAATATTATAGCAGCTTTCTTAATTACAGCTGGGAAATCCATCATAGACCATATAGCAATTTTATTTGCCGTCGGTGTAGCACTTGGAATGGCAAAGGAGAGAGATGGATCTGCTGCTTTAAGTGGTTTGGTAGGGTTCTTAGTGGTAACAACGGTTTTATCTACGGAATCTGTAGCGATGTTCCAAGGAATTGAAGCAGAAAGTGTAAATGCAGCATTCGGAAATATAGAAAATGCCTTTATTGGAATTCTTTCCGGTATTGTTGCTGCGAATATGTTTAATCGTTTTAGCCAGGTGCAATTACCAGATGCGCTAGCGTTTT
The DNA here is from genome assembly GCF_042684965.1 of Ornithinibacillus salinisoli. Classification (NCBI taxonomy): domain Bacteria; kingdom Bacillati; phylum Bacillota; class Bacilli; order Caryophanales; family Bacillaceae; genus Ornithinibacillus; species Ornithinibacillus salinisoli. Next base: position 83,381 of record NZ_JBHUMI010000008.1, read on the forward strand.
TTAGTGGTAAGCGACTTGTACCAATTATGACAGCAGTTTCTATGCTAATTGCTTCAGTAATTCTATTTTTTGTATGGCCATTCGTATATGGTGGTCTTGTGTCATTTGCAGAAGGTATTGCTCAATTAGGTGCAACGGGCGCTGGTTTATACGGTTTCTTTAACCGTTTATTAATTCCAACAGGTTTACACCATGCGTTGAATTCTGTGTTTTGGTTTGATGTTGCAGGTATTAATGATATCGGTAACTTCTGGGCTGGAACAGGTGAAAAAGGTGTAACAGGAATGTACCAAGCAGGGTTCTTCCCGATCATGATGTTTGGTCTACCTGGTGCAGCGTTAGCAATGTATCATACAGCAAAAACAAAGCGTAAAAAACAAGCTGCATCATTATTACTTGCAGCATCGTTTGCGGCATTCTTTACTGGGGTTACAGAACCACTGGAATTCTCATTTATGTTCTTAGCACCAGCATTGTATGTAGTGCATGCGGCATTAACAGGTATTTCCTTATTTATTGCAGCCACATTCCAATGGACAGCAGGGTTTGGATTTAGTGCAGGATTTGTAGACTTTTTCTTAAGTTCAAGATTGCCGCTAGCTAACCAGCCATTGATGTTAGTTGTGCAAGGTTTAGTATTTGCGGTAATATACTACTTCTTGTTCCGTTTCTTGATTGTGAAGTTCAACTTGAAAACACCAGGTCGTGAAGATGATGATGTAGCAGAAGAAGCAACTGGCGATACACCAAGTGATCGAAAGGAAAAATTTGCTTCTATGGCAGCTCAAATTTATGATGGCTTAGGTGGAGACGAAAATGTAACATCTGTTGATAACTGTGTTACACGTTTACGATTAGAAGTAAAAGATATGGATAAAGTAGATCAAGATAAAATTAAAGCTACAGGCGTACCAGGAATTAACGTTATCGACAAACACAACATCCAAGTTGTAGTCGGAACCAACGTCCAATTCGTAGCCGACGAAGTAGCCAAACTACGAAAATAAATAAAAACAAAAATAAAGGTGACAGGCACTTGTAAAAAATTTACAAGTGCCTGTCACCTTTTGTGTTTTGTTGAAGTCTTTCTAAAAAGTTATTTGTGATAGAATGAATATTAAAATAATTACATTCTCAAATATTTTAAAAAAATTTCTTTTTCATGATAGATTTTTATAAAACATGGCATCTACATATAAGGAGGGTAAGGAGGTCCTGTTTGCGTGCAAATAATTAAAGATAAAAAAGAAAATTCCGAGTTAGTCGAACGTGCGAGAGCCGGAGATCAAGATGCTTTTAGCGAATTGGTTCGTATCCATCGAGCAAAAGTGCTTGGATGGGCAAGTTCAATAACGAATGACGCTTTCATGGCTGAAGATATTGTACAGGATGCTTTAATACGCGCCTTTTTAAAGTTAGGTACGTTAATGGATACCAAGAAGTTTTTACCTTGGTTACAGCAAATTGTAAGAAATCAGGCCTATACGAAATTGCGTAGAGGTGGACAGTATGGGAAGGAAAAGCCTTTTAGTGGATTTGAATCAGATCCCTATTTTGAGAATGGTCAGACAGGTCAAATGGACTGGGGGGACATCGATCGCATTTTATTCTTTCTTTCCAATACTGCCCAAGAAAAAGCGGAGAAAAACGATCCGAGTGAGCATATTATGCGAATGGAAATATTACAAAGTATCCAAGCGCTGTTACATTGCCTGAGCAAACGAGAACGAGAAATTTTCGAAGCGCATTTCTTTGGAGAAATACCACCTTCTGAAATAGCTGCATTATTCGGCATTACGACAGCAAATGTATATAACACGCTCTCACGTTCAAGGTCAAAGGTTCAAAAAGAACGTATACGAGTTTCCTTAAAAGAATATGTTCGCAATCGCTCAGAACGAGGGTTGTCGAAACGAAAAATTCTTAAAACCCCTCCCATATTATAATTTGTAGGAGATGAAATAAAGTGAAAGTGGAGAAAAAAGACTGGACTAGAACCTGGACATCTGCTGCTGGGGCAATTTATGGTGCAATTAGTTACAACGAAAATAATGACTTTTCACTAGTCGATGTAATGGGATTAACGGGACATGCATTTCGCATCAATATCGATCCAATTCAAGTAAATGCTGCAGGTCCCACATCATTTCCCGGTGGATATGTTTTACGAAGAAACCTATGTAATCTTGGATATATAAGTTGTCTAGCTGATTCAGAAACCCCTATTGTACCAGATAAATTGGAGAAGACGATCGCATTAATTCAGGATTCCATAGATCGTGGCTATCCGGCAATTTGCTATGATTTATTTATACCCGAGTTTGGTTTAATTTATGGCTATGATGATGAAACACAGGAGTTCTTTGCAAAAGATGTATCACAGGATGGTGTTGTATCCTATGAAAAATTCGCAGATGTAAATTTTGTTCTTTTCGCTACAACAATTAGTGAAAAGTTACCCCATTCTAAGTATGAGATGCTTCGAATGGCCCTAGATATGATAGTAGACCATACTCGAGGGAATGAATGGACACATATGTTTAAAGATAACTATGCGATTGGACTTTCGGGCTATGATGCATGGATAAATGTGATGGAAAAACGATCTGCTGATCCATCAGGTAATGCGTATAATGCAGCGGTTGTTTCTGATGCACGGGAGTTTGCGGTGAAATTTTTACAGGAATTAATGGAAAAATGGGATGGTGAGAATGTTGTGGAACGAAGTGTACGGAAATTAGCTGCCGAAGCCTCTAAACATTATTCCGTTGTAGCTGACTCACTGGTAGAATTACGTCTCATGTTTCCATTCCCACAAGGGGGAAATCCACAAGATCCTGAAGTAGCTGATCGAGCAATTCGACTTTTAAGACGTGCTCAAGAAGCTGAATCCCAAGGAATTAAGATTTTAGAGAGGTTACTTGGTTTCATGAAGGCCTATCACTCGGAAAAATGGATTTACTAGTTTATTAAGTAGTAATATAGATGAATTAATTTAGAAGTCATTAGTAATGTAAGTCCACATGAATGTGGGGATCGTGTGACCAGACGGGAACCACTGGACAATATTTAAGGAGTAATGGAGGAGAAGTAACGAGATGGAAAAGGTTCAATCCAATGTTAGAACACCCCTATTAAAAAAAGTTCACTGTAATTATATTCCAGTCAAAAGCTTGGAGGAATCAGCGGAGTGGTATGAAAAAGTATTAGGCTTAAAACGATTTAAAGATGATGGTTCTATTATGGTGTTAGGTGAAGGTGAGTGGTTGTTTTTGCTGGAAACGAAAAATGAATTTACTCCTAATTTTTTCACTGATCAATGGGATGGAGAAAATTATGAGATGTTTTCGATGACATTTGAGGTGGATGACATCCAATTGGTGTATCAAAATCTACAAGCGCATAATGTAGAACTGGAACCGATTTTTGATGACGGACCATGTGGACTAAAGTTTACTTTTAAAGATATCAGTGGAAATAAATTTCATGTGTGGGAAGATATTGAAAGATAACCGATCTAAAAATGCACATAGAAACATATTTTACTGCATATAAATGTTCGTCAAAAGAACCTTTTGCTATGGGCGTTTATATACCGGTTAACGAATAGAAAAGTATATTCACTCGAATAAATTCCCAAGGATGACGTACCTAATATTGAAGGTTCAGATGGAAAACTGGTAACGATGTGTCAGTATGTCTTTCATATTTTCATAGGAGTTGATATGAGTGGAGCCAAGAATAGTTAAAAAACCATCTTTTCATGTAATTGGGTATCATTTCGTAGCGAATTTAAAAGAAATTGAGGCAAATAATTTAAGCGGTAAAACGTTAGATAGGTTACAGTCAAATGCGGAATGGATTCCCAATAGAAAAGGGGACCACGTTTATCTTATTCAGGTTTATCCAATGAGAGAGTACTTCAACCCTTTTGAGGATAAATTCACGCAGATTATTGGTTATGAGGTATATGAACCAGGAGAGGTGCCTGAGGGAGGAATACTTCACACTGTACCTGAGGGAACATATGTAAATGTGACTCACAAAGGATTTGAAACAGATTTATACAAAACTTACGATTACTTGTATGGGAAGTGGATGGTAGAAAATCGCTGTATGCCTCTCGGATATGATTTTGAATTATGGGATGAGCGATATAAGCCAGAAGAATGGGATAATGAGATTGGAGTTTATGTTGCAATAAATAAATAGTGTAGGGATTTTGAAGGGAGTAATTGAAGTGTCGAATAATACAATATCAGACATAGTCACAAATAAATTACAGGAATTAATTATAGTAGGTTTTCGGGTTCAATGTCCAGGTGATCAATACGCAGAAAAAATTCCTAAAGCTGCAAAGGAAGTAACAGAGCGGTTACATGAAATCAACCATCTCGTTCAACCGATAAAGCAAATTGGAGCTTTTAAAGCAGCGGAGAGTACGGATGATGAGGATGGTTATTGGGTAGGGTTTGAAGTGACAAAGCTAGAAGATGTTCCTACAGACATGACTTCACTCACCATTCCAGAACAAACATATGCGATTTTACCTTACACCGGTCAGGCATCGGGTATTTTTGGAGCATATGCTCAGATACATCAATGGAATGTAAAAAACGGACAGGAAAGATTGACAAATTATTGGTCATTAGAAATATATAATGATTGGGAGAATCCGCAAGAAGTAGATGTGTTATTGTGTGATCCTGTGAAAGTTAGCGATAAAATATAGTTCATATAATGAGGGAGATTCCATATCTCCAGAGACCGCGTTGATTAATACTTCAATGCGGTTTCTTTTATTACATGGCGTTTTTATTTTTTTTAAGAGAAAAATGAGAAAAAAACATAATAGTTTAAAATATATGTATAATATAGTTAATTCTAAAAAGTCTATTAGTTCAGAATACCCATCAAAGGAGGATACATATGGAATCAGAATCACCGCTCCTGGAAGTGAAGAATTTACATACACATTTTTTTACCAAGGCAGGCGTTGTCAAAGCGGTAGATGGTGTTAATTTTGATATTAAACCAGGTGAAACATTAGGTATTGTTGGGGAATCCGGTTCGGGAAAGAGCATAACTGCCATGTCGATTTTAGGATTAGTCCCATCTCCTCCTGGAAAAATTGTTGATGGTGAAATTCTCTTCAAAGGGGAAAACCTTGTTCATAAGTCGGAAAAGCAGATGCGGAAAATCCGAGGAAAAGAGATTTCAATGGTATTTCAGGATCCAATGACATCTTTAAATCCTGTGTTCACGGTTGAAAAGCAGATGATAGAGACTATTCTTGCGCATGAAAGTATTTCAAAAAATCAAGCAAGGAACCGGGCATTGGAATTACTAAATCTAGTTGGGATTCCCGATCCAAAAAATCGGTTAAAAAATTATCCGCACGAGTTTAGTGGTGGGATGCGACAACGTGTCATGATTGCCATGGCTTTATCCTGTAATCCTTCGGTGCTTATTGCGGATGAACCAACAACTGCACTGGATGTAACGATTCAGGCGCAAATACTTGAATTATTCAAAAAGATGCAACAGGAAATGGACATGGCTGTGATAATGATTACTCATGATTTAGGTGTTGTCACAGAGGTATGTGATCGCGTAATGGTTATGTATGCCGGGAAACCTGTAGAGTATACGGAAACGAAAAAACTTTTTGATCATGGGAAACACCCTTACACGCTGGGATTAATGAATTCAATTCCCAAAATAACTCCAGAGAAAATAAAGCTGGAAGCGATTGAAGGATTTCCGCCTAATTTAAGTGACTTACCAAAGGGATGTAGCTTCGCACCAAGATGTAAGCATGCAATGGATAGCTGCCTAACAATTGATCCTAACTTTAAAGAAGTCGAGGATGACCATTTCGTTCGCTGTTTATTATATGAAGAAACCGAAAAGGCGGTAACACCATGAGTACATTATTAGAATTGAAGAATATAAAAAAGCACTTTCCGTTAAAAAGTGAAAAGTTGCTATCAAGGGAAAAGCCTGTTTTAAAGGCTGTAGATGGGATTTCATTATCTGTAAAGTCTGGTGAAACCCTAGGACTTGTTGGTGAAAGTGGTTGCGGAAAGTCAACTGCTGGAAGGCTTGCTCTTCGGTTGCTTGAACCAACTGCTGGGCAAATTATTTTTAAGGGTGAGGATATAACGGAGTTACGTGGTGAAAAGTTACGTAAGCTGCGAAAAGACATGCAAATTATCTTTCAGGATCCATATGCATCCTTAAACCCAAGAAAAACGATCGAAAAGACGATTACAGAGCCAATGAAGATATTTGGTATACCGAAAGAAAAGCGAAAGAAAACCTTGGATCGGCTACTAAATGTTGTTGGACTAAGCTCCTACCATAAACACCGATATCCCCATGAATTTAGTGGGGGACAACGCCAACGGATCGGAATTGCTAGAGCATTGGCATTAGAGCCTGAATTAGTCATTTGTGATGAACCTGTTTCTGCTCTTGATGTATCCATTCAAGCGCAGGTTATTAATTTAATGGAAGATTTACAAAAAGAGTTTGATCTTACATATGTGTTTATCGCACATGACTTAAGTGTTGTCCATCATATTAGTGATCGTGTTGCGGTAATGTATTTAGGTTCGATTGTCGAGGTTGGTGATGCCCATGAAGTGTACCAAAATCCGAAACATCCATACACACAGGCGTTACTATCGGCGGTTCCAGAAGCTAATCCACAACAAGAAAAGCAGCGAATTATATTAAAAGGCGACTTACCTTCACCAGCGAACCCACCAGAAGGTTGCAAGTTTCACACGAGATGTCCATTTGCTGAAGAAATCTGTCGCGTGCAGAAACCTGCTCTTAAAAAAGTTTCAGAAAATGGACAAATTGCAGCCTGTCATTTTGTTAAGGAGGTGGTTGGCCCAGAAGCCACTGCTAATTTAAGCTAATATTTTTTCATTAACCAAAAACAAGGGGGAATTAAGTTGAAAAAACGTAATTTATTTTTTTTAATGACATTATTATTATCAATCATCTTGGTAATTAGTGCATGTAGTGAAGATTCAGGTAACGATACTACTGACGATGATGGCGAAACTACTGACAGTGGTGATGATAATGGCGTAGAAGAAACTGGTGAGAAGAAGACACTTGTTTTCGGACGGGGTGCAGATTCTATTCAATTAGATCCGTCAAAAGTGACGGATGGAGAATCCATCTATGTAACGAACCAAATTTATGATACATTAGTTCGCTACGAAGAAGAGAGCACAGATGTTAAACCGGCACTTGCGACGGAATGGGAGCCAAGTGATGATGGTACTGTCTGGACATTTACGCTTCGTGATGATGTGAAATTCCATGATGGAACAGATTTTACAGCTGAAGACGTTGTGTTTAACTTCGAACGCTGGGCAACCTCAGCAGAATATATTTACTATGGTTACATGTTTGGTGCTTCTGAAGATGACCTAGGTGGAATTATTGAGAAGGTTGAAGCAATAGGAGATTATGAGGTTCAATTTACCCTTTCAGAACCAAATGCGCCGTTTCTTCAAACATTAGCAATGCCACCATTTGGAATTGCTAGTCCAACAGCTGTTGAAGAACATGGAGAAGATTACTTTAAAAATCCTGTTGGTACTGGTCCATTTGTATTTGAAGAATGGATACCAGATGATACCATTACCGTTACAAAAAATGAGGACTATTTTGGAGAAGTAGCGAAAGTAGATGAAGTAGTTTTCCGTGTAATTCCTGATAATGGAGCAAGATTCTTAGAATTACAGTCAGGAACGATTGATTTAATGATGGGATTAAACCCACAGGACATTCAGATAGCAGAAGGTGAAGAAAACCTACAAATTATTCGCAGACCTTCTATGAACGTAGCGTATATGGCATTTAATACGGATAAGGAAGGGCCGATGTCTGATAAGTTAGTACGTCAGGCGATCAATTTGGCAATTGATAAAGATGAATTGATTACCTTGTACGAGGGGATTGGAAAAGCGGCTAAAAACCCAATACCACCTTCTTTATGGGGATATAACGATGATGTAGAAGATTATGGCTATGATGTTGAAGAGGCAAAAGCATTGCTTGCTGAAGCTGGGTATGCAGATGGGTTTGAAATTACACTTAATACATTCTCAAATCCAAGACCTTATATGCCGCAACCAAAAGTAACTGCTCAAGCTATTCAAGAAATGTTAAAAGCTGTAAACATCAATGTAGAAATTGTTGAAAGTGATTGGGATACGCATTTATCCGTTACTGAAAATGGCGAACATGATATGGCATTCTTAGGCTGGACTGGCGATAACGGTGACCCTGATAACTTTATGTATGTGTTGTTAGATAAAGATAATGCAAAAGTAGGTTCTGCAGGAAACATTGCTTTTTATAAGAGTGATGAAGTCCATGACTTATTAAAAGCTGCACAAGTTGAAATGGATCAAGACAAACGTACAGAGCTATATCTAGACGCGCAAGAATTGATTCACGAAGATGCACCATGGTTCCCAATCGCACATACAACACCACCATTAGCTGCCAAGAGCGGTGTTGTGGATTATGTGCCACATCCAACTGGAAGTGAACCTTTTAACCTATTAGATATTCAAGAATAGATTTTTAAATGGAGAATGAATGTGGATGTCCAAAATGGGATACAAAAATCCGTGGGCATCCTCATGATTTCCTGCTAAACGGAGGAATGCAACCATGCTAAAATACATTGTTAGAAGACTATTGATGCTAATCCCCGTGCTAATTGGTGTCTCCATACTTACCTTTTCTCTCATTCATTTAATCCCTGGAGATCCAGCTCGAAGTATGCTTGGCGAAAAGGCAACTGAAGATCAATTAGAAGCGTTACGTCAAGAATTAGGTCTTAATGACCCGTATATATTGCAATATGGTAGATTTCTAAGTGATATCGTTCGAGGTGATTTGGGGGAATCAATCCAATCAAAAGAAAGCATTGCGACAGAGTTGTTACAAAAGTTACCAGCAACAGTTGAATTGACAATTTTTGCTATGATCTTAGCAATTGTAATAGGTGTACTAGCTGGAGTTATTGCTGCTGTAAAACAATACTCGTGGTTCGATAATATTAGTATGACTGGTGCGCTGTTTGGGGTGTCCATGCCTATATTTTGGTTAGGGTTGATGATGATTTTGCTCTTCTCCGTTACATTAAATTTTTTACCTCCTTCTGGGCGATTAACAACTGGAATGGAATTACATACGATCACCAATTTTTATTTGTTAGATAGTATATTGACTTGGAATTGGGCAGCATTTAAAGATGTGTTTATACATTTACTAATGCCTGGGATAGCACTTGGAACGATACCTATGGCTATTATCGCTCGTATGACAAGATCAAGTATGCTGGAAGTCATGAAGCAAGATTATATTCGAACAGCAAATGCAAAGGGATTGAAAAAGCCAATTATCATTTTTCAACACGCCTTAAAAAATGCATCCCTACCTGTATTGACAGTTATTGGATTGCAATTTGGCTTATTACTAGGTGGAGCTGTGTTAACAGAAACAATCTTTTCTTGGCCTGGAATCGGTCGATATGTATATTTAGCTGTACTTGGACGTGACTATCCAGTCGTACAGAGCACGATTTTAATAATTGCATTGATATTTGTTCTCGTTAATTTAATAACGGACATCTTATACAAATATGCTGATCCGCGAATAAAGTATGAATAATCGCAGGAAAACGGAGTGAGCTAGCCTACACAGCTAGACAAACTAAATGCAGGAAGACTATAGAAAGGATGTGCGCCTTTTGTCACTTCAACCAAATCCTACTCCAAACCCGAACACGGTGGAAATAACCAAACCAATAAAAAAGCCGAGGGGTTTATGGCTTGATGCGTTTTTACGTATTGTAAAAAGCAAAACATCATTAATCGGGCTGTGTATTATTCTGATTTTATTTATAACAGCTTTATTAGCACCATTTATTGCAACACATGATCCAACAACACAATTGATTACTAATCGATATCAGCCCCCATCTGGAGAGCATCTCCTTGGCACCGATGAATTAGGTCGGGATATCTTTAGCCGAATTGTTTATGGAACGCGTATATCCATCCAAATTGGGGTCATTGCTGTAGGAATCTCCATGATTATTGGTGTTACGTTAGGTGCTGTTGCCGGTTATTTCGGTCGCTGGATTGATCAAATCATCATGCGAATTATTGATGTTATGATGGCATTTCCTAGTATTCTTTTAGCAATCGCACTTGTGGCAGTTTTAGGGCCAAACTTACGAAATGCTATGATTGCAGTTGGCATAGTTGGAATTCCCCAATTTGCTAGAATTGTTCGTTCAGCTGTTTTGTCTGTTAAGGAAACAGAGTTTGTTGAAGCTGCTAGATCAATCGGTGGAAAGCATGGAAGGATATTAATGAGTCATGTGTTACCGAATAGTTTGGCGCCGATTATTGTCCAAACAACATTGGGTATTGGTACAGCCATTCTTGATGCTGCCGGTTTAAGCTTTCTTGGATTAGGGGCTCAGCCACCCACACCAGAATGGGGAGCGATGCTAAGTGATGGACGTAATGCATTGCAAATTGCTCCATGGGTTATAACATTTCCGGGATTAGCAATCTTCTTCGTTGTATTAGGATTTAACTTATTTGGAGATGGATTGCGAGATGCCTTAGATCCAAGATTGAAAGAATAATGACATTTCTGATAAATTTATAGTATCATAGAGGATAAAGCAAAAGCTTTATCCTTTTTTTGATGTAAAAATTAGGAGGTGTTTATTTTCTTGAAGAAATATCTACCCGTATTAATTTGTCTGTTTTTTGCTATCATCTTACTGGTGATTGCATTAGGTCAGACGAATGCTTCCAACATAAACACCTACCCAAATTTACCCGCGCCGATTGGGGATGAAAAAATTCTAATCACATCTGCAGGACAAGCTGTTGAGTCTGCAATTATGCAAACCATCTCAGAGGATCTTAACCTCGAAGCGGATTATCGACCACGTGCTTTAGCAACCGATTTATATGACTATCGGACTGTCGTCATTGCAATTGGTTATAGTACAAATGGCTTGGCTCAAACAACAAGGTCCTTTCAAGAAGAGATGACTCGTGTAAAACAATTGATGCTGGAAGCTGATAGAAGGGAAATACCAGTCGTTTTGATTAATCTTTCCGGAGCACTACGGGAAGATGACCAAACTTGGAAACTAGCTGAACTTACGATTCCACATGCAACGTATTTTATTGGGTTGGACACAACGAAACAAACCGAAAAACTATTTAAATTACTTAAAAGGCACCATGTTCCAACTACACTAGTGAATCAACTCGATGACATACATACTCCATTAAACTCAGTTTTCCGTTAACATTCTTTTCTATGGCAGGAAGTTTGGGGGGATACCATGTTGAAAGAGAATAGGAATTCCATCATAATCTTCGTGGGGTTCAGCTTGATCACTTACGGATTAGCATTTCCATCCTTTGTAGATGAATGGTCCGTCTTTATTATGGATTATATCCAAGGCAGTATATTACAGCTAGATAGTGGAAGGCTCGTAGTTACATCCTTTGCGTATATTGCTAAATATGTCCTCCTTTTCTTTTTTATTTATTTTGGAGCAATGCTTGTCGCATCTGCTTTGGCCAAGGATCTGGATAGTTTAAGTTTTCCTTTCATATTTATTACTCTCACTATACTAGTGATTCTTTTATACAATTACGTTTACAATGAAAACTTTTCCTATTTGGGGCATATGATTATACTTGGCATTGTCTTGCTTCTACAGCTTTATATTCCGAAACAGAAGCATTTTTATATCATTTTTTCTATTATTCTATTTCTAACACTAGTAGCGGTTCATTGGATTCATTTAATCCCTGCTCTAACTCGTTTTGGATTTGGCTCCAATGATCTAGCATTAAGTATAAAAATAGCTGATCACTATTTAACTAATAATAATTTACTTAACACGCTATCAACAATATTTTTTCTGGTCTTTTTGGTAATCGCTATTATTTTGACATTTCTTATTCATTTAGTGAACAAACAACTTCATACTTTTAAAAAGTACCAAGAGCGTGAGGAAGAATTAAAGGAAACTCAAATTGCGCTGGTAGAATCAACGGTTTACCAAGAAATCAATATGCTAGTACATGATTTAAAAACCCCATTGGTGACCTTAGAAGGACTTATTTCATTACTTGAGATGAAAATGCAACATGTTAAAGACGAGCAGACACCTCCTGCTTATTTCAGTCGATTAAGCCAAGCGATTCAAAAAATGAATGATATGATATCGGAGATTCTGTATGAAGATATAAAGCGATATATCTCAGTAGATGAATTAGTAGAATACGTTATAAGTCATCTCAGCTTGAATGAGCAACAAATTAAATTGAGAATTGAGATAGAAGAAAACTTACCCTTATTGTTTATTAATAAAATTCGATTTTCAAGGGCGATTTCCAATCTACTAGAAAATGCCATTACATCTTTTGCTGGAAAAAAAGGATATATTCATATTCATGTCAAAAATATAAGTCATCGAGTTTTGTTTAGAATTGAGGATAATGGGCCAGGGATACGATCATCTCATTTAGAAAATATATGGCGGGATGGGTTCAGCACAAGAAATTCATCTGGTCTTGGATTATCTTTTGTTAAACGTATTGTCGAAAATCATGGTGGAGAGATATCAGTGAATAGCATTCCAGGGAGTTACACGCAAATGAATATTCTACTTCCAATCCATAAAGAAGGTGAAAAAGTTAATGAGTACGACAATCTTAATCGTGGATGATAACGAATCGATTCGATTTACGCTAAAGGAAATATGTACGTACGCTAGCTGGGAGGTTATCGAGGCTTCTACTGGTAGAGAAGCGGTTGAACTATTACAAAAAATGACACCTGACCTCGTTTTACTTGATTACCATATTCCTGATTGGGATGGAATGAAGACAACCAAGGAGATGCGCATACATAATTCACATATACCAATTATTATTTTAACCATTGATGAGCGGCAAGAAGTCGCAAATTCCTTTATAGAAGCAGGGGCTACTGATTTTGCGTTGAAGCCGATTAAAGCACCAGATCTTATCTCAAGAATTAGATTAAATTTAAAAGTTGGTAAATTGACAGATCATCCACAAAATGCATTTGTGGAAAAGGGAATTAAGCATGAAACACTGATGTCCATTAAAAATTTTCTCTTACAACGTGAAGAAGCTACGACCATTGATGAAATACAAAATGCGCTACCCATTGCATATCAAACCGTTCACCGATATTTAAATTATTTGGAGGGTAAAGGTGAGGTTGAAATCGAAACACTATACGGAAAAAAAGGTAGGCCGAAAAATCGATATAGGCTGATGTGAAGAGGAAGTAACAAAATAGATTGATATATTTTGAAAAGCTGGGACAAAAGTGTTTTAGTCAAAGAAAAATCCAAACTATGATTCGAAATTCTTCAGTAGAAATTGAATTAGTTTGGATTTTTCTTTTTGTTGTTTTTGTACTTTGTTGTTAACCATACATAAACTGCGCATTAACAGCACAGCAACGTGATATCCGCTTCGGACAGTCGCTTTCCGCAAGGGAACTTCTTGAATTACGCTTCTTTGTTCCCTTGCGCCGAGGAAGCATGCTTCGGAGCGAAACTGGAAGACGCAGGCGCATCTGCGGGTCTTTAGGCTCGTGCTGTTCCCGCATGACAATTGTTTTCGGTGGGTCGAGTAATCGCAGGCCCAAGAAAAGCTACGGTAGCATTGCATCGCACGCAGAAAATTGGTTTTTATTTTCAAGGAGTCAACTGCCCTACGCTCCAATCACTGAATACAGGACCGATCATAGCGAAGGAAATACACGGAGACTCCTGCGGGAAAGCGAAGACGCTGAGACCCCACAGCGAGCGTTCTTTGCGAGTGAGGAGGCTCAGTGCGAGCCCGCGGAAAGCGTAGTGTATTTCTGTAGCGGTATTCAGAGTAATATGTTACTGCGCATTTTACATCAACTAAGAATGAAGATCTTACCGTTGGAAAAGTAACATTCTAAACTACTTAACGTATACTCGTTCGTCTCTAGTGTTGAAAATTTTAGTTATGCCCCACCTTCATTTTAAGACCGTTTTGGATTAAATCCAATGCGGTCTTTTTGATGTCTTTTATTCATATTGTGCATTTTTAACTCTGGTTGTTTAATTTTAACAAGAGACTTATGTTTGATTGATAAAAAGATTTATATAGACGGAGAAGCGATATAAACTATTGGTATAAAAGGGTTTCATTAACTGCTAAATAGAAATATTCAATTGAAATTTATAATTTTTGAGAAGTCTCACTAATTTTTTAATAAAAAATATTGACATATTCAAACTAATCGAACATAATATAACACAATGGATGTTTAAAGATAACAAATATTGTGAGTGAGTTGATCCTTTATGCTACCCCTTGAAAGAAAAAAATGGTTAGAAAAACAAGTGACCAGAAACAAAAAAGTAGATATTGAAGAAATATCTAAGATGTTAAATGTATCTTCGATGACTATACGAAGAGATTTAACAGAGTTAGAAAGAAAAGGAAAGGTTATCCGAACCCACGGTGGGGCGGTATCGGTAGATTCTTTAACAGAAGAAGTTCCATATTCGTCCAAAATCAGTAAAAATAACGCAGAAAAGAAAGCGGTTGCGCGAAAAGCTTTATCCTTAGTTAAGGAAAATTCCACTATTATTTTGGATTCGGGCACTACTACTTTAGAGCTTGCGAAGTTGCTCAAAGACAGAAGCGATCTAACGGTTGTCACTAACGATATCACTATTGCGAATGAACTATTAGATAGTTCAAATAAAGTGATCGTAACCGGAGGTGAATTACAACAAGGAATTGGTGCTTTATATGGTGCAGCAACACAAAATATGCTTAGCGTAATTCATGCAGATATATTCTTTCTAGGGGCACATGCTATTGATCTAGAGCGGGGAGTAACGGCTCCTACATTTGATAAATCCTTAATTAAACAATTAATGGTAAATGCCTCAGAGAAAACCTGGGTATTAGCAGATCATAGCAAGTTTAATGTAAAGGCTTTCTCAAGTGTGTGTGACTTAACAGAAATAAAAGGGATAGTCACAGATTCCAATATTGAGCCTGGAGTTGTTAAAGAGTATAGTAGCAAAATCCAAATGTTATTTGGTGGAAAGGCTTAAGTAGATGCTGAAGAAACCGTGTTAAGTTTGGAATACCATTTTTGCAATAGGAACACATTAACACAATTTTACGGAGGTAATAATGTTGAAAAATGAAACCCCTATCATTGGCGTTACGTTAGGTGACGCAACTGGGATTGGTCCAGAGTTAATAGTTAAATCATTCCAAGATACGGAAATTCGTGACTTAGCAACATGGGTAATTGTTGGAGATAAGCGTGTATTCGAACAAGGTCAATCCATTGCGGGTCTTGAATTAGATGCAAAAGAAGTTGACCATATTGATCAAGTAGAAAAAAAGAACAGTTCGATTTACTTTATTGATCTAGGAAACTTAGAAACTAGTGAATATGAGTTGGGTACGCTATCAAATGAATCTGGTAAAGTAACAGGTGAAACATTGAAGTACGTTTTAAATCTAGCTAAAGAAAAGAAAATTGATGGTGTTATTTATGGACCATTAAATAAAGAAGCCTTGCATAGAGGTGGACATCATTTCCAAGATGAATTACACTTCTTTGCTGATCTACTAGATTGTGAAGAAGGATTTAGTGAAATTAATGTTATGCAGGATCTTTGGGTTACTCGAGCAACCTCTCATATACCTTTGAAAAATGTAAGCGAACACGTAACAAAAGAGAGAATTGTCCAGCGAATTCAATTTGCGAACAAGACTTTAAAAGAAGCTGGAATAGAGAATCCGAAGATCGTTGTTTCTGCTCTAAATCCACATGCTGGTGAAGGTGGAATGCTAGGTAATGAGGAGATAGATTATATCATCCCTGCTATTAAAGAAATGCAAGAGGATGGAGTAAATGTGCAAGGTCCATATCCTGCAGATACGCTATTTCTACGATTGGATAAAGATCCTTTCGACTGTTTACTAGCAATGTATCATGACCAAGCCCAAACTGGTATGAAACTATTAGGATTTAATCGTGGGGTGACAATGAGTGGCGGTCTACCGATCACACTTACTACACCAGCACATGGCACTGCTTTTGATATTGCAGGAAAAGGAATTGCAGATCCTGGAGCAACTAAAGAGGCAATTAAGATGGTTGTCCGAATGAACACCAATGCAAAACAAGGAAAAGTAACAAACAATTAATCTTAGGGGGAATTTAAAATGTTAAAGAAAAATTATTTATTAATAAGTATGACGGCATTATTACTAATTATTATGAGTGCATGTTCTAACGATACTGGTGGAACTGATGATACATCATCTGAAAAGTATCCAGAACGCGATATTGAAGTATATGTTGGTCATGGTCCTGGTGGTGGTACTGATACTTTTGTTCGTACTATTACTGAATTGATGTCAGAAGATATTGATGGAAATTTCAACATCATTAACCAAGAAGGTGGATCAGGTGTTATCGCAATGCAAAATGCGATGAAGGAAGATGCTGATGGATACACATTAGTAGGAGATTCAGCTTACGCGGTTACAACGGCTGCAGGAACAAACAAGTTTGGACTAGATAAAGTGAAACCTATTGCTCGTATTCAGAGTGATACGTATGCTTTACAGGTGAAAAAAGGAACATTTGAAAGTATTGAAGAATTAGTTGCGTATGCAAAAGAAAATCCAGGTGAAGTTCGTATTGCTGCAGTAGGAACTATGGGTATTGATGAAATCACTGCACGTAGATTTATTAAGGAAGCTGGCGTAGATATGAACTATATCCCTGCAGAAGGTGCAGGTAACATGCATTCAGACCTTCTAGGTGGACATATTGACGTTATTCTAGAAGAAGTTGGTCCAACGGTTTCCTATATTGAAGAAGGAGAATTCCAACCGCTAGTATTCTTTGCTGAAGAGCGTTTAGAAGATTTCCCAGATGTACCAACAACTGTAGAAAATGGATGGGATTTAGTTGATGGAGTGGAACGTTATCTAATGATTCATGCGGATGCTCCACAAGAAGTTGTTGACCTATTAGAAGAATCTGCAAAAAAAGCAATGGAAACAGAAGAGTATAAAGAGTACGCTGCAAACTCTTATTTAGATCTTCGTGACGGTTGGATGGGATCAGAAGATTTCACGAAGAAGTTAGAAGAAGATATTAAGAAATACGAAGAAATACTTGCTGAAATTGAATAGTTACTAATCATTAAAATTGAAGAGGAGGATGAATGAGTCCTCCTCTTTTATAGGAGGAAATACAGAATGAAATCAAATTTGGTATTGGGGATTATTACGATTCTATTTTCTGTGTTTTTCTTAATTGTATCATTACAAATTCCAGAAGCTAGATCTTCGACTGTAGTTGGACCTGCAGAATGGCCAAAAATCATTTTAATCTTCATGCTCATTTTGGGTATTCTTCAAATAATAAAAACAGTTCGTGAACATAAAAAAAGTGTACAGGATAAGCAAAAAAGTGGGATGGATTCCAACGAGGATGTGGAGTTACCACAAGTAAAAGGAAGAGTTAATGAAAGTATTAATGGAAGTCACTGGTATATTTTAGTGGCGATTATTGTATATGTTATTCTTCTTCCGATCGTTGGTTTTTTATTTGTAACGCCATTTTTGTTTTTCTTTTTAGCGTGGTTACTAGGTATGCGTAAAAAGGTACAACTATTTATGACAACTCTGGTAAGTTACATTATCTTTATACTGTTATTTATCTATGTGTTGGGTATTCCTTTCCCAAGAGGAGTAGGTATTTTCCGTACTGTAAGTTTCTGGATTTATTAAGAAAACGTAGAGAAAGGAGTATAAGTCATGATTGATGGATTATTAATGGGACTTGAAAATTTATTACAACCAATTCCATTACTAATATTATTTGCTGCAACACTGATTGGTTTCTTAGGTGGCGCATTGCCAGGGATAAGTGGGACAATGCTTGTTATTATTTTACTTCCAATTTCCTACGGATTAGATGCTATCCCTGCATTTATTCTTCTTACTACAATCTATGCATCTTCCGTGTTTTCCGGATTAATAAGTGCTGTGCTTTTCCGTACTCCTGGAACACCAGAAGCTGTTGCAACAGTTCTTGATGGGTACCCAATGGCACAAAAAGGTAAACCGGGACAAGCTCTAGGTATAGGTATTTTGAGTTCAGTTACCGGTGGTGTTTTTGGTACGTTATGTTTAATATTTTTAACCCCCTTGCTCGCATCATTTGCTTTAAATTTTTCGTCTCCGGAATACTTCTCGTTAGCGGTACTAGGTCTAACTGTTGTTGTATCACTAAGTGGCGGCGATTTAATTAAAGGTTTTATTGGAGTAGGGTTAGGACTCTTCATTGCAACGATTGGAATGGATCCATTAACAGGGACAGAAAGATTTACTTTTGATTCATTAGAATTACTAAGTGGTATTGATCTTATTCCTGTTTTAATCGGTTTATTTGCTGTGTCCGAGGTACTTCGAAAAAGTAAAGAAGACCATACGATTCAACAAAAAATGGAAAAATTTAAAACGAAGATATTTGATAGTAAAATAGTGAACCAAATCAAAGGAACTATTTTTCGTTCATCCATATTAGGGATTTCTATCGGTATTTTACCAGGAGTTGGAGCAACTACAGCGGCGATGGTGAGCTATAGTGAAGCAACACGATGGTCCAAAAACGCTAAGGATTTTGGTACAGGCGTGCCAGAGGGAATAGCTGCACCTGAGTCTGCTAATAATGCTGCTGCAATGGGTGCTATGGTGCCATTACTTTCACTTGGTATTCCTGGTAGTGCAACAACTGCGGTTATTTTAGGGGCATTTGTTATGCATGGGTTACAACCAGGTCCCATGTTGATTAGTAATTCACCTGGGGTAGTTTATACTATCTTTATCTCCTTATTAGTAGTTAATGTTCTTATTCTTGCATTCTCTAAGCCTTTTATAGGACTGTTTTCTAAGATAATGAAAGTGCCTTATTATACACTTGGCCCGGCGATTGTTATCTTTTGTATTATTGGGACATACGCAGTTCGAAATTCCATTTTTGATATTTGGATTATGATCTTATTTGGTCTAATCGGCTATTATTTAGATAAAATGAAGTTTCCTATCGCTGCAGTGATACTAGGATTAGTTCTTGGTCCAATTGCAGAAGAAGAATTTCGAAGAGGATTACAAATGGCTAATGGAGACTTTAGCATATTCTTAACACGTCCGATTAGTGCTGTATTATTAGGGTTAGCACTAATTGCCTTAGTAGTACCTTTATGGAACAAGTACAGAAAGAAAAAGAAAACAATGGCTTAAAGAGGACATTTAAAGCACAAACAAAAAGATAATTTTTACAAACAAACTTATTTGCTACCGGGGATACTGCCCTGGTTTAGTTGATAAGTTTTGTTTATTATGAAAGGGGGTAAGGACATCGGATTTATAGCTATTTTAGTGCCTATTTTTTCAATATTTATTTTAGGGTTTGTCGTTGGAAGACTTAAAAAACTTGATATAAATTCGCTGTCATACATTGCGCTGAATGTGTTGTACCCTTTTCTTGCGTTTCATACTTTCTATACAAATACGATAACAATGGAATTTCTATATGTTTTTATAGCAATCTCATCAGTGGTGTTTTGTACATATATTTTGATTGTTATTCTTGCGAAAGTATATTAAAGTACCAAAAGAAGAAAAAGCACGCTATGCTCCTTGCAGGTGTATTCATGAATGGAGGGAACTATGGTTTACCAGTTGTTCTATTTGCTATAGGTGATGATGGCTTTGTATATGCAATGATGATCATGGTTATTATGTCTGTTTATATGAATACAATTGGTTTATACATAGCGGCAAGTGGTGCTGATGAAAATGTTTCTAAAAAGGAAGCATTCATAAAAACGATCAAAATCCCTATCATACCGGCTATCGTATTAGGGGCAATGACTCGAATGTTGGATATCGGTTTACCAGTATCAATCGAGAATACAGTTTCTTTCCTTGCAGATGCTGCAATTCCATTAATCATGATTGTATTAGGTATTCAGTTATCTACAATTGCCTTTCGGAGCATATCCTTTAAATCCGTTAGTTCTTTGGTATTCTTAAGACTCTTCGTATCTCCTTTACTTGCCATTGGAATCATTTATCTAATGGGGTTAAATGGAACGTTATTAGCTTCCGTAGTTATTATTATTGCTGCCATGCCAACTGCTGCAAATACGACGATGTTTTCTGTTAAATACAATGTCGAGCCAGATCTTGTTTCTTCTACAACGCTCATTAGTACGTTGCTAAGTTTAATAACATTGCCAATTTGGTTTCAGTTTATTTGACAGATGTCCTAACTAGATTGTTTATAAAAATGTGAAATGAAAAAATTCATTTCGCGTTTTTTTATGGTGCTTTTTAGCTTTTTAATACATTTCCTCGGCAATATGCGCAATCTTTTTTTGCGTGAATCCAATATAGCTTTCATTTACATAATGCTATTAACCTCATAATATAGTATTCTAAAAGTAATAAAAAACTTGAACGGAGTGGGGCTCATGAAGCGAATATTCAAGTTAATGATACCTTTGATTATTATTTTTTATGTCATCTCTGGATGTAGTAATAACGATGCTACCACAGATGATATGAATGAAGATGATGGAAAAGAAGTTATAGCAGATGTTGAAGAGGATATACCTGAAATTCAATATAGCTCCTATGCAGAAGAAGTAGGGTTTTCACTCGTTACGCCGACCAATAGTGTGCAAGATATACAAACAACCATTGAGATTCGGGGTAAGGTGGAAAAGGGAGATGATCTGACCGGTGATTTATTGTGGATTGTTATCAATCCGAAGCAGGAAATAGAAGAACTACAACAAAACGAGTTTAATTACTATGTTTCTATTGCAGATATGGAATTTTCCAAGGAAATATCTATGCATTATGGCGCAGGAGAATACGATGTTAGTATCCGGGTACCAAGTAATAAGGAAACAGAAGAAGGTAGCTTTTATGAAGTTGCTTCTTTTAGCGTAACTAACACGGACAAGAAAGTTCAAAGGGAAGTAGAATACACGCAATATGGTGTAACCAATAATTTTAAATTGAATTCTCCAGAAGTAGGTTTAAGTAAAACGACAGATAGTGTACTTATAGAGGGAGAATTGCCAGAATCATATATGGGAGATATGGTTCTCGTGCAAGTCGAAAAGGATCAAGAGGCAAGACAGGTCATACTACCTGTAAGTCAGCATGAATTCTCTGGGGATATTCCTTTATATTTCGGAGAAGGAATCCACTATATTCGTGTACAACTGTTTAATGAAACGGATGAATTATATTATGATGCAGCTACATTTTATGTAGAGAACGAAACGGACACGGCATTTGCAGAGATGGAAACGTATAGAACGTATATTGAACATGGTGTAACATTATATGAGCCTACATGGAAAACAGCGGAAAATTGGGATCAAGAGGAATATCGAGTTGCAGGAGAAATAGACCCATCGATACCTGGAGCAGACCAAATAACACATATTATCGTTATGATGAACTATATGGATGAAAATTTGGAGGCTGGATATCTCATCCCAGTTGAAAATTATCAATTTGATGGTAGTGCCTATTTCCGATTTGGACCCGGGGATTATGAAGTAGTTGTGAATATACCTAGTATGGAACAGCATGATCAATCCATGTTCTATTTCCAATCGGTAGCTAAAGTAAATCACCATGTCACAGATATATCAGATCAGCGTGACTTGCTTCCTTCTAGAGGAATTGAGTCGGACCACCCGGCAATCATTCAAAAAGCAGAAGAAATTACGGCGGGAGTTAGTAATGAACGTGATAAGGCTAAAGCGGTATTTGAATTTGTTTCCCATCATGTAGCCTATGATGTGGAAAAAGCTGAAAATGACATTTTTAATATTGGTGATAGTGCCTTATCTACGTTAGAATCAGGGATTGGCATTTGTCAGGACTATGCTTTTCTGGCAACTGCGTTGTTACGAGCCGTTGGAATGGAGGCACATTATGTAGAAGGGTATGCGGGAGAACGCCATGCGTGGGTGGAAGTCAACGTAGATGAAGATTGGATTGAAATGGATCCAACCTGGGGAGCAGGCTATATCCAAGATGGCCAATTCCATTTCAACTACAACGAAGATTACTTTGACCCAGACCCAACCTTCTTCGCCGAAACCCACACACGAGAAGGAATCATGTATTAACCAAAAACCGGGGGGTGCCTGTCACCTCCCGGTTTTTGTCATTTTTTGTCGAAGGTCTTTTCTTCTCCATATCCAATAGAAATTACTTCTGTACCCTCATAATCAGCTAGTAATTGTTCTAAATCATTATCCTTATCAATCATCGTGTCAACTACTGGGAATGCTTGTAACAAATTATCAAGCGTTTCTACAGAGGTCGCCGTTTCCTTTGACGGAAAGGTGTGGCTGGGGATAACATATGTAACATTTAATAGCTGTTTCACTGCATAGGTAGCTTCCTTAGGACCCATTGTAAAATGCCCCGATGAAGATAGAATGGCAATGTCTGGTTGAAAAACATCTTGAATGAGCTTCATATCATACATTAAGGCTGTATCTCCGGAATGATAAAGCGTGTAATCATCCATAAAGTCAAAGATATAACCTGCGGACTCTCCTGCATAAACTGGTGTACCTTCAGTCTCTCCATAGGAAGAAGTATGTTTCGCCTGTACCATGGTTGCCTCCATATCATCGAACGATATAGATCCACCTAAATTAATGGGCATCACATTTTTAACTCCTTGCTGTAATAAAATCATAGCTAATTCATATTGAGTAACAACCATCACATCGGGATTGTGCTCAAGGACTTTCGGTAACCCGCTAGTATGATCAAAATGTCCATGTGTTAAAAATACACCATCAATAGATTTATAAAATGATGGATTGTCTAAGTCTGGTGGAAACCCTGGATTCATATCAATAAATGGGTCAATTAAATAGGTCTTCCCACCATTGCTTTTTAGCGCATACATAGCGTGACCAAGTCGTAATATCTTCATCAAAATCCCCCTCAAGTTCAAACTAGTAATAGTGTATTCAAGAGATCTCCATTAAGAACAAAAAAACGTAGTACTGTTCCTGACGCCTTTGTCTAAGGATACGGTTGTACCAACGCTTAAGTCCATTTGAACAAGAACAAAAGCGTAAGCGCCCTTACAGGCTAAAAACACCACTTCCTGTGGCAACGCCTGTACTAGCACGTCCTGTGCGTCGTAGCGACGTACGAACTGCGCCAGCGTAACGCTGGTGGTTCAATGTTGCCACGCAAAGTGGTGGTTTTAATTGAACATTCCCCGTAGGAGATAAAGGAAACATGCCCCTTCATAGGGGTATGCCGACGTTGGGCGCAAAGCCCGATTTTAGTCGGCCTTCCTTTAATCTTGGATTTAGGATGTTCGACTATGTCGAACTGTTATCGTACGGAGGTGAGGGAAGTTGCGCTAGTCGCTGGGCGCTGGTCGATGAAAACGCCACGTCCTTGAAAAAGAAAATCACTTTTTCTGCGTGCGATGTTACTCACAGAAGAATTCCTTATCCTGTGGCGTCATCGACACTAGGACGTCCTGTCCGTCGGAGCTGGACGTGGCTGTTCCTGCCAAGAAGTATCCACAAGTATTAAATTTTATAATTTCCTAGACAATCAAAAAACAGGTCCCAACACTGTGGTGACCTGTTCATATACAACTGCTATGAAGCATGTCGATACAACTTTAAAAACTCTGGGATATATAAAATAAATGACAGACCAAGAAAAACTCCAGTAGTTACCATTAATATTGCAGCTGTACTAGGATTGATCTCCGGAATTGCGATTAGTAGAAATGTTGCTGCATAAAAAACTGCAGTAGATACTTTTCCGAACCACATAGCACCATCAAGTTTCTTTCCCTTTTTCAAAAGCACTAGTCCGTTTATCCCCATGAATAGCTCTTTGATGACAAATAATACAATCAGAATCCAAATATGTGGATAGTGAAATACGAGACAAATAATAATGGCCATTTGCGTTAATTTGTCAGCGATTGGATCTACTACTTTACCCAGATCTGTTACTTGATTGAACCTTCGTGCTATTAATCCATCAAACATATCGGTTAACCCGGACAATAGAATAATAAGTGCTGCTATATAATAGTCGCTTACATCTGTTGCTGTTATGTAAAAGTAAATAAATACCGGAATTAAAATAAGTCTCAAATATGATAAGATATTTGGAATTGTAAATAGCTCTTTTGTTGTAACTCTCATACTTAATTCCCCCTACAACCAAATACGATGTTATTCTATGAAAAGTTTCAGATAAAATAATTGTATCCCTATTATGAAATTATTCAAATTTTCTACCTCGAGATAGAATATGACAAAATTCGACGAGTGACAGGCACTCTATTATGCTAAAATATTCTTAACGTTTTGTAAGGGGGAATTTGATGGTTGATGAGATTGTTACATGTATGGCGTCAAATAATGATATGTCTGATATACAACGAATACAAACGGAACACCGTGTAAAACTTGCTGAATTTTGGGGGGTAAAAGCTGGTGCTAGAGTATTAGAAATAGGTTGTGGACAAGGTGATACGACGGCAGTACTAGCACATTTTGTTAAGGAAAATGGCTTTGTGCATGGGGTGGATATTGGCTCCCGGGCATATGGTGCGCCTATTACATTAGGTGAATCAGCGGATTATATTATGCGATCAGCGCTAGGGAAACAAGTTAAAATGGAGTTTGAGATAGATATATTAGCATCAGAAGTAGAATTTCCCATCAATTCCTTTGATTATATTGTCCTATCTCATTGCTCGTGGTATTTAGAATCACATGAAGCGCTTTTATCCATCTTAAAGAAGATAAGAAAATGGGGAAAACAGCTATGTTTCGCAGAGTGGGATACGAATATTAATACGATTGAGCAATATCCACATGTATTGGCGGTCCTCATACAAGCGCAATATGAGTCTTTCAAACAAACTAGTGAGGCAAATGTACGAACTCTTTTCACACCAAGTGATATTAGAAAACTAGCATCAGAGGCCGGGTGGAAAATAGAAAACGAGGATTCAATTTACTCCCCTAAACTTCAAGATGGCGAATGGGAAGTCGGACAAGTTCTATCTGAATTTGAAACAGAATTGAATCACCTTAATGACATGCCAGAGAAATTAGCATCACTCATTAAATCTGAAGTATCCATACTGAAAGACCACATCCAAAAACAAGAAATGAAACCCCTATCAACATTTACCTTTACAGCTCGGTAAAGTGCCAGGCACCTGTAATATTTTTACAGGTGCCTGGCACCGACATTCCGACATTATTTTTTCCTCAATGAGAGTGCTAAAAAGATACCTATTCCGATGAATGTTAGGATGGAACTGATAATTGCTTGTGTGTCTATTCGGAATGCTGTAAATGATAACAAATATTCAGGAATGATTACTAGAGCTATCATAATAATTATGATCGGGGTCCTCGCCCAAATGGAAACGCCGATTAAGAACAGTGTAATCAAGCTAGTAATAATAATAGTGCCTAGGACCCCGAAGTCAATTGTTGGAGTTTCAACTACTTGATTGGCAAATATTAAACCAAGAAATAATATAATTGGTAATCCACCAGGAATAGTTAATATTAAAATTTGCTTTACCGTTGAAAAATTGTTACCTGATACATATTTAAAGGCACCAAATAGTATACCCAATGATACTAGTACAATGAAAGAATGTCCGATGATCTCTAGTATCGAATAGGATAGTGTTCCCTCCAACAGACCTCGATAAATAGCAAAAGAAAAAGAACCAATGATGATAATAAAAATATACTTCACCCATGCACGATAATCGATTACCATTTCATTAGATACCATTTGCATATACTCTTTAGGTGAATTGCCTATTATTTTTTCAATAGGTTTACCATTTTTCTCTGCTTCTGCAAGGTGAATTTCAAGTTCAGTAGCTATTTCATCAATTTCCTCTGATTTTTTACCACTTGAAAATAAATAGATACGTAAGTCATCTAGAAATCTTTTACTTTTATCAGATAGGTTTACTTCATTATTCATCGAAAACTTCCCCCTTTAATAGTGTTGATGTATGTGATTCGTTTTTCAACACGCGATTCACATTAGTCTCTAAATAACTCCACCGTTCCTTGAACTTTTCTAACTCTTTTTCTCCCTTTGGCGTAAGGGAATAATATTTTCTTCTTGGACCAGCAGTCGACTTTTTTAAAGAAGCAGTTACCAATTCTTCTTTCTGCATACGCATGAGCAATGGATAAATTGTGCCTTCGCTAAAGGAATCAAACCCATATCCTTCAAGCTTTTCAGCAAGCTCGTAACCATAAACCTCTTTATCTTTAATAATTGCTAACAAACATCCATCCAAAATACCTTTAAGCATCTGAGTCGTTGACACCAAGCGTTCACCTCTTTACATGCCTTGTAATACAAGGGTAATGACCGAAATATATACCTTGCAATACAAGATATACTCCAAGTATACAAAATAATACCTTGTAATACAAGATAAAACTCACTCCAACCATTCGACAAAACTCGACCGGTGACAGGCACCTAGTGATTATTTTTGATTGTTTATGATTAACTATGAAAGAAAATGATTGTTTATGATTGACTGTTGGAAGCGTTTTATATATTATGTAAGTAAGATCTGGAACAAAATATAGATGCATTAACATCCATAGCTGAACTATTAATGGAGGTGTTGTAATTGATAACAGCAGAAAGACATCGAATCATCCTACAATTATTAGAGCAAAACAATATAGTGCGAATCCATGAGCTAGTTGAGGAGTTACATTCATCCGAATCAACGATACGTCGTGATCTAAGTGAATTAGAAAAGAAAAACAAATTAAAACGAGTGCATGGTGGGGCATCCCTTTTACATCAGAAAAGGGAAGAGCCAAGTGTTTTGGAAAAATCAACAAAAAACCTATCTGAAAAGAAACTAGTTGCTAAATATGCAGCAAGTCTCATAAAAGATAACGACTGTATTTATTTAGATGCGGGTACAACGACATATCAAATGATTCCATATATAAAAGCAAAGGACATTACCGTTGTAACGAATGGTCCGAATCACTTAAAGCCCTTACTAGAAAGAGGAATTCATACGTATCTACTAGGAGGCTTCGTTAAACCGAGAACGGAAGCATTAATCGGACAATTAGCCATTGAAAGCTTACGGAAATTCCGATTTGATAAAACCTTTATTGGGATCAATGGCATTCATCTGAATTATGGTTATACAACGCCAGATCCTGAAGAGGCAGCATTAAAAGAAATAGCTATCAAGCAAGGTCAACAAGTTTATGCATTGGCCGATCATACGAAGTTTCACGAAGTGACATTTACAAAAATTGCTGAACTTGAGGATGCCGTTATTATTACAAATGAAACAGATCAAGAAACTTTAACAGACTTTAGAGAAAAAACAAGTATTGAGGTTGTAGAAAAATGATATATACATGCACATTGAATCCATCTGTCGACTATCAAATTGAAACCAAACAACTAGATCTCGGATCCCTAAATCGTGTGGAGAATACAGCGTTTTACCCGGGGGGGAAAGGAATCAATGTTTCACGTGTCCTAAGGAACTTAGATGTAGACTCTATCGCATTAGGGTTTATTGGAGGATTCACGGGGACTTTCATCCTTGAAAAGCTACATGAAGAAGGAGTTAAAACTGATTTTGTCATCCATAATGAACCAACTCGGATGAATATGAAAATAAAAACTATGGATGGAGAAACAGAAGTTAATGGTAGTGGAGCTACAATATCTGTGGATGAGCAAAACCAACTCATAGACAAGGTAAAACAATTGAATGAAAATGATTACTTCGTTCTTTCTGGCAGCTTACCTCCGTCTATCTCATTTGATTTTTACGAAACATTATCGTCCATTTGTAGTGAAAAAGGTGTATCACTTGTTCTGGATATACCAAATCGCTCATTAAAAAAATTATTGAAATATCGTCCATTCTTAATCAAACCGAATCAAGCCGAACTAAGCGAAATATTAGGAGTGGAAATCAATACCAAACAAGAAGCAATGGAAGGTGCGAAGGAGCTTATTCAATTAGGTGCAACAAATGTAATAGTCTCCATGGGAAGTGAAGGTGCGGTGTTTATAAACAATCAACACACTGCAGAAGCCGAAAATCCAATCGGGACGTTAAAAAGTTCTGTAGGTGCTGGAGACTCATTAGTAGGTGGGTTCCTTGCATCCTATATAAACGAACATAACTTCTTAAAAGCATTTAAATACGGTGTAGCATCTGGAAGCGCAACAGCATTTTCGAATGACCTATGTAAAAATTCCGAAGTGGAGAAATTGGTGTCAAAGGTTTTAATTACGGAGTAAAGGGGAGGAAAACGAGATGAAAATTACAGAATTACTAAAACAAGACACAATCATCGTCGACTTACAAGCTTCATCTAAGTCAGATGTTATCGATGAACTAGTAGAAAAACTAGACGCTGCTAGTAGATTAAAAGACAAAGAAGAATTCAAAAAAGCAATTTGGGCAAGAGAAGAACAAGGGACAACAGGAATTGGGGAAGGTGTAGCAATCCCCCATGCAAAAACAAATGCGGTAAAAACTCCTGCGATTGTATTCGGAAAATCGAAAACAGGTGTGGACTACGGAGCACTAGATCAACAGCCGAGTCATTTATTCTTTATGATCGCGGCAAGTGAAGGTGCGAATAATGATCATTTAGATTCACTAGCTAGATTATCTTCCATGTTAATGGATGTATCATTTAGACAACAATTATTAGATGCTACTTCTGCGGAGGAAATTTTATCACTAATCGATCAAAAGGAAAAAGAAAGATTAGAGGATGAGGAAGGAAGTGCAGAAGTAGTAAAAGGCAAAAAAATCCTGGCCGTAACAGCATGTCCAACAGGAATTGCCCACACCTACATGGCAGCAGATGCTCTAAAAGCAAAAGCGAAAGAAATAGGTGTAGATATTAAAGTTGAAACACGTGGTTCAGGTGGAGCAAAAAACGTCCTTACTGATAAGGAAATCAAGGAAGCAGATGGGATTATAGTAGCTGCTGATACAAAGGTTGATATGGACCGTTTTAATGGCAAGCCGGTAATTCAAACTGCAGTAGCTGATGGAATTCGTAAGCCAGAAGAACTTATTAACAAAATTATAAGTGGTAGTGCACCTATTTATCGAGGTGGAGAAAAATCATCTGATTCCTCTATTGAAGGAGGTAAAGGACAAAACGCATTTTATAAACACTTAATGAACGGTGTTTCGAACATGCTTCCATTTGTTGTAGGTGGTGGTATATTAATAGCAATCGGATTCTTGTTTGGAATTGAGTCACATATACCTGGAAAAGAAGGATATAACAAATTTGCTGAGGCGCTGAATACCATTGGTGGCGGAAATGCATTTGGATTAATGATTCCTGTCTTAGCAGGTTTTATCGCCATGAGTATAGCGGATCGACCAGGTTTAGCACCAGGTATGGTCGGTGGATTTATGGCAGCACAAGGTGATTCTGGATTTATTGGTGGTATTATTGCTGGTTTCTTAGCCGGATATATTGTTGTAGGGTTGAAAGAGTTATTGAAAAATTTACCACAATCACTGGAAGGTATTAAAGCTGTTTTACTGTATCCGTTATTAAGTATTTTTATAACAGGTATGATTATGTTCTTTGTTGTTGAAAAACCAGTAGGTGGATTTAATTCACTGTTAAGTGATTGGTTATCAGGTATGGGAACAGGAAATGCGGTAATACTTGGGTTAATCCTAGGAGGAATGATGGCAATCGATATGGGTGGGCCAATTAACAAAGCTGCTTATACATTTGGTATTGCTATGATCGCAGATGGCATTCTCGGACCACATGCTGCCATCATGGCAGGGGGAATGGTTCCTCCACTTGGAATCGCATTAGCTACTGTTTTATTCTCTAGAAAATTCACGAAGCAAGAAAGAGATGCAGGAAAAACTAACTTCATTATGGGTGCATCCTTCATAACGGAAGGTGCTATTCCATTTGCAGCAGCTGATCCAGGACGAGTAATTCCGTCTGTTGTTGCCGGTTCAGCGGTAGCCGGAGCGCTTTCCATGTTATTCGGAATTGGGTTACCAGCACCACACGGTGGCATATTCGTACTCCCAATAATTGAAGGAAATCCATTGTTTTATCTATTAGCGGTTGTGATTGGTGCGATAATAACAGCAGCTATGTTGGGGATTTTGAAGAAGGATTTAAAGTAAGTCACCAAAATCTCTGAATGAAAAATTGCTAGGTTATAAATTAGAATAGGAACCCCTTCTACATTTGGTGTGGAAGGGGTTTTTTATGAAAAAGAGGAAGGATAATCGGAATAATACTAGTAGATATTGTTTTATGATCGAATATAATCTACTGCACCTGTAAATCAGTACTTTAGGAGGAAAAAAGTTAAAAACAAAGATACATTTGCACCATGTTTTACCATTTTAAATATGATATTGTATTACTATCTGAAAGCGGAAAAGAAAGGAGAATATAAATCATATCCGGTGATTTTAGGATTTCACAACATCATCAAATGCAAAACGCACGTTTGGTGGTGGAAAAGCGATCTAAATGCAGTCTACATACATAATCCCAAAAATCTAAGGCAAAATACTCCTATAATTCAACCAAAATTATGGGAGGTAAATATGTCACATAATCTACATCAACAATTACAGCAGGCAAGTAAGCAAATAAAAGATGCTCAACGAGCCGTTTTGGAAGCACAGGGGTCAGACCCCGAACTTATACATCAAGCAAATGAACTACTTCTGCAAGCAGACGAGATATTGCAAAACGCAAGTGAACAGGCTGGGATAGAAGCTACCGAGAATCCACAATTTCAACAGGCATATGAAGAGTTACATGATATTCGTCAACAAGTTCAAGAAGCACATCAAAATAATAACGATGTATTATAAGGGAAGAAGGGAAACTTCAAATTAGTGAGGTTTTCTCTTCATAGGCTATATTAATTCCTAATGACCTAGTCGCGTAGTAGGTTGACTGAAAGCAATATTTGTAATAAAATTATCTTTAATTAAAGATATATCAATTAATAATATAGCTTTCCATTACACATGATTCTCGATACAAAGAGTTTCATCAGTTTTTTAGATAGATTAAGTACTTTTTCGGCAAAAGATAAGGAGGAACGGGCAATGGTAAAACTTTTTATTACACCAAGCTGTACATCTTGTAGGAAAGCAAAAGCATGGCTACAAGAATATAATATCCCGTTTACAGAACGAAATATTATTTCTGATCCATTAACCTTAGACGAGATTAAAGAAATCCTTCGCCTGACTGAGGATGGAACAGATGAAATTATTTCAACACGTTCCAAGGTGTTTCAAGAGATAGATGTAAATATTGATCAGTTATCCATAAGTGATTTATATAGCCTTATCCAAAAAAATCCTACAATCATAAAAAGACCTATTATACTTGATGAAAAACGTCTACAAGTAGGTTACAACGAAGATGAGATACGTAGCTTTTTACCCAGATCTGTTCGTACAATCCAATTACAAGAAGCTCAAAAAATCGTTAATTTATAGATAACAATGAAAGAGACTCGGTGAAGAAAAGATCTTTAGCTGAGTCTCTTTTTCTATGTACTTATAATCGCCTAGAATTGCTCAACCTCTAACGCTAATAAGTAGTATTCAAACATGGCGTCATTTAGTATAGTTACATAAAAGAGGTGTTAATATGTTTGAGCGAATAATAGAAAAATACCGTCAAGATTTAACAAATTATTGTAAAATGCTAACAGGAACACCTTGGGATGCGGAAGACTTATTTCAAGAAACAATGATTAAAACCTTCGATCATAAGGATAAACTATTGCATCACCCAAATCCCAAAGCATATATGTTCAGAGTAGCCTCAACGACCTGGATCGATTTTTGCCGCAAAAGAAAAGTGGACCTAGACATAGATGAAAAAAAGGTCATGGAATTAAGCACAGAAGATGCAGATCCTACCGTACTTCATGAAGTGATCGAAGATTTTGCTTCTTCATTACCTCCAAAACAAGCTGTCGTTATTTTACTTATGGATGTTTTTAAATATACCTCAAGAGAAACTGCAGAAATGATAAACTCAACAATTAGTGCAGTAAAGTCAACATTACATCGTGGAAGAAAAAATATACAGAATCGCCATCGAAAAATAGTTAGGGAGTCAACACCATTAGAATTAATAAAGGCATTTCAAGAAGCAATGAAAGATAATGACCCTACATTGATTAGTATAGCGTACAAAAATATTATAAATAATGGCTTTCAGATTCATTTTAACAGAAATAAAAACTGGTTCACCATACATGATCCAGAAGGAAATAGGATTGGAATTATTCATTCATAAATTTTTTCACTTTTTGCGCATCCATTTCGATAACTTATTCGTTTCTTAAGTGAATATAGATAGAAAGGGGAATAATAATGCTTGTCAAAAACCGAATTGACTGCTGTTTTATTCATTTAGTAGACTTTGAAAACTCAAAAGAATGGTACAAAAATATTTTTGGGTTTGATGTAAAGGTAGAAGGAGAAGGATTTCTTGAATTTGATCTAGATGGTCCGCCTTTAATTCTGCTACAAGCACAGGTTGAGAAAATCACACCTCTACCTTATTCTGTTTTCTTTTTTGAGACTATGGATGTGGAAAAAACACAGCAAACTTTGAAAGAAAAGGGAGCCAAAGTAGGTGACATTGAAAATTTTGGAGGTTCCATGAGAGGTTGTCACTTCTATGATCCAGAGGGAAATATGCTATTAGCTTGTACAAGTAAAGAATAATGCAGTAAGTCCTAGAATTTATGAATGTTCTAGGGCTTTTTATTGAGCTAAAGCAATATGATATACACTGCAAATAAGATAGCAACAAGGATCATACAAATACTAATTAAGATGAGCGATATTTTTGCTGTTTGGAAGCTTTGATTATTGATCGAATGCAATTTCCTTATGTATCCAAATATGGCTAATAGGATGGTGAATACTCCCAATACGACAGACGAGAAGCCGATTAAGGTTACTAAAAAGTTGCTCATGGAAGGTAACGCTGAATTTGTTGAAGTGAAATGTAGATTAGTAACAAGAAATCCTACTCCCATAATAGCGATTGCGGTTCGAATCCATGCTAAAAACGTTCGTTCATTGGCAAGGTGCTGTTGGATGTATTTGAAATCCAATGTTTGATTATTAGAATGCTTTGAATCATTTTTTCCCATTGAATACCACTCTCTTTTAGGATGACTCCCCTGTCTTATTTTCCATATCCTGCACGTTTTTATCCAAATTATTTTTTTGGTTGACAATCACCAGAATTATGTGTAAATTAAACATAACCAAAAGGTTATATGAAGAAGTGAGGAATGTATATGCCTGATATTTATCGTTCATTAGGTGATCCAACAAGACGGAAAATTTTGCACATGCTTAAAAATGGGGAAAAAACACAAAAAGAACTTGTAAGAGCGTTTGACATTTCACAGCCTGCAATAAAAAAGCATTTAAAGATCCTACTGGATGAACAGATAATTACAGAACAAATTCATGGGAAATATCGGGTATATCGTTTGGACTCTTTCATGCTGAAAACGGCATATGAAGAGATGCTTCATGACATCGGAGACTTACTTGACCATCAGTTAACAAGCTTAAAAGAATATGTGGAAAAGGGAGAGGAAAAACTTGAGTAAAACGAAGAACGTAGTAAAACGAGACATTGTTGTCAATGCGCCATTGGAAAAAGTGTGGGACGCACTAACTAAGCCAGAACACTTAAATCGATGGTACACCAAGGACGCGGAAGTTGATTTTCGAATAGGTGGGTATGGTGAATTAAATCACGGTTGGGGTGTAACATCATCTGGAATCTATACGGAAATTGATGAAATGAATCATTTCGTGCTGGAGAGTGAGAGTGGGGATTTTAAAACGATTACGACATTGCAGCAAATGGATAATGGTGTTCGCGTATCTATTTCATACCAAGTAGAATTTAGTGGTGAAGATGGCGAAGCGGCAAAAGAAAATATGCTCTTCGGTACGTATCAATTCCTACGAAACTTAAAAAGTGTATATGAAGAGGATCAAGATATTCGCTCACAGATGTGGCGGACCTGGATTGGGATCATGCACACAACACATTCACATGGAAGTAAAGTTGTAAAGGTTGGAGAAAATTCCCCTGCAGAAAGTGCAGGAATCCTTTTAGGCGATGTAATAACAGCAATAGATGGTGAATCAGTAAATGGGTATGATGCTTTAGAAACAATCATAAATACAAAAGAAATAAATAAGCCGGTATTATTAACCGTGAGAAGAAATGATCAACAAATGGACGTAGAGTGTATGATTGTTGGTTACCCGGTATCATATTAAAGACTATGGAATGGACATAATAGAATAGTAGAATAATAGATGAAGGAAATGCTTCATTTCCTAGTGATTAAGAGCGGTATTGGAACAATTCCAATACCGTTTCTTTGAGTTTCTCTTCGATTATAGTAGTCAATTTGTTAAAATAGAATTAATTAACAGAAAAAGTGAAGAAGCAGGTGTTAAAATGGGGAAGTGGATTCGGCGGATTATTATTGTGATAGCCTTCATTATGTTACTTCCGAATATCTTTACGTTGTTAACAGATTTAGGAAGCGATATCCCTAAAGAAACTAGAGAGCAAGTCGAATCAGGAAATGCTATGATTTATGATTTAGACAAAGAGGTTCAATTGGATCAGGATATCATCAAGTTTAAGCATTTAGTACGTACAGAAGATAGAACGGAATTAATCTATGAAGTACTTACGTATGAACCTGGATGGTCTTTTCCCGATAACGCTTTGGAGTTGAAAGATGAACAAGGGAACACGTATCTATTCAACGGTGGCAGTTCATCCGGAAACTCATGGGGGGCTATTATACGTA
Organism: Ornithinibacillus salinisoli; assembly: GCF_042684965.1. Lineage (NCBI taxonomy): Bacteria > Bacillati > Bacillota > Bacilli > Caryophanales > Bacillaceae > Ornithinibacillus > Ornithinibacillus salinisoli. Next base: position 118,585 of record NZ_JBHUMI010000008.1, read on the forward strand.
TGGATTATGAGCCAATTCCTGAAACATTGGATAAAGTTATACTAGATTTCAATTGGTATGATAGGTCGTTTCAAACAGACATTATGTTAATAGAGGAGGGGGATTAGTGTGCGTAAGAAAAAACTAATAGCAACCCTCGAGTGGGCATTAGCAATTGTCTTGCTCTTTTTTCTGGTGAAAGATTCTCCTTATTTAAATTACTATCACCTGTCACCAATAAAAGCCCATGAACAATCAGAGCGAACCTTTTATTACGGCCCCTCGGAGATAGTAGAGGAAGTAGACTTTGGGGAAGCTCGCATATATCTAGCAAAATATAAAGATTGGTTTTCTGCCAATACCGTTTTGAACCATGCAGGTGTTTTTTGGCAACCAGGAAGTCAGGTTGGTGGATTTGAAATTGAAAAAGATAAGAGTCTTACCCACACATGGTCAGGTTCCTAGATTAATGAGGAGCTTATGCTTATGAAGTACTATGGTATTGTGACAGATCCAGAAATAACGGAAGTAGAATTAGATGTGACTGAAGGGTACGGTTGGGACGATGTTATACCAGAAGAGGATATACAAACATTGTCAAATCCACTTGAAGATCATCGCATGTTTTTATTTCATTGGAATGAAGAGAAGCATGACTATTTGGCGTTAACAATTAGAGGACTGGATGAAAATAGAGAAGTCATATATGAAGAAGATTTAAGGTAAAAATACAATTGCGACATGGGAACTTCCCACACGTAGAATGAAAGGAAAAAAATAATGAAAACAGTAAACGTAGGAATTATCGGATTAGGTGCTATTGGAGAAAGGTTACTAAAACAATTTCATGCACATACTGCAACTCAAATTACGGCCATAAGTGATGTGAATGTGAAGCGGATGGAAGAGATGAAGGAGATTTTAACAGACGTTAAGATGTATGAAGATTATCAACAACTAATTGCTGATGAATGTGTAGATCTAATCTATGTTGCCGTTCCACCTAAATTTCACCATCAAATTGCAATGGATGTCATGGATGCGGGTAAACATATACTATGCGAAAAGCCACTTGCAAATTCGTTTCAAGAGGCAAAGGAAATGCAAGAAAAAGCACAATCAGTTGACGTCGTTCATGCGATTAATTTTCCATTACCATATACTAACACAACTGAAATGTTAGCTGAGAATATACAAAAAGAAAAAATTGGTACGCTCAAACGGATTGAACTAACGATGAAATTTCCAGATTGGCCGAGAAGCTGGCAGCAAAATGATTGGATTGCAGGGCGTGAACAAGGTGGGTTTATACGCGAGATCACCCCACATTTTATCCAGCTAACACAGCAATTATTTGGAAACGTAACTCATATTCAATCACATATCGATTATCCAGAAAATAAAAAGGCATGTGAAACAGGGGTTATTGCCCGAATGGAATTAGAAGATGGAACACCGATATTAATTAATGGTATAAGTGGTATTGGTAAAAAAGAAGAATTGGCTTATGAGGTTTATGGTAGCAATGGAGTTCTATCTTTATTGAATTGGGGACAGCTTACTTACACCTCAATAAAAGAGGAAGCTGTTAATGTAGTGGAAAGAGACAATACACAGCCAGGGTTAATCGATGAATTGGTTAAGGCTATAGCAGGTGAGCCTTCACATCTCATTACTTTTGATAAAGGGTTTGACGTTCAACAAGTACTGGAAGGAATATTGGGGAAAAATGATTAACGTACTAAATATAGAAATCGATTATTCCAAGCGAATGATAGTAATTTCTGATATACATGCCAATGTAACGTTATTTAAAGAACTGCTAGACAAAGTGAATTATACCGAAGAAGATTACTTATTTGTTAATGGTGACCTTTGTGAGAAAGGCCCTAATAGCTTAGAGGTTGTAGCATATGTACGTGAATTATCAAATCAATCGGACAAAGTTTTTGTAACCAAAGGAAATTGTGACGTAGTATTCCGATATGTTTTTGACGGTGTAGAGGGGATTATCTCTTATATGAAGAAACAACGGCATTCCGTTTTGAATGAAATGATCCAGGAGCATGGAAAAACAATTGATGATTTCGCTAATGTACAAGAATTAGTAACATTATATCGGGAACATTTTCAAAATGAAATTGATTGGCTGGAATCACTACCACATGCTTATGAAACAGAGAATCATATTATTATTCATGCAGGTATTAGTAATATAGTAAACTGGCGGGATACCGAAGAGTCCTTTGCTCTGTCGGCACCAGCGTTTTACGAAAAGGAACACCAAGCAGATCAAACTGTAATTGTCGGACACTGGCCAGTAGTTAATTACAGAGCCCAGCAAATAAGCTCGAACAACCCGGTGATTAATCTTGATAAGCGAATAATCGCACTAGATGGCGGAAATCAAATAAAAAGAGATGGACAGCTTAATGCCCTAATAATTGAAAATGAAAATTATTCCTATACGTATGTTGACGAGCTAACGGATAAAGCAATTATTCAAAAGGATCATGTTGATACAACGGGAAGAGTGGGTACGGTAACTTATCCGAATTACGAATTAAAATTAGTCCTTGAAGAGGAATATTTTACGCTTTGTGAAAATCGTAATCTAGGAATTCAACAGTGGATAAAAAATGAATTTATATCCGTTGAAGATGATACCATTAGCTCAAAGGGAGACCTTAGTACAACATTTCTATCTGTAACCAAAGGAGAAGAAGTGTCGGTTGTTAATAATGCATGTGCTGGATATGCGTTAATAAAAAGAATGAATGGCGAAGTAGGCTGGATACCTAAAACAATCATGGGGTGAACTAATACTTTGAATCTATTAGATAGGATGTTTTCTAAAATATTATTACCTTTTTGGGTAATGAATCTTAATGAGTAATTTATATAAACTGCGCCATAACTTAATATGAAAAACGTGGTGAAATCCGAGATTAAATTTACTGCATCAAATCTCGCTCCAGAAATACACTTCGCTTTCCGCGGGCGGCTGGTGAGCCTCCTCGAACTCCGTTCTGTGGGGTCTCACCGATGCCTTTCCTCCCGCCGGAGTCTACGTGTATTTCTTCCGCTAGAATAGAGGTCAATTCAGAAGAAATCTAAAGGTCGCTGATATTATGATAAAACCAATCTTAAATCAGAAAATCACCACTAGCGAAGTGTTCTGCCAGAGCGGTTTTGTAGCACTCTCGATTCAATAAGATTAAGGGAGAAAAACGTTTCAAAGTTAATGCACATTTTCTATCAAATACTATAAGCGATGCGAAGAGAGATTTTAGAAAATACGAAAAAACTTGAAAAAAATCAAGGTACATATTACAATGTAAGGGAATATATTGGAAGCGGAGGTGGGAAGAGATGTTAAATCATACTGTTTTAGTGCACGGTTTCTGGCTGGAGATCCTATATTTTAACCGTGCAAAATTTGCTGTTTTAGTTGATGGCGGGATACGTATGCCCTTTTTTAACAACTTAATAGCAAATCTAAAACAGTGAAAATATCTCTAAACCCACGTTATATTATGAAAGAAGAGGGAGGGCATTTCATGCTCTCCTTTTTTTGGCAGATAAGAAAGTATAAGCTTTCTTATGTTGCATAAGTGCAACTAAGTCTATTGCCAAAAAGGCTTGGCAATAGCCGAGCTTTCTTATACCATTTTATGATAAAAGTACAAATAGCCATGGGAGAGGTGTATTCTCTTCATGGCTTTTTTGTGTTCCATTAAAAGGAGGACTTTACAGTGATAACTTGTAGTGTTAATCAAATAGCTAAAATGTATGGAGGAAATTCCATCTTTGAAGATATTTCTTTTGAAGTGAAAGAAGGAGAACGGATTGGTTTAGTTGGTCAAAATGGTGGAGGTAAAACGACTCTTCTCCGGTTATTGGCAGGGGAGGAAACACCGGATCATGGACAGATTCACTGGAAGAAAGGGTTAGGAATTGGATATCTTAAGCAAATACCAAACTATCATAAAGAAGTCACGACAAAAGAAGTTTTGTTTACCGCTTTTTCGGATTTATTAGATGCAAAAGATAAAATGAAGAAACTTGAAGCTGAAATGAGTTACGAAGGAGATCCAGAGGCTTTACAAAAGCTTGTAACGAGTTATGGCACTCACCAAGATTATTTTACAAGAGAAGGTGGATATGAAATAGATTCCAGTTTGGATAAAGTTGCTTTTGGGTTAAATATGACTCATCTGTTAGAGCAAAAAATTTCAACATTAAGTGGTGGAGAGCAGACAAAGGTGGGGCTGGCTTTAATTCTTCTTAAGAATCCGGACTTTTTAATTTTAGATGAGCCAACAAATCATTTAGATTTATTGGCTGTCGAATGGCTTGGAGGTTTTTTGAAAGAGTATCGAGGAACCGTTTTGGTAGTATCTCATGATCGCTACTTCTTAGACGAGGTAGTAACGAAAATATTAGATTTAGAAGATGGAAAACTTGAATGCTATCACACAAACTTTACCGGATTTATCAAAGAAAAAGAGGAGCGACTTCTTAGGGAATTTCAAGCCTATGAGGAGCAACAAAAGAAAATTAAAAAAATGAAAGAAGCAATAAAGAGGTTAAAAGATTGGGCGAATCGAGCGAATCCACCAAATGAAGGGCTGCATAAGCGAGCGAGAAATATGGAAAGAGCTATAGAAAGGATGAAAAAGCTGGATCGACCGGTGCTAAATCAAAAGAAAATGAACCTGAATATGGAAGCTACAGATCGAAGCGGAAATGATGTCGTTATGCTTAAAGAGGTTTCTAAGAGTTTCGGTCAGCAAGTACTCTTTACAGATGCAACAATGCAAATTTCCTACCAACAAAGAGTAGCTGTAATTGGGGAAAATGGAACCGGCAAATCGACGTTAATTAAACTGATTTTACAGGAATTAAAACCAGATGAAGGAGAAGTGAGGGTAGGTAGTAATGTGAAAATCGGCTATTTGTCACAGCATGTTTTTGTCGGAACAGAAGAAGAAACTATTATTGAGGCATTTCGAAAGTATGTCGCAGTTGCGGAAGGGGAAGCTAGGAATATACTAGCAAGATTCTTGTTTTATGGTCCGAATGTCTTTCAAAAAGTATCCCAGCTAAGTGGTGGCGAAAAGATGAGGTTACGATTGGCTCAGCTGATGTATCAAGACATTAACTTTCTAGTGTTAGATGAGCCAACAAACCATTTAGATATCGAGTCACGTGAAGTCTTGGAAGAAGTGCTAGCGGATTATAATGGTACGATTCTAGCCGTCTCTCATGACCGTTATTTTCTAAATAAGTTATTTGGAAAGATATATTGGATCGATTCCAAAAGAATCCATGGTTTTGATGGTGATTATTCCTGGGCAAGGGATAATATGGAGGAAATGAAAACAAGTCAAGAAAAAGTTTCGATAAAGAAAAGCCATCGTCTCCAAACGAGCAAGCGAAAAGAACCACGTAGGAAGGAACCCAACCCGGAAGTGGAAATGGAAACAGTAGAACAACAGATTATGGATCTAGAATGTAAACTAGAAGCCATTAAAAATGTAGAGCAGTTGCAGGCGTTGTACGAAGAAAAAGAACAACTTGAATTAAAATGGGAACATTTATATGAACAGCTACATGGGTAATTATGTATAGACAATGACTCCAGTACGGGTACTGGAGTCATAACAATTTTAAAATGAAGTTTATAGTTTATATATATCAGGGCGACGATCACTGAATATAGGAATCGTTTTTCGTACTTTTTCCACTTGATCTATATCAATTTCTCCGTAAAGGATTGTCTCTTCATTATCTGCTTCACAAATTATCTCACCCCATGGACCTACAATAATAGAGTGTCCACCAAATTCGTTATTAGGATCGGATCCAACGCGGTTACAAGCAACAACAAAGCATTGATTCTCAATCGCTCTACTAATCAATAATGCTCGCCAGTGGTCAATACGAGGTTTCGGCCATTCCGCAACAACATATAATATTTTAGTGTTTTCAAGCATATGAGTACGAATCCATTCGGGAAAGCGAATATCATAACAAATAACACCGGCACTAAAATGCTCTTCTAATTCAAAAAGTCCATTTTCATGTCCTTCAACCAAGTGCTTTTCCTCATCCATTAAGCGAAATAGATGTGCTTTACTATACTCTTTTACCAATTCCCCATTACGGTTCACAATGAATAGCGTATTTGTCACATTTGAGTCTGGTAGCTTTTTAGCAACCGAACCTGCCACAATATTTACATTATATTTTTTGGCGAGATTACTAATGAATGCAAACGAATCCTTCCCATTCTCGTCAGCAATTTCATCCAATCGTGTCAAATCATAGCCGGTGGTCCATAATTCTGGAAGAACAACAGTGTCGACTTGATTCAGGTTAGTGAACAACTTTTCAACGTGTCTATAATTTTCCGTGGGACTTCCAAAAGTAATATCAATTTGTAACAAGGCTATTTTCAATCCCATATTATCCCTCCTTGGCTAAGCGTTTTTTCGTTACATGCTCTTCCAATAATTGCATTGCTTGGGTTAATTCGCTAGCATTCGAGACTCCCATCAAATGTATGGATTCCCCGGATTTAGTGGAGGCATTTGCGATCAGTTGAATGGTTTTATCCGTATTTTCCGTAATACCTAATTCCGAAAGCGAAGTTGGTAATGCTAGTTCATGATAGTATGGCAATAGAAAATCGATTTCATTAAATCGATTTTCTAAAGCGATCTGAACTAATACACCATATGCTACTTTTTCCCCGTGCATGTATACATGTGTTTCTGGAATCGTTGTTATTCCATTATGAATAGAATGTGCTCCGGCTATTCTGCCATATTTATCACCATAACTACCAACCATCCCACCTGACATAATGATGGTTTCGATTACTCGAACAAATGAAGGAGTAACTTGCTTCGCCTTCATTGCAGTAATTGCCACGGTTCCCTCTTCTAATAGTACATCACGACATAGTTTAGCTGCGTGAATGGCAATCTCAACTGCGATAGGTTTTGGTGTCATATGACGCGTTAGGACATCTGCCTCATACCATTTGGCGATCGTATCTCCAATCCCAGCTCGCATAAATGCAACGGGTGAATCAATCAAGATGTCTGGTTCAACAAGAACCATAAATGTGCTATAGGAAAAAACATCATACGTTAAAAAGTTTCCTTTCTGATCATAGAAAACACTTAATGGCGTCCATGCGGCACAGTTAGAAGCTAATGTTGGTACTAGGATAACTGGTAAGTTAACAGTGTTTCCAACCGCTTTCGCAATATCCATTATTTTTCCACCACCAACTGCTAAAACAAAATCTGCACCATGATCAGTAGTAAATTCACTTACTCGTTGTACCTCCTCATAGGTGCACTCTCCGTCATAAAGTACATTCATTACGGGTATATCAAAATGAGGAAAATAGGACTTAGCAGCTTCCCATGATTTTCTACCATGTAGAAGAATGCCCTTCGTAAGCTGATTTTCTTTTAATCTAGTAGGTAATGTTTTCAGTACGCCTTGATGACATACATAATGATTGGGTGCACCTTTCACTTCTAGTGTTTGCATATACGACTCCTCCCATATCGTTAAATAAAAAAACCTCTTCCCAAAAGGAAGAGGTATCATACGCTCGGCTCTTCCTCTTATCTTTGCAGTAGCACTGCAGGATTTAGCACCGTGTAATGCATACATTACCGGTTGCCGGGCTTCATAGGGCCATTCCCTCCACCTTCTCTTGATAAGAGTTTGATATAGTTGTGACAATTATTGCACTCGATATATTTTCTGTCAAGGTAAAAAATAACTTTACAAAACGGAAGCATGTAGCTATTATAGATAACTAGAATTTCATCGTTCTTAAGGAGTGTGATAGCAATGCAAGAATTTGAGCAGTCCGATTTATTAAAGCGACTACCAGAACAGTTTTTTGCTAAGTTAGTTTCAAACGTACAAACATTAGCAAAAGAAGGTCATGATATTATCAATCTTGGTCAAGGAAATCCTGATTTACCAACACCTCCACATATTGTTGATCAATTAAAACAGGCTGCTTCCAACCCAGATTTCCATAAATATTCGCCATTCCAAGGGCATTTCTTCTTAAAAGAAGCTATTTCCGAGTTTTACAAACGAGAGTATGAAGTTGACATTGATCCGAAAACAGAAGTTGCTATTTTATTTGGTGCTAAAACAGGTTTGGTTGAGTTGAGTCAGTGCTTGCTTAATCGTGGGGATTTGGCACTTTTGCCAGATCCTGGATACCCGGATTATATGTCTGGTATTGCCTTAGCTAATGCAAAAACAGCTTTGATGCCTTTATTGAAGGAGAATGCCTTTTTGCCGGATTATGCAATGCTGGATGAACAAACTTTAGAGCAAGCAAAGGTAATGTTTTTGAATTACCCAAATAACCCAACATCAGCTACTGCTACAAAAGCGTTCTTTGATGAGACGGTTGAACTAGCAAATCGTTACAATATTTGTGTAGCACATGATCTTGCATATGGTGCGATTGGTTTTGATGGAGAAAAACCACAGAGTTTTCTACAGTCAGAAGGAGCCAAAGAAATTGGGGTAGAATTTTATACATTATCAAAAACCTATAACATGGCAGGCTGGAGAGTTGCCTTTGCAGTTGGCAATCGTTCGGTAATAGAAAGTATTAATTTGATTCAAGACCATTTATACGTTAGTTTATTTGGTGGAATTCAGAAAGCTGCTGCTGAGGCACTTTTAGGAGACCAAAAATCCGTGGAAGAGTTAGTACAAATCTATCAAGGGAGAAGAGACCGATTTATTGACCGATTAAATGAGATTGGATGGAAGGTGGAGGCACCTAAAGGAACATTTTTTGCATGGTTACCAGTTCCAAAGGGGTATTCATCAGAAGAGTTTGCAAATCTCTTACTGGAAAAAGCGCATGTCGTAACGGCACCTGGTAATGGATTCGGTCCCCATGGTGAAGGGTATTTACGTGTTGGTCTACTAGAAAGTGAAGAAAGATTAGTGGAAGCTGCTGACCGAATTGCAAAATTAAACCTTTTTTAGAGTAAACATAAGAAAACGCTACCAAATAAATATTTTAATTAATGTATAAAAATGCATTGACAAATTGGTTTTTGAAGATTAATATAAGTCCTAACATTTAAAGTGAAAAATTAAATTAACTTATCAAGAGTGACCGAGGGAACAGGCCCGACGAAGTCACAGCAACCTTCCTATATGGAGTGGTGCTACCTCCTGCAGAATGATTACATTCTGAAAGATAAGGCTTATTGTAAAATTTTGTGCCCTCTTTCAGATTGAAAGAGGGTTTTTTTAATGGAGTGTGATAACGATGATCACCTTAGAAAGTATTGAAAAGGTATATGAATCAAAGTCTAGTAGAGTTGTAGGGGTAGACAATGTCTCCTTGTCCATTGAAAAAGGGGAAATATACGGAATTGTTGGGTATAGTGGAGCTGGAAAAAGCACCTTACTACGATGTATTAACATACTTGAACGGCCTACATCAGGAAAAGTGATTGTAGATGGTGTCGACCTTTTGGAGCTTTCTGGTAAAAGGTTACGGGAAGCTAGACAATCCATTGGTATGATATTTCAAGGGTTTTACTTAGTTTCGTCCAAAACGGTATTTGAAAATGTCGCCTTTGCCTTGAAAGCTGCAGGGGTGGACCGAGCAAAAAGGGAAGAAAGAGTGCTAGAGTTACTATCTTTAGTTGGTTTAGCAGATAAAGCGAACCAATATCCTTCACAGTTAAGTGGTGGACAGAAACAACGAGTAAGTATTGCAAGAGCGTTAGCGAATAGTCCAAAAGTTTTGCTATGTGACGAAGCGACCTCTGCATTAGATCCTAGCACAACAAAATCGATCCTATCGTTGTTGAAGAAGATTAATGATGAACTAGGGATTACAATTGTTATTATTACCCACGAGATGGAAATAGTAAAAGAAGTTTGTGATCGCTGTGCAGTTATGCAGGATGGAAAGGTAGTGGAAGAAGGACCGTCATATGAAATATTTGCAAACCCAAAGGAGGATTTGACGAAAGAATTTATTCAAACGGTTTTAGATTTCCAATTACCAGCAAAGCTATTAGAAAACTGTTCTGGAACACTGGTCAGGTTACAATTTAGAGGAGAGCAAGCAGGGGAGTCAGTGGTCTCAGATATGCTTCAAAATCACAAGGTGAAAGGCAATATCCTTCATGGGAAAGTGGAATACATAAGGGAGAAGCCACTAGGTATTTTTATAATGGAGGTTATCGGAGAACAAGTGGAGATACAAAGAGCAATTAGTTACCTTCAAGATAGATTGAAGCAAGTGGAGGTGATCAAACATGTATCTAAATAGTATTGTTAGTTTGTTACCAGAATTAAATCAAGCATTTTTCGAAACCTTATTGATGGTAGGGATTGGCTTACTAGTAGCTTTACTGATTGGTATGCCAATGGGAATCTTATTATATGTGACAGATCATGGGCTCTTTTTAGAAAATAGATGGGTAAAATCAGTTGTTGGTATCATTGTTAATTTAATTCGATCGATTCCGTTTATTATCCTTTTAGTCTTCTTGCTACCTTTTACAAAATGGTTAGTAGATACAACGACTGGTCCTTTGGCAGCATCTGTTTCCCTCTCCGTTGCTGCTATCCCTTTCTATGCTAGAATCGTAGAATCAGCTGCACGAGAAATAGATAAAGGAGTTATCGAGGCTGCAGTTGCAGCAGGGGCTTCTCCGTGGTTGATTATTAAAGATATTATCTTCCCAGAAGCAAAGCCAGGCTTTATTAGTGGGCTAACAATTACCGCAATTAGTCTAATAGGGTATTCTGCAATGGCGGGAACAGTTGGCGGTGGAGGTATTGGTGACTTAGCAATTAGGTATGGGTATTACCGTTATGATGACACCGTGATGTTTACAACCGTTATTGTTCTTATAGTATTAGTACAATTTATTCAATATTTGGGTGACTTTATAGCGAAAGCTGTGAATAAACGTTAGGAAAAATAAAAATAGGAGTGTTAAGAAAATGAAAAAACTTATATTGGTATTATTATCTGTATTATTGCTTGCTGTATTAGCAGCATGCGGGTCAGACGGTGAAGAAGCAAGCGGTGATGAAAAAACGACCATACAATTTGGTGCGACAGTTGGTCCATATAGTGATATGGTAACCAAGGCTATTGCACCACTTTTAGAAGAAAAGGGCTATGAAGTGAAAAATCAGGAATATACGGATTATATTCAGCCAAACAATGCACTTGATAATGGTGACCTTGACGTTAACCTTTTCCAACACAAAATTTACTATGAAGCATTTGCTGAAGAAAATGACATGGATTTATCAGAAGTAATCATTGTACCAACAGCACCAATGGGGCTTTACTCCAATAAGTTTGACAGTATAGGAGCTATAGAGGATGGCAGTAAAATCACAATTGCTAACGACCCGACAAATCTTGCAAGAACATTAGTAATGCTGCAAGATGAAGGATTAATAACAATTAGTGAAGAAGTTGATCCGTTGAAAGCATCGGTAAAAGATATTGTAGAAAATCCTAACAATCTTAAGTTTGAAGAAGTAGAGGCAGGGCAATTGCCACGATTAGTTGAAACAGAAGATGTATCTGCTGTACCAGGTAACTTTGCACTTGCTGCAGATATGGATTTATTAGATGCTTTAGCATTAGAAGATATGCCAGATGACTATCGTAATCGTGTTGTAGTGAATACAGATGATTTAGATAAACAATGGGTGAAGGATATTAAAGAAGTGGTTGAATCGGATGAATTCGAACAGATCATTGATGAACAATTCCAAGGCTTTGGTAAACCACAATGGATGCTAAATAGATAATAGTTTATTTTTTAAAAAAACGTCCTGTGGGGCGTTTTTTTTTACTATGGTGTAAATCATGCCACATACTAAAGTATATCCCTTTTCTATGTCATTAGCAGGAATTCTTTGTGCTTAGAGAACGAAAAAAAGTTAAAAGATGAAAACTTTTAACCATAGACATAAGTAAAACATATGATAATATTAATATAGAATATTTAGAAAATAATTATTAGTTTTACTACGGAGTGATTAGATGAATGGATTTGGGAATCGATTAAAGGCATTGCGAGAGAAGAGAGCTCTTACCCCGGATCAGATGGCAGAACAAATTGGCTTTACCAAAAGTGTTATTTGGAGTTATGAGATGGAAAAGAAGGAGCCGAGTGTTCGTCACATTTTGAGGTTAGCTAATTTTTTTGATGTATCAATTGACTATCTCCTTAAAGGTGTTGAAATAAACCAAACACTAGATCTTCAGCATATAAGTGACTTAAAAAGACATACATTAACTATTGATAATCGTCAACTTAGTAAAGATGAGTTAGTGGATGCAATTGCTTTTGTGAAAGCAAAAAGATTATTGAAAGAAGCGGAGTAGTTAGTTATAGGTGGCTGTGAAAAAGAGTCTTCCATTTTCTTTTTCATAGCCACTATTTTTGTTCATTTTTGGTATGGAATCCCCAATAATTCAGGAACAGTTACAAATTCATATCCCTGTCCCGCCAATTCGGTGATGACTTGCTGTAGTGACGCAATCGTATTTGTCCGATCTGAGTCCCACTCCGCGCCATCGTGCATTAAGATAATTGCACCGGGATGAATGTTATTCACTACATTATTGGTGATCTCTTCAGGAGGTTCCTCCTGCCAATCCAATGAGTCGACAGTCCAACCAACAACTGTATAATCCAGATCATCTAATTTTTCCACTAATTCATTATATAAAAATCCATAAGGGGCACGAAATAAGCTTGTCCGGTAGCCAATCAACTCAGCTAACGCGTCTTCCGTTCTGGTTACTTCATTTTCAAGGGTTGCGATATCATCCTCTTCCACTAGGTTAGGATGCCAATATGTATGGTTGCCAACGATATGACCTTCTTCCATGATTCGATTTACCAGCTCTGGATATGCTTCTGCTCTTGCCCCCATTAGAAAAAAAGTTGCTGGAACATTATTTTCAGCTAATACATCTAAAATTTGTGGAGTAAAGCGAGGGTCTGGTCCATCATCAAAGGTTACCGCAATTTTATTTTCGGTTTGATCACCACTTAATACAATTGTATCTGGATATCGTTGTTGCAAAATAATATTTGAAACAGGGTATCGTATTCGCTCCGTAAATTCTGGTCCACCTTCTGGCTGAGGTATTTCATCCTGTTGTGCTGGAACAGACATACTTCCAACGAAAAGGAAGGCTGTTAGGAGTAAGAAATAGGTAAAAAATTTCAAAACGTTCGTTCGCATGTATTCACTTCCTTTTTTTATATGTTTTAGTTTTGCCTTGATAAAGGAAATTATTAGTAAAATATAATCTCCTAATTATGCTAAACTAGTAAAATAGCAATAATTTTGTTTACGGAAGGGAATTGAAATGATGTCAGCTACGAAGAGAAGGGTTGTTGGAATAGCATTAATTACAGCGGTTGCGGTATTGGGAGATGCTATGTTATTTATTGTATTACCATTATATTGGCAGGATTTTGGACTTACAGCTATATGGCAGATCGGAATCCTTTTATCTATTAACCGTTTTATTCGTTTGCCAATCAACCCATTAGTTGGCTTATTTTATAAGCATTTTCAAATGCGAACCGGGGTCTTTATAGCTATCGTACTAGCTGTAATCACGACAGCTTCCTATGGGTTTCTACATCAATTTTGGTTATTACTTTTCATGAGAGCGTTATGGGGCGTAGCTTGGTCGCTACTTCGTTTAGGTGGTTTTTTAACTGTTATTGATGTTACAGAGGATCATAATAGAGGCCAATATGTAGGTTTGTACAACGGATTATGGGGAATTGGCGGTTTGATAGGAATGCTAGCTGGTGGAATTCTAGTTGATCAAACTTCCATTCCTTTTGTAACGACATTGTTTGCTGTTATAGGGTTGTTCATGATTCCTATCGTTTGGTATTTAGTTCCCGTTGCGAAAAACACAGAAGATGAACAGAATAAACAGGAGGAAAAGAAAGTCAAATGGTTTTCCTCCTATGTTCAAATGGTGTTACTTACTGGCATAGCAATGGGATTTATCGTTTTTGGCTTGTTCGCTTCCACGCTGAGTCCATTAATCGAGCGAGCTTATGTAAATGAATGGACATTATCACAAGTAACAATTGGTGCGGCAACACTCGCAGGTATCGTACAAGCAATTCGCTGGAGCTGGGATCCGTTTCTTGCTCCCTTACTTGGAAGAATATTAGATAAATCGACTTCTTTGCTGAAAATCTTACTCATTCCCTTATTTGGTGGTGGAATCCTATTTATTGCATTAGGAAGTATTCGAACGATCGTCTTGTTACTTGCTGCACTGCTAATTTTTCAGCTCATTTCTACGATGTTCGTAACAACGACTGATACCATAGCGACATCAGCAGCATCGCAAACGGACAGTGTGAAAGTCATGACAGCCCACACGGTAGCTGTCGACATTGGCGCTGCCTTAGGACCACTTGCATCCTTTATAATTTTGGAATTTTATAGTTTATCAGCAGTTTATTATGTTGCTGGATTTTTACTCATTTTGTTAGGAATAGGATGGATTGTGTTTCATAGTCGAATTCCCGTTCCCGGAAAATAACAGCCAGAAAAAGGCTGGGACAAAAGTATTTTCGTCAAAGAAAGATCCAACGGTGGTTCATAGCAGAGATGAAAGCCCGAATGAAGAGAAAAAAGATCCAAACGGTCGTTCATAGCAGAGATGAAAGCCTGAATGAAGAGAAAAAAGATCCAAACGGTCGTTCATAACAGAGATGAAAGACCAAATAGAGAGAAAAAAGATCCAAACGGTCGTTCATAGCAGAGATAAAAGACCGAATAGAGAGAAAAGAGATCCAAACGGTCGTTCATAACAGAGATGAAAACCCGAATAGAGAGAAAAAAGATCCAAACGGTCGCTCGTAACTGTGGTGAATAGATAACCAATTACTGTTCAAATGTGATTCCTAGGGTTACTGACGATCCTTCATAATCAGTTGTTTGATCCATGGTTTTAAGTCTACAATTCGAAAGTATTCTGGTCTTGTATCAGTTCCACTAACAATTAATGGTACGAATGCATCGCTTTCATGTAATGACCCATGTGATCCACCACCTGGGTGTGTTGGTGTCCCTTCGCCAATAAATTCAAAACCAGGTTTTGCGTCCACAACAAGAAAGTTTCCTTCGTGTGAGTGTAGTGCACTGTAAAGCCTTGCAAGGGCATCTGGGTATGAGCCGTACTCTAAACGATTGTTATCTTTATTTAGATCTAAAATAGAGTAGTCGCCATTTATTGTCCACGATTGTCCATAATTATCTGATAGGGACCCCTCCGGTCGAAAAGTCAATTCACTTTCCTTGTCACTTGTTATGACGTGAACATTATTATTTTCCTTCCATGCTATAAAGCTAATACGTTGGTCTTCTTGAAGATGTGCAGCAATTTGATTGAATTCTATCGATTGATTCAAGGTATAAATATAAGCCATTCTTTCGTTCAGGGCAAATACAAGTTCGTCGTCTGGCTTGATTTCATCCTTTGTTTTGTGAATATTATAGGACTGTAACAAAGAGTGCAAGCTAATTAGAGATTCACTTTTATCCTCTTTAACAGGTGCTTGCCCACTGTCCCCCATGATCATCCAAATAGTATCCTGTATGGCCATATCCCAAGTTTCGTACGTGTTCAATATTTCTTGTAGTTGTTTATCTACTTCTTCAATTGCTTGGATGTGATTGTTTGGCCCATCTTGATGGACCTCTTTGTCTAGATTAGATAAATATAACAAAGTAAATGCCGGAAGCTTGCTATTTTCAATTACATACTTTATTTCTTCTGTTACGAATTTATCATTAAATCCATAGCGCTCCCACAGTTGGGTATTTTCTTTGTTTTCGGGGCTGTATTGTGCAAAAGCTCCATATGAAAATATATGTGGTGCTTTAATTTCAAAGCTTTCTGGCAACAAGTCGAATTCTGATAATGTTTTAGAAAGATTCAATTTCTTTTTTTCTGTCCCTCTATACACGAGAGCATTAATTGATCCACTTTGTAATCCGTTTTCAGCGATTTCCTCATGGAGAGTTTTTATTTGTGAGCTCAAATGTGTATGGTTTAAATGGTAAAAATTATCTTCTATAACATGCTTGATACCTACTTTGAAAATCTCTTCCTTTGCACTTCCATAATTAATTAATCTTTTTTCTTGATCATTAAACCACACTAAGCCAGGAATGCGGTGTTCATCAGGATATTTTCCGGTTAAAAGGGTACTATCTATAGAGACGGACATGGTTGGATAACTACTAACAACATTCGGGTAATAATTGCCTTTATCCATAAAAAATTTTAAAGCTGGTGCCCGGCCTTCTTGAATAGCTTGCTGAAGAGGCTGATCCATTAAAGAGTCGATAATTAATAAAATTACTGGCTCTGTAGTGGGTGTTACCTGTTCCTCTTCTAAAGACTGATTTGCTCCATTACGTCCGATTAAAAATAATATGAGCGCAATCAATAGGATGGCAACGATTAGGATAATATACAGCATTTTTTTCATCTGATCCTTCCTTTTTTTACTATATAAAACTTAGTATGATATTTAAGGGGAAATCTATCCTAAAGATATCTAAGAAAACGAAAGTAGGGTATATTTTGGTTATTTCCGTTATGACATATAACATACACCATGGGAAAAGCGTAGATAAACAGCTTAATCTAGATCAAATTGGATATGTAATTGAAAAAAGCAATGCGGATATTATTGGACTTAATGAAGTGGATAAATATTTTTCAAATCGGAGTGAATTTGAAGACCAAATAAGCTGGCTAGCAAAGCACTTGAAAATGGAACAAGCCTTCACTCATTCCATTAAGTTAAAATCGAGGGATAGAGAGAATGAAAGACAATATGGAAATGCCTTACTTTCGCGATTTCCGATTGTAAATAAAAAGGACCATCATTTTAATTTTATTAAGGGATTAGTAGAGGGTAGATCCATGCTAGAGGCTACATTGGAAATAGATAATAAGATGTTGCAAGTATATGTGACACATTTAAGCCTAAACCCTTTTCTGCACAATAAGCAAACGAGCTCTATAATCGACATTCTTTCGAAATCATCAAGTGCGTCAATTGTAATGGGGGATTGGAATATGAAGCCGCAATCAAATGGGTGGAAGAACATGACCGATGTCTATACGGATGCCTGGGAAGTTGCTGGGGAAGGGGCAGGGTATACCTACCCATCCACTCGACCTAAAAGGCGCTTAGATTATATTTTTATGAGTGACCATCTTTCCGTTACGGAGGCAAAAATTATTAAAGCTAATCCGAAAGCCTCTGATCACCTTCCATTACGGATTTCTTTTTCGCTTTAAGGCAAGTATGTACTTGTACTATCTTTTTAACCAATACTGACTACAATCCTTGTTTCGTTCCATAAATCCATATTCGATTAGATACCTTCTTAAGGTGACAAAGTCATCATAAATTTGCTTTAACGTTTCATTAATCTCTGGTTCTGAGTAAGTTTTGTTTACATCAAATTTTGTTATTATATGTTGTAGTATAATAATTTTTCTTTTTTCTTTACTCGGAAATGATTGTAAAGGACCATCTAACCCTTGATTAAAATAAGTTGAGAGTACTTTTTCTTTTTCTGCATTTGTAATCGCATATCGTTCATCCACCATTGTCGCCCCCTTATGAATTGTGATTAAGTCTTCACTTCTACTATCTTCTTGCTTTAATAATTCCATAATTGTCAAAAAGACTCGTGCCTGTTTCTCTTTTTCTCTTAATTTAAAGCGGTGTGTCCGTATGGTTGATGTGCTACCGGCATCTAGTTTGCTAGCAATTTCTTTATCTGACAATCCCGCATGAAAGAATGTAAGAATTTCCTTTTGAAGTTCGGATAAACCCGTGTACTTTTTATCCATGCCAAGTAAAAAATCAAACATAGATTGATGTTTTTCTTGAATATGTTTTTTTATTGCTAATTGCGCATCATACAAAACGCCATTAACAGGATAAATAACACCTTGCTGAAAAATTTCTTCACAAATAATACATTGAAACACCTCAAGTTTCGGATCATATCTGTACCCATTTTTTAAATCACTAATGGAAGCATTCCAAAAAACATCCTCATAAGCCACGCTCGTCAACCACCTATCCATGTCATTTTAATAAACATTATAATTTAATGTTTTATTAAAAGCAAACAAATTACTTATTTGTTTTATTTTTTAGATAGTAAGATTCAAAGGGTATCGGTGCCAGACACTCGAATAATGTGCGAAAGAATGGTTAAAACTAATATGTATCTATACTAGGGTGGTGGTTTGTATTAGTAGTATTGGTATTTTTCTTGATCGAGATGGTGTTATAAACGAGGTGTTGAGTCATCGGGTTAAGTTTGTTAATAAGCCAAAGGATTTCTTTTTATTAGATGGTGTAGGTGAATCGGTAAAACGATTTAATGACGCTGGTTATCATGTATTTGTTGTTACTAATCAAGGGGGAATCGGCCTTGGTTACATGAAGGAGGCTGCACTCCATGATATACATAAAAAAATGGAAGAAGATTTAGCGGAATATGGGGCAAAAATTGACGATATTTCCTACTGTCCACATAAGCCACATGTAGGGTGTGCTTGTCGTAAACCAGAACCACAAATGATAGTAAAATTAGCCGAAAAGCATGGCATTGATTTGGCAAAGAGTTATATGGTCGGTGACCGGGAACCAGATATTGTGGCTGGAAAACAAGCAGGTACAAAGACCGTTTTAGTTGGTGAACGAGAAGACGTGACAGGGCATGCAGATATGTATTTTCCCGATTTACTATCCTTTTCACAATGGTTGATTACAAATTTGAATAAAGAAAAATAGTATATTTGAGAATGGATATGGGAGATTAAATACGATAATACTGTGATTTGCTAATATGCAAGGAGGAGTTTTTTTGGGAGTAGTTATCATTTCATTTTTAACTGGTATTGCTTTAGGGATCGTATTCTCATTACTAAAACTTCCTATTCCAGCACCGCCAAACTTCGCCGGTGTAATGGGTATTGTAGGTGTCTATGCAGGGTTTGTATTAATAAATAATATAATGTAGGTGAAATAAAATTGAAACTAACCATACAATCATTCTTAGCGGGTATCGTATTAGGTGCGATATTCTCCTTACTGAATTTACCAATTCCCGCTCCACCAAACTTAGCCGGGATAATGGGTATTGTCGGTATTTTTGTAGGCTTTTTAATCTTGAATCGGTGGAACGAAATGAGAGGAAAAGCAAAGCGTGATTTGTCCTAACTTCTTAAGTTGGGGCTTATTCTTTTTGATCATTCCCTATTACGAAAGAAACTGCTACACTTAACCTATCGAATATAATATGGGTGATAAGATGACAAATGTAGTTAAGATTTCTGTGAGAAA
The DNA here is from genome assembly GCF_042684965.1 of Ornithinibacillus salinisoli. Taxonomy (NCBI): domain Bacteria; kingdom Bacillati; phylum Bacillota; class Bacilli; order Caryophanales; family Bacillaceae; genus Ornithinibacillus; species Ornithinibacillus salinisoli. The sequence goes on from NZ_JBHUMI010000008.1 coordinate 138,063, forward strand.
TTTAGTAGAGTATGTGTTTAGGAGTGGAAGCATCGAATCAGGTTTTCGAACCGCTACTTCCATGACGGAAGGAACAAAAGCTCACCAAAAAATTCAAAAAACCTATAATGAGGACGACCAAAAAGAAGTGTATGTGCAAGCAGAGATTCCATTTGAACATATTGTAATACATGTTGATGGCAGATGTGATGGGGTACTTATTCAACAAGATGGGGCAGTGATTATTGATGAAATAAAGTCTACCTCTCATTCACTCGAGGAGATTACAGCAGATACACATCCAGTTCACTGGGCACAGGCTATTTTTTATGGTTATATTTATGCAGGTGATCATAACTTAGATGAAGTTACGATTCAATTAACTTATGTGCAAGTGAAAACAGAAGAACAAGAGCAGTTTCAGCAGAAGATGACATATACAGAACTTGAAGCGTATGTACAAGATGTTATCAAACAATATGCACCATATGCCATTACAAGATTACAACATAAAACGCAAAGAGATAAAAGTAGCCATGCACTTGAATTTCCTTTTGCTAATTATAGAAATGGCCAGCGTAAACTGGCTGGTGCTGTTTACAAAACAATTGTAGAAAAGAAGGACATATTTGCAAAGGCATCGACAGGAATTGGTAAAACAATTTCAACGATATTTCCAGCAGTAAAAGCAATTGGCGAGGGACATTTAGATCGAATATTTTATTTAACTGCAAAAACGATAACAAGAACAACGGCCGAAGAAGCATTTCGCTTATTAATAGAAAGTGGATTGGATATTAAAGTTGTAACGATTACAGCCAAAGAAAAAGTTTGTTTTCAGGAAGAGATTAACTGTTCCAAAGAATTTTGCCCATTCGCAGATGGTTACTATGATCGAATTAACCAAGCAGTGCTAGACATTTTAGAAAATGAAAAACTGATGAGTCGAACAGTTATTGAGACATACGCTGCCAAACATCGCGTCTGTCCATTTGAATTTTCACTTGATCTGGCATATGCGGCAGATGCAGTTATTTGTGATTATAATTATATCTTTGATCCAAGGGTTTCTTTGAAGCGTCTATTTGAGCAACAGAAGAAACAAACGGTCTTGTTAATTGATGAAGCGCATAATTTAGTAGACAGAGGGAGAGATATGTATTCCTCGGAATTGTATAAATCCAGTTTTTTGCAATTAAAACGGGAATTTAAAGGGAAGAATGAAGGAATAGCAAATACTGCAAAACTAGTAAATGATCATCTTTTAGCTGTGAAAAAGCGAGAGGAATTTTTGGACAAAGAACTAGATGAAACGATTGTTGGGTTATTAGAAACGTTTATCGTGGAAGCTGAAGTTGAACTGGCACGGAACGATGACGCAAATCAACTATTGCTTGATACATATTTTGCTGCACAAGCTTTTGTGAAGATTTCCAAGTTATATGATGAACGGTTTATCACGTATGTAGAAGTATTTCAGAGTGAGGTCAGGATGAAGTTGTTTTGTCTAGATCCTTCGCAGCTCATTCAAAAAATGAGTAAAGGTTATCGCTCAAAAATATTCTTTTCCGCTACCTTAACACCAGCAGATTACTATAAAAATTTGCTCGGAGGAAGTACAGAAGATTATGTTATATCGATACCTTCCCCGTTCATAAGAGAAAATGCTGAAGTTATCATTCAACCGATGTCTACAAAATATCATGATCGTAATCGAACGATGGGAGCTATGGTGAAATTTTTCGCCACTGTATTGGAAGAAAGAAAGGGTAATTTTCTTGTGTTTTTTCCGTCCTATAATTATATGCGTGCCGTATATGAGGAGTTTGTTACATATGCTCCAAAAGTAAAAACGATTTTGCAAGAAACTGGCATGTCTGAAGAAGAACGAGAGGAATTTTTAGGTGTCTTTCAGTCTGAACAGGACGAAAGAATTTTAGGGTTTGCTGTTTTGGGCGGTATTTTTTCTGAGGGGGTAGATTTAGTAGGGGACCGTCTACAAGGAGTAATTATTGTTGGTGTTGGTCTCCCTCAGATTGGATTTGAGCGAGATATCATAAAAGACTACTTTCAGACAACTGGACGTAATGGGTTTGATTATGCCTATGTATATCCTGGCATGAATAAAGTACTACAAGCAGGTGGTAGATTAATACGCTCAGAGGCAGATACCGGTACGATTGTTCTGGTAGATGATAGATTTTTACATCAGAAATATCAGGCACTGCTTCCATATGAATGGCAACAATATAAGATAGGTACCGTAGAATAAATGTGATTGTTTAGGGCGCTTTCTAATTAAAAGGAGGCGGTTTTATTATGGAAGGATCATTTTGCATCGTGTGTTGCTATGTTGATGTAAAAGCGTAGTAACATATCGCTCTGAATACCGTTACAGAGATACACTACCGTGGGCTTGCACTAATCCTCTTCACTCGCAAGAACGCTCGCTGTAGGGTCTCAGCGTCTTCGCTTTCTCGCAACCACATACAGTCGTAGTTATAGGTTTAATAATATTTTTTAAAATATAAGAGATACTAAAACATATTATGGAAAAGGAGTGTATGTTTTTGCATCAACAAGAAGTAAAATCAACCGTTGAAAAAATATTAGAAAACCATTCAGTTGGAACGATGGCAACTGTCAAAAATAATAAACCACACACGCGTTTTATGACTTTCTTTCACGATGATTTGAAACTATATACAGTGACGAGTAGGGATACGGATAAGACAGAAGAAATTGAAGCAAATCCATATACCCATATCCTTATTGGATATGGAGGGGAAGGATATGGAGATGCGTATATAGATTACCATGGTAAAGTATCAATTAATGATTCACAGGAAATAAAGACCCAATTATGGAATGAGAAAATGGAGCCATGGTTTGACAGTCTGGAAGATCCAAATTATATCGTCCTGGAAATAGAGCCGGAGATCGTCAGGTTGATCACTAATCATATTGGCGACGACCCTAAAGAAGTAGATTTAAAAAAATTTTAAAAAACGATAACCGCTACGGATAAGTAGCGGTTATGTCCATTAACTCATAATATAAGCATCTCTGATCCCGGCGGCTTTTACTTCATTCAAACGTCGTTCTGCATTATTACGGTTAGCGAAAGCACCAGCTTGAACACGATACCACTGTTGACCAGAAATAGTTATAGCGGTCAATGCAGATTCAATTCCTTTAGAACGCAAAAATTGAGCTCGTTGTTCAGCGTTAGCTCTTGATTGAAAGGAACCAGCTATAACACGATAAATGGCATCAGAACCACCATCTTGTTTTCTCTTTAGATTGAATGCTCTAGCTAGTCCATTAACATGTCCTTGTGCGACTCGTTGTCGCCAAGAAGAATCGCGTAGTAAAGCAGCATCTTGACTATTATCGATAAAGCCATTTTCTGAGAGGAAGGCAGGCATGTTTGATTCTCGAAGCACATGAAAATTTGCCTTTTTCTTCCCGCGGTTTCTCAGTTGGTTTACCTTCGTAATTTCTTCGTGAAGTAAATCTCGGTATCTAGCAGTCTGTGACGAATCTGAAAGACTGTTGTGAATGTAATCTTCATACCCTCGAGCAGAACCATTAAATGCGTTACAGTGAACAGAAAGATAGTAATCAGCACCCCATGCGTTTGCCTCATTGGTGCGCTGCTGTAAACTTTTCGTACTATCACTGGTGCGACTCATTCGAACTTCTACATTTTCATAATCGTTTAATAAAATCGAGCGCATTTTAAGGGCGATATCCAATACGATATCTTTTTCTCGCAAGCCATTTCCACTGGCACCGGGGTCAGAACCACCATGGCCAGGATCCAAGTAAAGTTTCATCATAAAACCTCCTTTTCAAATATTTAATTCTTACAATGATAGATTATGATAGTTTGAAAAAATGAATTGTACAAACGTCTCAATGTTTTTAAACTTCCATATCTGTCACCATCGTTTAGGCCTATTTTTTTGCTCTGAAAAATAGGTTTCCTTCATCTATACAATCGAAATGGGAGTGTATTTGGTGGCATTATTCACGTAAAAAGATGTAAAGGTAGATATTATTTGTTGAGACGCAAAATCACTGAAGAAATATTAGAATTATATAAAAATAGTAAAAAAGACTATAATATATTATGGTACAATTAGGTATGACATAATAGATACTAGATACCCCCCTTCCGAATACTTCTTCGTCATCGCTCGATGTTCTTATATTTGTATGAATCATTCCAACACGTCAGTCAAAGAAAGTACATAGGAAATAACTCTATAATTATAATGAAAATGAGGTATGAATCTTATAAGGAAGGTAATGTTTGATATATCTATATCCTTAGACGGATTTATTGCATGACCTAACGCTGGTCCCAAATAACCATTAGGACACAATGGGGAAGAACTACATAAATGGATATATGATATCGTGAAATTAATTAAGAAGAAAGGGTGCTTAGAATGATTGTAGAAGTTTATCCTTATTTAGTTTTTAACGGTAATGGACAAGAAGCGATAAGATTTTACGAGGACGCTTTAGATGCAAAGGTACTCAATGTACAAACCTTTGGTGATATGCCTGATAATCCAGAAATGCCTATTTCAGATGAGGACAAGAGCAGGGTGTTAAATGCACATTTGAAAATTGGAAATACCAACTTAATGCTTTCAGACACATTCCCTGGTCAGCCATATCAAACTGGTTCTCAAATTACTATTGCAATATCCATTGATAATGTAGAAAAATCAAAAGAAGTATTCGGAGTGTTAGAGGAATCGGGTACTGTTGGAATGCCATTGCAAGAAACGTTTTGGAGTCCATCTTACGGTCAGGTAACAGATAAATTCGGTATAACCTGGCAAGTGTCTACCTTGAAAGGTGAGAATTAGTATAATTTGATGGAGTTCGGAACGTTGTTCAGAACTCCATTTCTTTAAGGAGGAATAGCATGAAAAAACAACTATTATTTATTCATAGTGCTGGTCCGCAATCTGAACAGCAAGGAAGTGTTGACCTTATCGGTTATTTGGCTAATGAACTACAAGATAGGTATGAGTTCATTACGCCACATATGCCATATCCAGAAGATCCGAACTACGGGCAATGGAAAGAGAAACTAAGCAAAGTGATAGAGGAGCTAGATGGTGAAGTAATATGTATCGGTCATTCATTAGGTGGAGCGGTCTTGCTAAAATACTTATCCGAAGAAACATGTCCCTTAACTGTTACGGGTCTTTTTAATATCGCTGTACCATACTGGGGGTTGGATAACGAGTGGATATATCAGGATTTTGAATTAAAAGGAAACTATATTGAACGACTTCCAAAAATACCAGAAATATATCTTTACCATAGTGAATTCGATCCTATCGTTCCATATGATCACTTTTTACAATATATAAAGGATTTTCCACAGGCAAAAAACAGGAAGTTAAGCGGAGATAGTCATTTATTTCAGGATGGAATACCGCAACTGATTTCGGATCTGAAGAAATTATAAAATATTTTAAAGGATAGGGAGTTGAAGTTAAAAAAGCAGCCAAGCAATCCTTTATTAAATGATTAACCTAATGATATGATGATTTTAAGAACGCAACCATGGAGGTAAACATATGAGTACGAATCAACTTTTATCTGTCATTCCTCGATTAGAAACGGAAAACTACATATTGCGTGGAATGACATTGGCAGACGTGGACAGCATGTTCGTTTTTATGCAAGATAAAGAAACCATGCAATATATTACCCCAAACCCGGTACATGCCAAAGAAGTTTTACATAATAATATTCGAACCTATCTTCATAATTTTACGCAACAAAAGGAAATCCCTTGGGTTATTATCCATAAGGCAGATGGGGATCTAATTGGGCAATTCCGTTTACATAAACTACATATGTGGCATAAAAAAGCGGAAATGGGGGTTGTAATAAGAAAAGATTTTCAGAAAAAAGGTGTAATGACCGAGATATTAGGGAGAATACTAGATTTTAGTTTCAATTCTTTAGATTTGAACCGTATTGTAGGCGATATTTTTGCAGAGAATCAAGGATCTAGAAAACTGTTAGAAAAGTACGGGTTCAAAAAAGAAGGGGTATTGAGACAAACTGATTTTGATGGGGAAATCTATCATGATACGGTTGTATATTCCATGCTGAAACCAGAATTCGAGGCAATTCGTAAGGTGAAACAGGATTTAGGATACGAAAAAAATAACACGGAATCTTTTAGTAATAAAACTTAATATAATTCTCTTGCATGTACATATGGATAGATTGCCACGTTGCCGAACATACAGGTAGTTGCAACACCCTTTGCCGATTTGGTTGATAAAAAGGTAAGTAGGCAGGCTATGATGATGGTAGAGAAATGAATACGGTAGTATAGTGATTTGAAATACAAAGTCAGGAGTGTTGGAATGAAGTTAGTAAGTTATAAGAGGAAAGAGAAACTAGAGTCTTTACGAATTGGTTTTATGAAAGAGGAAAAAATTATAGATGTACAGGAAGCATACTGTCAATTAAAGGGTATTCGTTCTGTTAGTGAGTCCATACTTCCTGCAGATCCTACAAAATTTTACAAAATGGGTATCCCTGCCATTGAAATAGCGAAAGAAATATATACATATTCATTCGAGAACGACTTAAAGAATGCTAGCCTTAATCGTGAAGAAGTTTATGTTTCAACTCCCATTCCGGAGCCATCGAAAATTATTTGTGTAGGAAAAAATTATGTAGAACATGCTGCTGAAATGCAAAGTGAGGTACCAGATTATCCGGTATTATTCGCAAAGTTTCCAAATGCGTTAATTGGCCCTGATGATGAGATGGTGAAAAGTGCTGAAACAGAAAAGTTTGATTATGAAGTAGAATTAACGGTTGTAATTGGTAAAGAAGCATCCAATGTATCAAAAGAACGTGCACTGGACTATATTTCTGGTTATACGATTGGGAATGATGGAACAGCTCGTGATCTACAAAAAAGAACACCACAATGGCTTCAAGGTAAATCCTTAGATAATAGTACACCGGTTGGTCCATGGATAGTTACTGCTGATGAGGTTGGAAATCCAGGTGACTTGGATATTCGATCGTTTGTAAACGGCGTAGAACGCCAAGCATCAAATACTAGTAAGTTGATTTTTGATATTCCATATTTAATAACGTTTATTTCTCAACTAATGACATTAAATCCGGGTGATATTATAATGACAGGAACTCCAAACGGGGTAGGGTTTGCCATGGACCCACCTACGTTTTTAAAAGATGGAGACATTATAGCTCTAGAAGTTGAAAAAATAGGACGAATGGAAAATAGAGTGAGAGAATGCTAAACCCTTATTTAGCTGCATAGGTTAAATAAGTAAGTGGAAATGATAGTAAAACTTATATATAAATACGAGGGGGGATGATTTTATATGAGTGAAAAGGCTCAAATAAAAGTAAATGATAATGGGTCATTACGAGTAACTGGTGATGTGGAATTAATTGATAAAGAAGGTAACGTATTTGAAACAAAGAAAGTATTTTCTTTATGTCGTTGTGGTCATTCGGCAAATAAACCATTTTGTGACGGCACACATAAGAAAATTGAATTTGAAAGTGCTCCCCGAGCAAAGTAATTAATAATCCGTAGTCCACTTAGGACTACGGATTATTGTAAAAGGAAGGATTTGTTTATTGCATAGGGATCCATGCTACTTTCCAAATGTCTTCTGAATTTTTTATCAACCGGAATGCCAAGCCATTGGACTCTACAGTTGCAAAATGAATAATCGCTTCCTCTTCCGATAGGTATTCTTCTTTAAAGACATCAACTGCTAATAATTCCTCATAGAATTGTTCAGCATTTTTCTTCATTGTATCGTCTTCGGCAAAGAATGGGTCATTAAAATACGCGTCTTTATCAGGTGTACCATACATTTCGTCTTGAATGTATAAAGCATATTTTACTTCCTCATCTTCATTATTCTCAGCATAAAAATGCATTTTAAATACATCAATTGGGTTTAAGCCCTCAAGTAATTCATCATTAAGGGTTTCTTTATATTGTTCATAGATGTCAGTGAGTTCTTGTGACATCTTGATGTTCGTGTCGTACGTGTTCGTCATTCGAGTAGTGATTTCCAAATAGATAGTTGATCCAGTTGGGGAATGAATGTACTCCATTCCAGTAACATCTAGCGTGTAACCTTGATCAGCGGTTGAAAGTGAATTTTGATCATCCCCAATACCATACGCCATTTTTACGGATGACTCATCTTGAAAGTAGAATGCTGGAATATTTCTTTCATCGCCATTTGCTAATGGAAAAGCTAGTAGAGCATTTTCATGTGGAACAAATGCTAGCCTATCTCCATCAAGCTGAAAATCACCAGATAAGGAGGTTTCCCCGTTAAAAATGATCGATGTTTGTTCACTTTGGCGATCGACTTCAATCACTTCCATTGATCCGTAGGTGGAGCCAATTAATACTGTTTCAGGATCAAAGAAATGGTTTCCGGCATCACCAGCAATCTCCATATCTGACTGACTCTTAGCAGCTTCGCCTTCTTCTTCTAAACTACTGTCACCACCGTCTGAAAACTCCCTCATTTCGGCCATTTCATTGGAATCCATTTCGCTATCTGCTGCATCATCAGTTAAACTCATAAACATGTCTGGTTGATTATTTGTAGAAATAACAACAATGATCACTAATGCTGCCAATACTACACCTGTTAATACTTTTGGATAAAAGGGAAATACTTTTCCAGACGTTCTCTTGTCGGTTTGTTTAATTTTTTCAAGTACCGCTTGTTTGTCTTTTTCAGTAAATGTAGTTGGTACTTCATTTTCGTAGTGAGATTTTAAATGTTTTAGTTGCTTATCCATGGTTTTCACCACCTCTTTCTAGCGATAAGCATTCCTTCAGTTTATCACGACCGCGCGCCAGACGAGTTCTGACAGTTGCTTCTTTCATTCCTAAAACATGACCGATTTCTTTTGTTGAAAGCTCCTTAAAATAAAACAAGGTAATAACCTCTCTGTATTTGATAGGCAACCCCATTACTTGATTCAAAAGTTGGTTTGATTCATTTTGTTTCATATAAAAATCTTCTGGGGTTTCACTATTGTTATCTGATGCTTGTGCACTCTGAGTTAATTTTTCTTTTAGACGTTTATTGCGAGAATGCCAGCTCCGCAAGTAATCTTTACATTTATTAATAGCAATGGAATAGATCCAGCTTTTTAATGATGATTTGCCCTGGAACGTAGTTAATTTTTGATAGATCGTAACAAATACTTCTTGCGTCACATCATCTGTATCAGCCGAATTTTTCATGTATGTGTAAACTAATCGTTTAATTTCATCACCATACGTGTCCATGATCATTTCAATTGCTCTTGTTTGATCTTGTTGTAAAATATCATCTTCATCGTATGTTGGATGGAAAGCTTTCGAGTGGCCCACTCTTCTTCCTCCTAACTATCAAGCTCATTTATTAGACGTAGTGTTTTTATTAGATGTTTCAATCCATGTAGAAAATACTTTTTTCATTTTAACATGCTTTAATGAAAAAATATGTTACATTTTGCAGTGAATCTTGATGGGTATTCTGTGGTTACATAGTACCATTAAAAGCTTCTAAAGACGAATCTCTCATTGACTAAGCTATACCACAACTATATACTTGAACTAACATTAATTTCAGAAAATTAAAAGAAATAAAACCTTGCTTTCCAGATTGAAAAAGGAGTGGTTTCCATGGAATTCGATGTTATTGTAGTTGGGGCTGGATTATCGGGATTGGTTGCTACTGCTGAAATAGCAGATGCCGGGAAAAAAGTCTTGTTGTTAGATCAGGAACCAGAATCTTCACTTGGGGGACAAGCCTGGTGGTCATTTGGAGGATTGTTCCTTGTCGATTCCCCCGAGCAACGAAAAATGGGAATAAAGGATTCAAAAGAATTAGCTTGGCAGGATTGGCTTGGAACGGCAGGATTCGATCGGTTAGAAAATGAGGATTATTGGGGAAAAAAGTGGGCAGAAGCATACGTTAATTTTGCTGCTGATGAAAAACGTTCCTGGTTACGTGGGATGGGTGTGAAATTTTTTCCGGTTGTAGGTTGGGCGGAACGTGGAGGTTACCTTGCAGAAGGGCACGGAAACTCTGTACCTCGTTTTCATATTGTCTGGGGAACAGGTCCTGGAATAGTTGAGCCTTTTGAACGTCGAGTAAGAGAACATATAAAAAACGGTCATGTAGATTACCGCCCGCGTCATCGGGTAGATTATCTCATTAGTGAGAATGGAAATGTAAAAGGAGCTGGAGGCTCTGTTCTTTCACCAGACGATACGGAACGAGGAAAAGAGAGTTCTCGTCAAGTTGTTTGGGATTTTGAATATAGGGCTGAAGCGGTTATCGTTTCTAGTGGTGGAATCGGAGCTGATTTTGATATGATAAGAAAAAATTGGCCGAGTAGACTTGGGCAACCACCAAAACGAATGATATCTGGTGTCCCTGCTCATGTTGATGGGCGTATGCTTTCCATTACTGAGAATATTGGTGGTCGCATAGTCAATCGAGATCGTATGTGGCATTACACAGAAGGAATAAAAAATTGGGATCCAGTCTGGAATCAACACGGCATTCGAATTTTACCTGGACCATCTTCGATATGGCTAGATGCTGAGGGAAACCGTTTCCCTGCTCCAAACTTCCCTGGCTTTGATACGTTGGGAACGTTAGAAGCCATTCAAAAAACGGGATATGATTATTCCTGGTTTATTTTAACGGAGAAAATCATTGAAAAAGAGTTTGCTCTTTCTGGATCCGAACAAAATCCGGATTTAACCGGTAAGAGTATCAAAAAACTGTTATCGAGAGTTCTTCCGGGTCCGCCTGCGCCTGTAAAAGCGTTTATGGAAAAGGGAGAGGACTTCATTGTTGCAACAAGTTTAGAGGAACTAGTCCAGGGCATGAATGAATTAACAGGTGATGATTTGCTACAAAAGGATGAAATTGAACGGCAAATCCGGGCAAGAGACCGTGAAATAGATAATACATTTACGAAAGACTTACAAGTTACAGCACTTCGTGGTGCTCGTAAGTATCGTGGAGATAAACTCATTCGAGTTGCTTCACCTCATAAAATTTTGGATCAGAAAAACGGTCCACTTATTGCTGTAAGGCTAAACATTCTAAGTAGGAAAACATTAGGAGGATTACAGACGGATTTATCTGCAAGGGTTCTAGATGATCATGGTGAACCAATAACGGGATTATACGCTGCTGGAGAGGTTGCTGGATTTGGTGGTGGTGGTGTTCATGGATATCGTGCACTTGAAGGTACATTTTTAGGTGGGTGCTTATTTTCCGGTAGAGTTGCAGGGCGTGCAGTTGTGGAGGCGTTAGGTAAAAGCACCGTTATGAATCCAGTGGTGCAAAAAACGAATTAAAGATTCAAGTAGTTGAAAGGTGCCAAAATATCGATTTGGCACCTTTCTTTTTGTATCTCCACTATTTATCTACCACAAATTATTAAATAATCTTGTATCGATTAAATTGGTATCGATTGGACATGTCTCGGCATTCTCGCCATATTGCCAACCCCAAACATTAGCTTCGCAAGTTGGTTTTGTAGGATTATAAGCAGGTGATTGATTTGCTGGGGTAGATCCGGGTGTAGGCTCTTGACTCCATATTACAACCTGTGAACGTACATGGGCGTTATTTCGTACTGCAGCACAATAAGATTCATTGAAGGAAGAGGTAGTAGGGTCTGCATAAATACCTGGACGATATCCACTTGGAAATATAGCATCGACCCATCCGCGTATCCATGCTTCGTCTATGTCAAAGAACCGCTCCGTATTGGCAAAAAGGAAGATGTCTTTTGGAATACCTAGTCTCCTTGCGTGATACACCGCATTGGAAGCTGCGACTCTTCCTTCCCGATATCCAACTGCAGCATTGTAATCATTGTAGATTGGTAAAATTTTGACGTTATTCCCATGTAACAAACCTACCTCTTGCTCTGTCAGTCCACCTGATACATTAGGTACTGTTGATAAGTATCTCCCCCAAAATCTAGGTTTGCCAAAATTATTAACGACACAAGAAAAAAGCTCTTGATTAACAGCTGTCGCCGAATCAACTCCCCATATTACGTTTGGCATAGCATAGTCCCCTTCTGTAATAATTTGTCTAGATATATATATGATACTTTTTTATAATCGAAACAAGTTTGTTAAAAATACTCACAAGATCCAATTTTAACAATAAGATAAAGTGAAACTTCATGAAGCAGAGACTTCTTCCACCGACTTACTGTATGGTAGTATCACTGGGCATGTCCCAACTATCGAATTAACTGTTATCAAGAGTGATGGAGAGAACTGGCTCAATGAAATCACAGCAACCTGCGCATGTAAGGTGCTACTACCAACAAAGCGCCATGCTTTGGATGATAAATGTTCGAAGTTTCCACTTGCGCTTGAGTAAACACAATAAAACTCTGGTCTAATTGTGCCTTATCAAGCGCTAAGTGTGAAACGAGCTTCTATTTGTAACTCTATAAAAAATAGTTGAAAATCAAAAGAATTAATAACGGGTTCGGTTTTGTTTTGCAAAAAGAAATAAACATCAATAAAAGGGATGCTATTAGCATCTCTTTTCGCATAGTAAATATCAATAAAATAACACCATATTTGCAGATGGAATTAAGTCATGTGTGGTTGCTTCTGTTCAATTTTCATTCAACTATAAACGCCTTTTTGTTGATTGAAAATGCGTTCCATTTATGCTAGAAATTAAATGGAATGATAATCATAAATTACTTTGAAAAGTGAGGATCCCCGATGATTGCAAAGACTGAAGAGGATTTTAATGGATTAAAAGAGATTGGTAAAATTTGTGGAGCGATTCGAGATGAGCTAGTCCAATGTACGAAACCTGGAATTACAACAAAAGAACTCGATTTCATTGCTGAGAGAATTTTTGAAAAAGTAGGAGCACAGTCTGCACCAAAAGGAGAATACGATTTTCCTGGATATACGTGCATTAGCGTAAATGAAGAAGTAGCGCACGGAATTCCGAGTGAGCGGACTATTCAAGAAGGGGACCTTGTAAATATAGATGTTTCAGGTTCTAAAAATGGGTATTTCGCAGATACGGGAATTTCCTTTGTTGTTGGGAAGGGGGAGGAAATTTTGCAGAAAGTATGTGACGTTGCTAAAGAAGCATTCGACGCTGGAATTCAGAAGGCAAAACCAGGTTCGAAAAAAAGCGCTCTAGGAAAAGCAGTACACAATGTAGCGAAACAGCATGGCTTAACTGTCATAAAAAACCTTACCGGACACGGTGTCGGGAGCTCGATACATGAAGCACCAGACCATATTTTCAATTACTTCTCTCGCTGGGATGACGAAATTTTAAAAGATGGTATGGTAATTGCCTTTGAGCCTTTTATCTCTACATTTGAAGAGGAAGTTTTCCTATCCGAGGATGGATGGACCTATCTAACCGATGAAAGCTTTGTGGCTCAATACGAACATACGATTATTCTTACGAAGGAAGGACCAATTATTACTACATTGTAAGAGCATTAATACCACAAAAGTTGCTAATTCTATTACCGAACAATTATAAAACCTTTTAAATCGGTAATATAGAGGTACCAATCTATTTGCTATTTGTACCTCTATTTTGTTTGTTTTTTTAACTATTTTGATTCAAAAACCGAACTCATTAAAGAACTATTTTTTCATTTTAGAGAGCATAAACAAAAGAATCTATTCTTATATTAGTTTGCTTCTAAAATTTATGTAGACTTTTAACAGCTTCGGAACTACTAATACGTTTAGTCTTTTTTAATACGATTCCTTCATTTAAAAGGTTTTCACGAATCAAATTATGGTATTTAATAAGTTCACTTTCAGTTAGATTATTTGGTATTTTTTTTAAGATAGATGCTTGTATATCTGATATATATAGGAAATACCTTTCTTCATCCTCTTTTGCTATTTTAACTTGAGACCAAGATATATTTTGACTAGTATTCTTAAACTCTCTAATGAAACCCTTATCAGATATAGTTGATATACAGTCACCAATTGTAAGAGTGTGATTTTTTTCAATTAGTTTTTTTGTTTGTCTTACAATTGCAAGTTTATAGGCGGATTTACATAAAAAGAACATTGCTATTGCAAAAACAAGAGCCGTACCCAGGGTGACTTTTACAAAATTAATAGCAAATAAAAACAGCAAAATTGCTCCAAGTAATCCCCCTATTATTTTATTTCTTTTATGAATATTTGTTGTGTCAACAGCATCTTTTTGGAGGGCAAGTAAATCATCCATTTCAATTTTATAATTAACAACCATATAAACACCCCTAAATAATATTTTGAAGAAAATCTTATTGATTTATATATTTTAACTTTAGATTCATTTAGAGGGATTGATAAAATACAGTTTTTAAAAACCCTCGAAGGTCATTCAATTGGATAATTCTCTTTATTTATTTTATTCACCTCTTTTATAATTTCTAAATTAATAATAACAAATATTTTTGTTTTTTCAGATATATTTTTTTCGTAACTTCTCCCTTTATGTCCATTCCATGCAAAAAAGAAATTTTATAAATTAGTAATAGAAGATATGGAAGTAAAACTGATGTATAACTTAGCTCGGATATCGAAAACTAATAAAATCATGCATGGTAGGAAGGGGGCAATAAAATGGCTAATAATAACAACGAGAAGAAACATGATAATATGTTCAAAGAAAACAAAAATCATGGGGAGCACCGTAATGGTCGTAAAAGTCAGTTTAAGAATAGTGCTGTTCACGGTGGCGATGAACCAAATGAGTATGTAAATAGTAAGGACCATTAAAGAGATGGGAACAACCACCCTCTCCTAGTATGGAGCTGCGCCAAAGGTATAGATTGCCTTTGGTGTTTTTTATGGAATCACCTAGGGTAGGTGATGTCTTTTTTTTATTATGAATAATTTATTATCAGCGAACCACATAGTACCATAGCCCATATTTCGTTTAATATCTGGTCATCTGTCCCACACCTCTACAAATCATCATATGATATATCCAAAAAGTACATTAAGGTGATGTTATTTATGGGACTGTTTATAAATAAATCTGAACACCCACGTGTTTTTCAACATGGAGGAAAAATAAAAGAACCAAATCAAAGTTATTATAAATCCGAATATTTTTCTGAAATACTTCAAGAGCAGAAAAAACGGAACGAATCCTTTGCAAAAGGATTAAGAGAACTAAGAAAGAGGCATCAACAGTTTGAATTAATAGAACTTGGTAAGTGGAATGATATTGGTAAACAAATCATGGAACTTAAAAAAAGTAATTCCGAGCATGAGCAATTTGAACTTGAGGCGCGGGAGTGGTTACAATTGCTTGAAAATAATAGTCAAGAACTTCAACACTTGATTGCAAATGACAGTGAATTAACAAGAGAGATGTTGGAACAAATAGATGGTGTAAGTAAATCAAATGAAGAGATTGTAAAGCAGATAGCAAAACATGAGTCCTTCTCAGAACAATTAAATACACAATTAAATCAATTATATGAGTTACATCAACAAATGGCAGATCAACTTTCCGAACAAGATACGAAACAAGATCAAGTGCTTCATAGTGTTGAGAACCAAGAAGCGTTGATGGAAAAAACGTTTAGACAGGTAGATCATATTCGTTCTATTCTTTATGAACGTACAAATTATATAGCTGAAAAAATAGAAAATAGCTACAATCTTACTTCGTCTTTAATGTATAAATTGATTACTGGATCAGAAAAGCCATTAACTTTAATGATGGCAGGTAAACGGAAAGATAATGAGAATGGGAACACCGATTAAAAGCACTCATCGTAGAGTGTTTTTTTTTGTACATAATCCATGATGAAGTGTCATATAGTATGTCATTCAAACTGGGACAAATAAAATAAAACACTTGTGTTCTTTATAAAATTGATGTATGTTCTTTATAAGGAACAAATAAGACAAAGGAGAGTGAAATGATGAAGCAAATGATAAACGAGTATAAAGGTCCAAAGATCATTATGCTATGCGTCATTTTATTCTTAGGATTGTTGATTAACCCATTGAATGTACGAAGCTATGAGGCAGATGATTTCCAGGTTCTCGTTATTTATTCGAGTTCAGACAAAGAGCTTAATGAACACCAGCGGTTATTGGATCTTTTGATCGGTCATTTTACTTCATCAATAACCTTTAAACACAGTTCGGAAGTTAAAACGTCTGACATAATTGGAGTGACACACCTCTTTTATTATGGGCAGGTGGAGGAAAAATTACCGGAAAAAGTCATAGATATTATTAATTCGTATCCAGGTCCGATAATGGGGATTGGACATAATGTTGAGCAGGTCAATCAATTCAACTTTATCGAGTCAACGGAAATAGAAATTTTAAATGACTTTATTGTAAAACGTGAACACGGAAACAGTATCTCTATTAGTTCACATCCAATGATGAAACTAATAACCACTAGAGAAGTGGAAGTATTAGTTGAAGTAATTCAGGGAGAGAAAAGACTTCCATTGCTTATCGACGAAGCGGAAGTTTTACTTGAAGTAGTTCAGGAAGAGGAACGGTTACCTTTACTTATCAATGAAAAGGATGCCTATTATTTTGCATCTCCAAACTTATTTCCACCGATCTCAAATTTTTTAGCAGATGAACTTCACCATTTTTTTGGGATTAATCATGATACGGAAACAAATGCAATTCTGCGATTAGAAGATATTAACCCGAAGACAGATCCAGAAGATCTATTTGCTATTGCTGAGGTATTAAAGGATAGAAATATTCCATATATGGCTTCGGTAACCCCAGTATATGTAAATCCCAAAACGGATGAGAAATTTTATCTTTCGGATAACCCGGGATTGATAACAATTTTGAAAGAGATGCAGAATAATGAAGAACATAAGGCTAGTATCGTTCTACATGGATATACAGACCAGTATAAAAATGCTGAGACTGGGGATGGTTTTGAGTTTTGGGACGTAGAAAACAATAAGCCATTAGAGAATGAAGGTGAATACATTGAAGATCGTATTTCAAGAGGTTTACAGGAGCTAGTAAACTATGGGATCTATCCAAAAGCTTTTGAAGCACCACATTATGCCATGAGTCAAAAAGGGTATGAGGTTATTTCGAGATTTTTTTCAACATATGTTGGGCAAGTGCAATTGACAGACACGAATTGGGAAATAATGACTGAGGCACCCTATATTACGGAGCCGAAGTTTTTGAAGGGGATGAAGCTTATTCCTGAAACAATCCGGTACATTCGTTATGAGGAACCTACCTCCATTCGGGAAATGAAAGATCGAATTGACGAGTTTACCATTGTACGTGACGGCATTATTGGTGCGTTCTATCACCCATTTTTGGGGGTGGAAGGTCTGAAAGAATTATTGGATGAAATGGAAAAAATTCCGAATTTGACTTGGATGGACCTTAGTAAGATGGATAACAAAGTATTCAATGAAGATGGAGAAGAACTTATAAACAAGGATCAGGAAGGTGAATCTAACGAAATAGGATGGATGGAAAACTATATCATTCAACTAAAAGAAGTAAATATCGTGTGGATAGTATTAGGATTTTGCATAACGGGTTTAACAGGGGTCATATCTTATATGTTATTTAGAAGAAAAGTAGAAAGCATTTAAAAGTTGATGATAAAAATTTTTAACCGTTTTGTTCTTTATTTAGAACGACCGTTATTGTGATTCTAAGGGGGGTAATGATGAATCGGCAAAATGTAATAATCATCTTCATATGTATCGTACTTTTATACATGAATTTTCAACAACTTCATGTAAAAGCGGAACCGGCGAAGGAATCGGTGCCAAAAGTACTTGTTGTATTTTCCTCGAAAAGTGGTCAAGTGGATGAAAACGGACGTATGCTAGATATGCTTATCGGTCATTTTACTTCAGATATAACGTTCAGGCATGTTTCAGAAGTTCAACCGAAAGACCTTGACGATACTACACATTTGTTTTATTACGGGCAGATAAAGGAAAAATTACCTGATGAATTTATACAAATTACGGATGTATATGATGGCCCATTTATGGCACTAGGATATAATGTTTCACAGCTAAAAAGATCATTCTCATTTATAGAACTATTAGGGGAAGAGCAATATACGAAAATAACTTTAACAGAGGACGAAACGAAAAATACAAGTGTAATTCCTCGTTTGTTATTACATGTCGATGTAACGGCAGACTCGGATGTACTCATTAAGGCAAGTCATGGATCAAATATTGAGTATCCATTGATGATTAGGAATAAAGATAATTATTATTTCGCAGCAGATACAATTAAACCACCAAATTCCATTTTTATAGGAGAAGTATTACATGCTTTTTTTGATGTAGAACATGTACATGAACATCCAGCATATATTCGCTTAGAGGATGTTCATCCATTGGTTGATCCGAATGCGTTAATGGAAATTGCAAAAGAACTTATAAAAAGGGATATCCCTTATATGATTGCGGTTGTACCAGTTTATACAAACCCTAAAACGGAAGAAGAACATCATTTATCGGATTCTCCACAATTACTTAAGACGTTGAAATATATGCAAGATAATGGGGGAAGTATTGTATTACATGGTTATACCCATCAGTTTCATTCAAATGAAGCTGGTAGTGAAGGTTATGAGTTTTGGGATGCCGAAAATAACATGCCAATCTATCATGAGCCAAATGAAGAGGTAACAAAGGTAACAAGGGATGACTTTGAGACTGAGAAAGATTATGAGAATCATCGTAAGGAACAACTCACTTATGAAAACAATTATATTAAACAGAAACTTACAAGAGGCATTCAGGAGCTCGCGTATTATGGAATATATCCATTAGCCTTTGAAGCGCCACATTACACGATGTCACAAAATGGCTATGCAGAAACGGCAAAGTATTTTTCAACCTATGTAGGTCAGATTCAATTGAGTGATGAGGACTGGGAAATAATGAGTACAGCACCATATATAACTACCCCTAGCTTTCTAAACGGAATGGTGCTCCTCCCCGAAACCATTGGTTTTGTGCCGCAAGATTATACCTCAACAAAAGCAATTGAGTTAATGATGGATAAAGCGGATGAATATTCTATTGTTAGAGATGGTATAGTTGCTGGGTTTTATCATCCATTTCTTGAAGTGGAAGAGGATCGTTTTGTCGAACTCATGGATGAAATGGAAAAGATTGAGGGGCTAAACTGGATTGATTTAAAACAAATGAATAACAATGTGCACGCAGACCATGTAAACTTACAATCCAAAAACGGTACTATCCAGGTCGATATGAACAAGGTTAAGATTTTTTTCACATCCTTTGATTATGTTGTTTATCACATAAAGAAGTTATCCGTTCCTGTAACTTGGGGCTTGTTTGGTGCTGGGACTTTTGCGGTTATCCTATTTATTTCTTATACATTCATTTCAAAGAGAAGATATCACAAATATATAAAGTATAAGAGGAGGGATTTCATTGGCTGATGTGTTCGTTTATATTTCGTTGTTTTTAATATGGTCGATGCTTTTCTACCATATATTCTTAATGCAAGGGGGGTATTTGCATTCTGTTCAATATCGAAAAAAAGAGCAGGAGTGGCAGCAACGTAATACGCCGTTTCCGAGGGTAAGTATACTTATTCCGGCACATAATGAGGATGTCGTAATCGGAAACACGTTAGAAGCAATGAGTAATTTAAATTATCCTGGCGATTGTTTAGAGGTTATTGTTATTAATGATAATTCAAGTGACCGAACGGGAGAAATTGCGGAAGCTTATGCGCGAAGGTATGCATTTATCAAGGTTATTCACACAAAACCACCGAATGGAGGGAAAGGAAAGTCTGGTGCATTAAATAACGGATTACGAGAATCGACCGGTGATATTATTTGTGTATATGATGCAGATAACATACCTGAGCCAGATGCCGTTTATTGGCTAGCCATGGGGTTGGCAAATGACCAACAAGCAGGTGCAATCGTTGGGAAGTTCCGGGTATTAAATGCGAATAAAAATATACTTACGAGATTAATAAATATTGAAACACTAACATTTCAATGGTTAGCACAGGCTGGTAGGTGGTTTTGGTTTAAAATGGCTACCATTCCAGGTACGAATTTTGCGATAAGGCGGTCCATATTAGAAGAATTAGGCGGTTGGGACGAGAAAGCCTTATCGGAAGACACAGAATTAAGCTTCCGAGTCTATAATTTGGGTTATTATATTCGCTTTTTTCCTTCTGCAATAACATGGGAACAGGAGCCGGAAACACTAAAAGTATGGTGGAAGCAGCGCACCAGATGGGCACGTGGAAATATATATGTAATAATGAAATTCTTTTTCGGGTTTCATAAACTAAAAAATAAAAAAATAGGCATTGATTTATTTTATTTCTTATTTACTTATTTTCTTTTCTTCGGTGGTATAATGATTTCTCACACGATTTTTATTTTGAATTTATTTCTTGATTTGAATTTAACTATTGGTGTAGTCTCATATCTACTATTGATCATCGGTTTTTTATTATTTGTGACGGAAGAGTTGCTTGCTTTAAGTATGGAAAAAAATCAATTAACTATGAAGAATTTCTTTACAGTTCTCTTTATGTATTTCTCTTATTCACAAATGTGGGTGTTACTAGTGGTATATGCATCATTTTTAGAAATGAAACGAGTCTTATTTAAACAAGAGGTAAAGTGGTATAAAACAAAGCGATTTGAACAAACTCCAATTCCAAAAGATCGCTCGGCATAATAGGTGGTTGAGTAGAAGCATAAGGTAAAAATTTCTACGTAGGGTGTGGCAAGGGGTGAGGAAATTAACAAGTATTATTAGTGTTTTGATCATTGTGATCGTTGCTGTAATAGTCGTCCATTTTAACAAGGAGAATTCATTAGCTACGGAAAAGTTTATAAAAAAGTGGCTCATTAACGATAATGGTACGTTGGCGACTTATGTACGAGACGATCATGAATTGGATGAGGATTTAGTACAAGGGAGGGAGTCACTGTCAGAAACCTTAGGGCTATGGATGTTATATGCGCTTGAAAAAGATGATGAACAGCATTTTGATCAAGCATTTAATATGTTAATTGATTTTTTTCTGGAAAAAGACGGTTTTATCCATTGGAAGCTACTTGCATCCGGAGAAAGTGAAGTACATACGAATGCTTTGGTAGATGATTTGCGAATCATTGATGCTCTAATACAGGCGCATGAGAGGTGGAATCATCATCATTATGAGGAAGTAGCGAAGCTTATTAGTCATTATGTGAACAAATTTAGTGAGAAATCGGGTATATTAACTGATTTCTATGAGCGAAAACATCAATATAGTAGTGACGTAGTAACGTTACCCTACATCGATCCAGGAGCTATGGAGAAGATGGTGCATCGAGGATGGCTAAATCAAGAATCCTTTGGACAGACGATTTTAATCCTGGAAAATGCCCCCTTGGAAAATGGATTTTATCCAAAACGATATCAAGTAACGGAAAAGAACTATCAATTTGATAATGAAATTAATATGGTGGATCAAGCACTTGTGGCTTACCACCTTGCAAAATTAGATATAGAATCTAATGAACTGATACAGTTTGCGGTACAACAATATTCTCAATTCGGGGCGATTTTTGGTAAATATGATATTCATTCAAAAGAACCAGCTGTAACTTACGAATCTCCAGCGGTGTACGGACTGTTAATGTTATATTGCTTAGAAGTAGGGGAGCTTTCGATGGCAGAAAATTTATATGAGAGAATGATTGTGTTTCGTAATGATAATAAGCTTGGTTCCTATTATGGTGGATATTCTGTAAGTGAATCTGGTGACACACATATTTTTGATAATCTTGTTCCATTGTTAGCAGAAAAAAGGTTACGCAATATGCAGGCTGAATGAAGTATTCAAATGAAAAAAGCTTGTGACATTGTCATCAAGCTTTTAGTGTCGTTTATGCATCCAAAGTACACCAGACTTCGCTAATCGTGGTAATAGTCCGGTAACTGGTTGTTTCATCATATTGCCGAATCCATCGTTTTTACCTAATGATCCAAGGGTACCTTTTAGCTTAAGTGGTTTTGGTATCTTCGGGTCTTTCCCGTTAATGACCGATAGTATAACCGAAGCGATTTGCTCACCTTGCATGCCTGCTAATTGTGCGCTTGGAGAATGTTCAGATGCTGCACAATCACCAACAACGTAAACTTGTTCCTGTGAAGGTACTTGAAAAAATTCATTTAAGAGTATTTTATCCTGTCTATCTTTCTCAAATGGTAAGCCACGAACAATGTGATTAGGCTGAACTCCAGCTGTCCAAATGGTTACATCATTTACATAGCAAACTCCATTATTACATACGCCATCTTTTTCTACGTATTCCACATTTGCATGATGTATAACTTCTACATCGTTTTTATTAAACCAATCTTCAACATGTGCTTGAATTCTCGGATCAAAAGCTCTTAATACAGATTCTCCACGATCTAGTAATCGAACGTTTAAATCTGGTCTGCTTTCACGAATCTCGGAGGCTACTTCAATACCGCTTAAACCAGCGCCAACAACAGTAACCTTTCCATGTGCTTTTAAATTTCCAACTGCAACACCCGCTTTTCGTGCCCTTGCAATTGTTTGAACACTCTCCGTGTACTTGCTTGCACCTTCGATACCATGATAATTATCTTCGCAACCTAGTGCAATGACTAAAAAGTCATACGATAATACTTGACTACTATTACTAAAAAGTATCTCACGTGCTTCCGTGTTAATCTCTTCTACTTCCGCAAATACATAATTGACACGAGAATCATCTGGGAATTCCATGCGTACATCTTTTTCTGCAACAGTTCCTGCAGTAATTGCGTAAAATTCTGTTTTTAAAGAATGGTACGGATTTCGATCGATAAGTGTAATTTCCACGTCCTCAGGTAAGTATTGATTTAATAAACCTGTTGCAACCTTTATTCCGCCATAGCCGCCACCTAATATGACAATGTTTCTCATAAAATAACCCCCATCCTGCCTGAAAAAATAATGCTAGTAACCGGGTTTCAATCGAAAACGCTTACTAATTGTCTCTTATTACAGATTACCAAAGAACAAGTTGGAAAACTAGCTTAAGTTATAATTTCTATTCATTTATTTTCACTAATTGGAAATACTATCAAATGAAAAAATACATATTTAACATCAGGAGGGTAAGTAAGATGAAAAAACACGTATTTTTTATGCTAGCGATTGTGTTAGTGGTTGGTTTCACATGGCAAGGTTCTGGCGTATTTGCAAATGAGAAGGATGATGAAGTAGGTTTATTCGACTTTTTTAAGAAAGACGAGCAGGACAAGGAAGATAAAGGTGAAAAAGGTGATTTAACTAAACACGAAGCCTGGCTAAAAGTTCAAGCTGAGGAACTTGGAATTGAAACAGAAGGTAAGGACTTAAAAGAACTTGCAAAAGAAGTTAAGGAAGCAAAGCTGAAGAAAGCGGCAGATAAGTATGGTATCGAAACGGAGGATAAAGACCTCAAGGAACTCAGTAAAGAAGTTCATCATGCAAGAGTAAAACAGAAAGCGGAAGAGTTGGGGATTGAAACAGAAGGTAAAGACCCAAAAGCGCTTGCTGAAGAGGTCTATGATGCAAAGCTGAAACAAAAAGCGGAGGAATTAGGTGTTGAGACGGAAGGTAAAGACACGGATGAAATAAGAAAAGAAGTACTTCAAGCACAGCTTGAAAAGGAAGCAGCAGTTTATGGGATTGAAACAGAAGGAAAAAACACCCATGAAATTGTACAAGAAATTCACGAAGCGAAAATTTATAATTCTGCAGTACAATTAGGAATTGATACAAATGATAAAGATGCAAGCGAGTTATTAGATGAAATTTTCACAGAACATGCAGACAAAGCAAAAGAGCTAAAACTATTCCCATTTGAAGAAAATAAAATGGATTATTTCTGGGGACATCACCACAAAAAGGATTAAATAAATGAACAAAGGAGGCCAATGAGATAGGTTGGTCTCTTTTTTATGGGTAGACGGAGTTCGTTCTTTTTCAATGATACTCTTCCAAAATCTTATCCTTTAGAGTACTTCCTATTCGTAAAAGTAAAACGCTCGGAATCCCGAGCGACTGGTAAATCTAATAATGAAATTCCGCTTCCACCTGTGCCTGGATTTCCATTCTTCCAGGTTCAATCGGAGTTGTGGCGTTTTCCGTTGATACGCCTAAGACAGCTGGTCGGGGTACGGAGTCTTCTCGTCTAGTTACTTCTTTTAATTTAAACGGAACAACACTAATACTTACTCCTAGTTCCTGTGCGATGATACTTGCTTTTACTTGGGCATTTTCAACAGCCTTTTTTAACGCTTCTTCATAATAACGATCTTGGTTAGCGACAGTTAATTGGATGTTTCGTACCGTATTTGCTCCTTGTTCAACCGCAGTATCGACGATAAGACCAACACTCTCCATAGCATCTATCGTCACTTGTAACATGTTGGTTATCTGATATCCTCTGAAAATTTGTACCCCTTCTTTATAGTCATATTGCATATTAATTCGGTAGTCTGAAGTTTTTATGTTTGTACGAGGGATATTTTGCTGAAGAAGTGCGTTAATTACATTCGTTGTTTGTTCTGCATTTTCACGTTGCGCTTGTTGAAGGTTTTTGCTTTCTGTAATAACACCTAATGTTACAACTGCACGATCTGGCTCAATAGAAACAGCCCCATCTCCAATTACCAATAGCTTGTGATCGTTCTGCCTAGGCGAGTCATTTGTTCGAATGTAAGGGTTTGTAAAGTACATAATATTCACCTCTTTTCATCTTCTACTTTTACTCTATTCTAGAAATTGTAAATACATGATTTGAATAGAGCCCTTTTTTGTAATGAGTTCAGTTCTGAGGTGAAAAACGGAGCGGCCATGGCTTGTCCGATGTAAATATACCATATCAATTGCTACTTGACTCCATTTTCAATATAACAAAATCGCACAGTGAAATAATACCTGTGCGATTTGATATACAACCATTTTTGGAACTATCTTTTTCCTAGGTCAAACGCCTAATGCGTTCATCTAAATCTGGATGTGAGGAAAATAACATTGATTTTCCTTTACCATTAATTTTTAACGTTGAGATTGCAGTTTGTTCATTCCCACCTCGAATGCGGTTCGTGTAATCCTTCAGACTAATTAACGCATGTCTCATTTTATCTTTGCCTGCTAAATCTGCTCCGCCTTTATCAGCATGGAATTCCCGGTATCTGGAATATGCAGAAACAACAAGGCTTCCTAATATAGAAAAGGCTATTTGGAAAACGATGATTGCAATAAAATGAACAAGTGGAGCAAGCTCTTCTTTGGCAAAACGAGAAACCGCAAATGCTGCGATACGTGCCAAGAAGACAACGAATGTATTCACAACTCCTTGTAGAAGTGTCATCGTAACCATATCACCGTTTGCAACATGGGCTACCTCATGAGCAATAACACCTTCTATAGCATTATCATCCATTTCTTCTAATAGTCCACTAGATACAGCAACTAAGGAGCGCTTTTTTGATGGACCTGTTGCAAATGCATTCACTTCAGGAGAGTGATAGATTCCAACCTCTGGCATATATGTTAAGCCAGCTGCTCTTGATAAGCGATGTACTTTTTCAACGACATCTCTTTCATAGGATGACATCGGACCATCAGGGTTGATTACTTTTACACCCATCATACGCTTGGCCATCCAACGTGAAATGGCTAGGGAGATAAATGCACCTGTAAAGCCGATTATAGCACTAAAGATCAACAAGGAACCTAGTTGAATCGTGTCTCCTTTAATATAATTGACATTAAAGATAGAGAAAATAATACTAATTGTAAGTAAAACGAGAATATTAGTTAATAGAAAATAAAATATGCGCTTTCCCATTTTTTCACCCTTTTTAAGAATATTTGGAAATATAAGTGAGTAATCTCACATAATTACATTATACAAAGGATTTCAAGTAGTGTCACGTTTAGTGACGTTGGTAACTATTTGATTTAGAACATGATATACTAGTTTGAAAAAGGGGGAGATATGGATGAGTGAAAAAATTATACATGCTATCCAAGATGATTACTCCGATGATTATTCCTGGTGTTATGGATGTGGACGTTTAAACAAGGATGGTTTAAAGCTTCGGACAGGTTGGGAGGGGGAAAATACGATAACCTATTATACTCCTAAACCAGAACACACAGCTATACCTGGATTTGTCTATGGAGGAATAATTGGCTCATTAATAGATTGTCACGGTACAGGGTCTGCTGCACTAGCATTACATCGGAAAAATGGCCATGAACCAGGAGAAGGATTGGAACCACCACGGTTTGTAACGGCATCACTACATGTCGATTATATAAAGCCGACGCCACAGGAAGTCCCATTAAAAGCAATTGGAACAGTAGAAGAAATCCATCCAAAGAAATGGAAGATCCAAATAGAAGTCCACGCCGACAACCACTGCACCGCCAAAGGCGAAGTCATTGCAGTAGTAATGCCCAAAACATTTGATAATAAATAAGTGCCTGTCACCGACAAAATTCGACAGGTGACAGGCACCAACAGGGGGGTTAGTAATGTATAGGTTGACGACTGCGTCACTTTTGGATGTAATTGGGGAGTTGTTCTCAGATGAGATTTCCATTGCTGTATCGAATACGACTGAGTATGTTTACTATCGGCCAAGTAAACGGATCGATTTGAAGATTAGAAATGGGGACCCGGTAAAGGAAGGAACGATTGCGCATAAAGCGTTGGAGACGGAACAAAAGGCTTCTGAATTTATTGATCGTAATGTGTTTGGTGTACCTTATCATGGCATGGCTGTACCTTTTCACAATGGCGGAAAGTTAGAGGGATGTGTAACAGCAATTTACCCAGCTTTTACAGAAGGGAAATCAGTAGTCACCCTTAAAACGCATGATGGATGGAAGCCGATACCGTTTCAGGACGTAAAGTATATTGAAGTAAAAGATCGCAAAACACATGTTTATGCCAATGAATTTTTTGGAACACATAAAAGTTCATTACAAGAGTTTGAATATGTTTTACCACGTGAAATGTTTGTTCGTTGTCATCGTTCTTTCATTGTAAATGTTAATCATATCCAGGAAATTTACCCAGATACCCATTCGACATTTATGTTAGCAATGGACGATAACACAAGAATACCTGTTAGCCAGTCATATTCAAGTTATTTTAGAAAATTATTAGGATTTTAACGATATCTTCTGCTTTATACATATAAATTAGTAGCTTAATCAAAATTTTTCTTAAATGTCCCTTTTTTTCCTTTTTCTAATTTCCATACGTTAAAATAATTCTAAACTGTATGAAAAGAGGGATGGGACATGAAGAAGAGTTATGATCGCATACAAGACCCTCGCTTACAGGATCGAATTGTTACAGCAGAAGAAGCAGCATCATGGATCCGAAATGATATGACATTGGGGTTAAGTGGGTTTACTCGTGCGGGCGATGTGAAAGCGGTGCCAACGGCTTTAGTAGAACGTGCGAAAGCTGGGGAAACATTTAAAGTAAATGTATTTACTGGAGCATCCTTAGGATCTGATGTGGATAAAATGTTTGCTGAAGTGGGGATCATAAACAAACGATTGCCATTTCAGGCAGATCCAACGATGAGAAAGAAAATAAATGCTGGGGATCATTTATTTGTTGATCATCATTTGTCACACACTGCCGAATTGTTACGAGGTAATGTAATAGAGACGGTTGATTATGCAATTTTGGAAGCGATTTCTATAACGGATGATGGCATGATCATCCCAACTACTTCCATCGGTAATTCCTTAGCATTTGCTGAGAATGCCGAATCTATTATTGTAGAAATCAATACAGCACAGTCTGAATTGCTAGAAGGTTTACATGATCTGTATAGTCCCGGTAAACAAGGTGAACGCGATCCAATTCCATTAACAAAGGTGGATGATCGCATTGGGACAATAGGGATTCCGGTAGATCCCAAAAAAATAAAAGGTATTGTGTTTACGAATCAAGTAGACTCGCCTTCTACTATTGTACCGCCAGACGAAGAGACGAAAATAATGGCGGATCACCTATTAGAATTCTTACGAAAAGAAATTGTTGCTGGTAGATTAACAGAGAAATTAGCACCACTACAGTCAGGAATTGGTTCGGTTGCAAATGCAGTATTACATGGGATGGTTGACTCTGATTTTGAAAATCTAGAAGTGTATTCTGAAGTGTTGCAGGATGCCGTTTTCGATTTAATCGATGCAGGAAAAGTTAGCTTTGCATCGTGCTGCTCGATTACCTTGTCCGAAGAGAAAATGAATCAAGTATTTACTGACTTTGAAAAATACCGGGATAAATTAATGATGCGTCCACAGGAAATTTCTAACCATCCAGAGGTTATTCGTCGTCTCGGATTAATATCAATTAATACAGCGTTGGAATTTGATATTTATGGTAATGTCAATTCCACACATGTAACAGGAACAAAAATGATGAATGGTATTGGGGGATCTGGCGACTTCGCTCGTAATGCTCGATTAGCTATTTTTGTGACAAAGTCCATTGCAAAAGGTGGTGACATCTCAAGTATTGTTCCATTTGTTTCACATATTGATCATACGGAACATGATGTAGATGTCGTTGTTACAGAACAAGGCTATGCTGATTTACGAGGCTTGGCACCAAGAGAACGTGTACCACTAATTATTGAAAACTGTGCCCATCCACTGTATCGCCAGCAGCTTTGGGAATACTATCAAGAGGCACTTGAAAGGGATGGGCAGACCCCGCACGTGCTTGAAAAGGCATTCTCTTGGCATACCAACTTCATGGAAAAGGGAACAATGCGTTCTTTTGAAAAAGTAAGGTAATACGTACTGTAGTAGTAAGGGATGTAAGTATATAGCGGGGCAGTTTTGCTTATGTTGGTTAAATAAACAACGGGGATTCATATATAAAAGTCAGGTTTTCTTTTGGGGGAAAGATAACCGGGCTTTTTTCATTCCATGAAACTTTTGGTTTATCTCAGTCGTATTTGTAAGTAATGAATTTTAGTCGAGGTGATGTTATTGGGATTTCAATATGCAAACAATAGTGCGTGGATGAAAAAAGCCTGGGGCGCTTTTTCTTTGGCATTCCTAAGCCTTGGGTTAGTTGTTTTACAAGCGAAACATATGTATCGACCCGATAACATGATTGTCATAATAGCATTTTTACCTGTTGTGATAGCTGTTTTGCAAGGGATTCATTATATGAAAAGAGCGGATATGGAATACATCTATATGGCTGAAGATAAACTATATATTTACCGTGGACCATTTCTGCCACGAGAGAAAATAGACTATAGATATATCGATTATTGTGTCGAGGTGTATGAAAAGGATCGGAAGTACATGAAAATCCAATTAAAGGACAGTCCTGGAGATGTCCAAATACATACTGAATGGTTATCCCCAAGTGACCTTAAGCAATTTAAAACAGAATTGCAAAGACGAACAAAAGAAGATAAATTGTTCCGAACCAAAACCATTTAAGGTGCCAGGCACTTGTTAATTTTTTACAAGTGCCTGGCACCTATCCAAGTAATACTTTTTTCGCTTCTTCGCGATGTTCTTTGTCGCTTAGTACGAATAAGGTATCTCCATGTTTGATGACGGAGTTCCCGGTTGGTGTAATGAGCTTCTTGCCTCGAGTAATCCCAATTATTAATGTATCATCAGGCAGTTTAAGGTCTGTAAGGGAAATGCCAACTGCAGCATTTTTCTTGGTTAATGTTAGCTTCATAATTTCTGATTCATTTGTTCCAAGATGGATAAGTTCTAGACTTGGAGATGCTGCGTCTTCTTCACTAATCGTTAGTCCAAGCTTACTAGCTAGCCAAGACAACGAACTGCCCTGCACTAATGCAGAGAACAATACAACGAAAAAGACAGCATTAAAGATTAAGTTGCTATTTTCCACACCAGCGATCACGGGATAGGTAGCTAATACAATTGGTACGGCTCCTTTTAAGCCTGCCCAAGATATAAATACTTTTTCTTTATTGCTATACTTCATGAACAACATACTAATAAATATAGCAAAAGGTCTTGCGATGAACATCAATATGATTGCTAGTAAAATACCTTGCCAGAATACATCCAATAATTCACTTGGAAATACTAAAAATCCAAGTAGTGTAAACATAACAATTTGCATCATCCAGGCAAATCCTTCGTTAAATCGGATAATTGTAAATCGATATGTTAGATCACTATTTCCAACAAATAAAGCCATTACATATACGGCAAGTAGTCCACTTCCTCCTATTGCATCTGTAATTGCGTAGGTGAAAACAGCTGCCCCCATTGCTAAGACTGGATATAGACCAGACGTATCCAGCTTGATATGGTTAATGATAAATACGGTTGCCTTTCCAAGAAGTAATCCTAAAAGAAGGCCAACTCCCATTTGAATAAAAAAGCTTCCGATCGCCATCCAAATAGAACTATCGGGTATTTGAATTAGCTCTATCAACGCAACTGTTAAGAAAACAGCCATTGGATCATTGGATCCTGACTCTGCCTCAAGCGTTGCGGTTAATCGTTTGTTGAAGTTCTTATTTCCTAATACAGAGAAGACAGCAGCAGCATCGGTTGAGCCTACAATTGCTCCAAAAAGCATCCCTTCAAGTAATGAAAAATCTAAAATATACATTGCAGCTAACCCAGTAAGTACGCTTGTGAACAATACACCAATGGTCGCCAACAAACTAGCTGCGCCTATAATCGGACGTATATGGTTCCATTTCGTTTGGGTACCACCATCAAATAAAATAATGATTAGAGCCATAATCCCAATTATTTGAGTTAGTTCAACATTATCAAAATAAAACACATTATTAAGTAGCATGCCCCCTAAAAGGAATAACACTAAGGCTGGAAGGCCTAACCTAGTAGAGAATTTGGTTGCTAAAACACCAGTTAATAGCATGATCGCTAATAAAAAGAGTAAAGTTACAATCGTTATGTCCAATCCGAACCACCTTTCTTGTGTAAAAAATACACCTATAGAGGTTGTTCAAAAGGTCCGGTAAAAATGACACATCGAATTTCTTCGTTAGCTTGCTTTTCCGTTGCTCATGTATTAAAAGCATACATTCCGCTACTCAAAGCTACGCTGCCTCGAACTTCTCGGTCCTTTTTATCCTCCTATTTGAACACGCTCCTATAACTATTTTAACGATAATTCCGAAAAAAATAAATTAGAATGACGAAAAAACTTTACTGTGTCTCGTCCAATTTGTTTAAACTATCGACAGGAGAGACACAATTAAAGTATAATAGCATGGCTAATGATAGATGGAGAAGGAGTTTTACATGAATAAACCAAATGCATTACCGTTCACGATATCAAAGACAGAAAATTTCTTCGAACGATTAGGGGACTTTGTCGGCGATGTTTTCTACGATATCCTACCGGAAAAAGGATTTGAATTACGAGATGAACAAATTTATATGGCCTTTCAGCTAGAGCAGGCATTCAAAAATAAACGGACAATATTTGCTGAAGCAGGAGTAGGAACTGGTAAGACACTTGTGTACTTGTTATATGCCATTAGTTACGCAAGATACAAAGGTCGACCAGCGATTATATCTTGTGCAGATGAAACATTAATCGAGCAACTTGTAAAAAAAGATGGTGACATTGAGAAGCTAGAGAAAGCTTTGGACCTTAACATCGATGTTAGATTAGCAAAAGCACGTGAAAATTATGTTTGCGCTAGAAAGTTAGATGCAATGATAGATAAAACATCAGATGAGGGTATTATGCAAGTACATGATCATATTCCTGATTTTGTTTTTGATCAAAGTACTTCTAGGAAATCCTTTGAACGTTATGGGGATCGTAAAGAGTATCCGTGGGTTTCTGATGAAACTTGGGAGAAAATAGCATGGGATCCATTGCAGCAATGCTCCACTTGTGAATGGCGTCATCGTAGTGGGCAAACATTAAACCGAGATTACTATCGACAAGCAACAGATTTAATTATTTGCTCACATGACTTTTATATGGAGCATGTTTGGACAAAGGAATCTCGTAAACGTGAAGGTCAAATCCCACTGTTACCTGAATCGAGTACAGTTGTTTTTGATGAAGGACATTTGTTAGAATTTGCAGCACAAAAAGGTCTGACTTATCGATTTAACGCAGAAACCTTGGAAAAAGTACTCACGGGTTACATGGGACAGGACGTAAGGGAAGAATCACTTCTTCTTATCGAGGACATCCTTACACTACATGATGATTGGTTCGATCTACTTAGTAAAAATTCAACCTATGTAGCTGGTTCCAATCGAAGAGAACTCATGTTGAATGAGAATATTTTACAAATAGCTAGTGATTTATTTCAAAAAGTGGAACAGCTACTGGACCAACTCGTATTTGATTCTGAGATGTTTACGATTGATGAGTATCATATTAAGATCATTGAGGAATACTTGGAGTTCTTTTTCCATGGGTTATCGATATTCTTGAAAAATGATGAAGGGATATTTTGGCTGGAAGAAGATGAAACAACAACCTCTTTTGTTATGATGCCTAGATTAGTAGAAAATGTGTTGAAAAAAGAAGTATTCTCCAAGGACATGCCAGTTGTGTTTTCTTCAGCCACACTATCACAAGATGGAGATTTTACTTATTTGGCGAACAGCTTAGGCATTGATCTATATGATTCATTTACCGTTTCCTCCCCATTTGATTATGAGGATAAAATGAAGCTGTTTGGACATTTTGATACAACTGATAAATGGTCTGGAATAGAGGGACAGCTTAAGAAGAATAATGGTAGATCATTGGTTTTATTTTCATCGGAAGAAGAAATGGATCAATTTCGTCAATGGGCTTCCGATAAAGAATGGCCATTTGTATTATTGTTTGAAGGCGATCGAGAAATTAGTGAAACAGTAAAACAGTTCCAAATGGAACATAGTACCGTTTTATGCTCTCATCATTTGTGGGAAGGGCTAGATGTACCCGGTGAATCATTAACACAAGTAATTATTTCATCACTTCCTTTCCCGCCAAAAGATCCAGTATTTCAAGCGAAACGTAAGCATGTCAACGATCCTGTTGAGAAAGTAGATATACCATATATGGTACTGCGACTAAGGCAAGGTGTTGGGCGCCTTATTCGAACGAGCAATGATTACGGAACAGCTCATATTTGGATGACTTCAGAAGAACATAATAATTATCATCATGTAATCAAACGTGTTCTACCAGTGGATTTAGTATGGGAATAATAGAAAGAGGCTGTCCCATAAGTCATGAACCATGGCTTATGGGCAGACTTTTTTATTTTGTCTATCCTATGATAAGGTTGGACTGATTTTTGCACCAATCAACAAGCTGTAATCAGCATTTGGTAGCTAGCACTTCTTCTGCTTTTTTCGACAACAACCCTATTAGTTGCTATACTAAACAATATTACTTACAAGGGGAGATAATGGTGGAAGTTAAAAAGGTTTTAAATAATAATGTTGTCATCACAATCGATCCCTCTTATAAAGAAGTAATTTTAATAGGAAAAGGAATTGGTTTCAATAAAAAAGTGGGTCAAACGATAAATGCAGATGCTGCAGAAAAGGTATTTCGGCTTGAGGATCAGAAAGAACAGGACAAATATAAACAATTACTCCCATACCTAGATGAAGACTTTATAACATTTATGCATGATGTATTAAGTCTTATTGAGAGTAAGATGGGTAAGATTATCAATGAACATATTCATATCGGGTTAACAGATCACATTGCTTTTGCCATTAAACGAGCAAGAGAAGGGATCTATATAAAGAACCCCTTTTTAGTAGAAACGGAAGCGCTCTACCATCAAGAGTATAAAGTTGCGAAAGACATTGTAGCAATGATCCAAAAATACAGTGGTGTCGATCTTCCTGAAGGGGAAATAGGGATGATCGCTTTACATATCCATAGTTCTGTTACAGATCGGAATCTGAGTGAGCTCAATCAATATTCGAAACTGGTATTTCATCTCATTCAAATGATCGAAGAAGGATTGGAAATTAAGCTAGACCGCGATAGTATTAATTACTATCGTTTAGTTCAACATATTCGTCATGCGATCGAACGAGCAAAAAGTGGTAGTTACACAAAGGACCAAGCAATTTTAGCAAATGTATTGAAAAAGGAATATCCATTATGCTATAATCTTGCTTGGAAAATCGTTAAGGTGATGCAAAAGACCATACAGAAACCAGTAGATGAATCAGAGGTCGTTTATTTAACGATTCATTTACAACGATTATTGGATTAATTTCATAACACTTATTCTTTACGTGTAACTGATTCGATTCAGGCATGAGTGAAGAAAGATTTATGTTTCAATACGGGATACGCCTATCCAAAATTGAAACGGAATCCTTTCTTACTCATGCCTTTTTTGCGTTTTTATGCAAGTAATTTACTGGTGAAAGGGAATCTTAACATATATCCTTGACGTCATTTTTTTATTATTTATTTAGGAGGAAAAACCATGTTTAAAAAAGCTTTTGGCTTACTTCAACGGGTTGGTAAAGCATTAATGCTTCCGGTATCCGTTTTGCCAGCTGCGGGTCTATTACTTGGGCTCGGTCATGAAAACGTTTTAGACATAGCAATTATGGCTCAAGCTGGTGGAATTATTTTTGATAATTTACCATTA
Source organism: Ornithinibacillus salinisoli (assembly GCF_042684965.1). Taxonomy (NCBI): domain Bacteria; kingdom Bacillati; phylum Bacillota; class Bacilli; order Caryophanales; family Bacillaceae; genus Ornithinibacillus; species Ornithinibacillus salinisoli. The sequence continues at coordinate 172,857 of NZ_JBHUMI010000008.1, forward strand.
CTATTTGCTATTGGAGTAGCAATAGGACTTTCTGATGGTGATGGTGTTGCTGGGTTAGCAGCTGTTATAGGATTCTTAATTATGAATGTAACACTTGGCATCATGGCGGAGGCTAGAGGTGTTGAAACAATTGAAATGCTCGGAATCACCACACTACAAATGGGAGTGTTCGGTGGTATAATCATCGGTATCGTGGCATCGATATTGTATAAGCGCTTCTATAAGATTGAGTTGCCTCAATTCTTGGGATTCTTTGCTGGGAAAAGGTTTGTACCGATCATTACTGCAGCAACTGCCGTAGTATTAGGTGTTCTGTTCTTTTTCATTTGGCCACCAATTCAAAATGTGATTGATTGGTTCTCTGTACTTGCTACGGAAACGGGCTCAACAATCGCAGCATTTATTTTCGGATTTGGTCAACGTGCACTAATACCGTTTGGTCTACATCACATCTTCTATCAACCATTCTGGTATGAATTTGGAAGCTATGTAAATGAAGCAGGCGAAGTAATTAAAGGGGATATGACACGTTATTTTGCTGGGGACCCTGAAGCAGGTACATTTATGGCTGGGTTATTTCCATTCATGTTATTTGGTTTACCGGCAGCAGCTCTTGCCATTTATCAAGAAGCCAAACCTGAAAACAAGAAAAAAGTCGCTGGGATCATGGCATCTGCAGCATTAACTTCTTTCTTAACAGGTATTACAGAACCAATTGAATTTGCTTTTCTTTTTGTTGCACCTGTACTATTTTTAATTCACTGTGTATTTGCAGGTCTTTCTTTTGTTGTGATGGATCTGTTACAAGTTAAAGCAGGATTTACTTTCTCAGGTGGATTTATTGACTATGTGCTCTATTGGGGACTATCAACGAATGCATGGCTCATTATCCCAGTAGGTATTGGATTTGCTTTCCTTTACTACTTTGGATTCCGTTTTGCGATTCGCAAATTTAACTTAGCAACACCTGGACGAGAAGATGAGGAAGATACAGAGAATGGAGAGGGTCATGTAGCAGGAGACCTTCCATATGATGTATTAGAGAGCCTTGGTGGAAAAGAAAACATTACCCATTTAGATGCATGTATTACTCGCCTGCGTGTTTCGGTAAATGATAAAGGTACCGTAGATAAAAACCGTCTGAAAAAGCTTGGAGCATCTGGTGTAATGGAAGTAGGAAATAATATTCAAGCTATTTTTGGGCCAAAATCTGATACTATTAAAGGTCAAATACAAGATATTATTAGTGGTAAAGCGCCTCGAGTAAATAAAGAGGAATCAAAGCAATCAGCGTTATCAGTAGACGAAAATGCGGAGTTTAACTTAGCTAGTCCACTTAAAGGGAAACTTCTTCCTATTACAGAAGTTCCTGATCAAGTGTTCTCTGGTAAAATGATGGGAGATGGATTTGCCATCGAACCAACAGATGATACGATTGTATCCCCAGTAGATGGAAAAGTAATTAATGTATTCCCTACAAAGCATGCGATTGGTATTCAATCTGATTCTGGACGTGAAATTCTTATTCATTTTGGTATAGATACCGTGAAGTTAAAAGGAGAAGGCTTTGAATCCTTTGTTCAAGAAGGCGATGAAATAACAGTAGGTCAAAAACTAATGAAGGTAGATTTAAGCTATATTAAGGAAAATGTACCTTCGATTATTACGCCAATTGTATTTACCAACCTTCAAGAAGGGGAAGAAATTAAGCTCCTCAAAGAAGGGGAAATAACACCAAGCGAAAAAAATATAGTTTCGATTGTTAAAAACTAATACAAAAAAACAACATTCCTAGCGAATGTTGTTTTTTCATCTATAAGTCCATTTTTTAAGGTGAGTTTTTATACTACATGACATTTGTCATACTCAGTTCTTGACGGTTATGACTTAAAACTTGATTAAAATTCTTCTAGAATAGAGATAATAAATTAGAATTCCTAGCTAGGAGGACCTATGATGAGTAGAAAGAAAACCGCACAATTACGAAAAAGTGTTTCACCATTTGAACAATCAGATTCAAAAGTTAGTGTGCTTCAGCTAATTAATACAATTCCACCATTTTTTCTGCTTTGGTTTCTTTCTTACCAAAGTTTAACCATTTCTCTTTGGTTATCATTGGCAATATCGGTAATTGCAGCTGGATTTGTCGTACGGATCTTTATTATTTTTCACGATTGTACGCATATGTCTTTTTTTAAGAACAAAAAAGCAAATCGCATTCTCGGAACGATTACAGGGATTATTACCCATTTTGCATTTGAGAAATGGAAAAGGGACCATGCAATACATCATGCGACAAGCAGTAATTTAGATAAACGTGGTACGGGTGATGTTTGGGTGATGACGGTAGATGAATATGTGGATGCTTCGTTTTGGGGAAGGTTAGTCTATCGTTTATATCGAAATCCCATTGTTATGTTTGGACTAGGACCACTTTTTCTATTTCTAGTATCTAATCGCTTAAACCGTAAAGGGGCAAGACGGAAGGAACGCTTGAACACATATTTGATCAACATTTCAATTGTTGCTATTTATGCCCTCTTGATATGGGCTATCGGTTGGCAAGCATTTGTAATTGTCCAAGCACCTATTCTATTTATAGCAGGATTTCTTGGAATCTGGTTGTTTTATGTTCAACATCAATTTGAAGATTCCTACTTTGAAAATGAAGATGAGTGGGATTATGTGAAGGCTGCTGTAGATGGTAGTTCCTATTATAAACTCCCGAAAGTACTTGAATGGATAACGGGTAGTATCGGTTATCACCATGTCCATCATTTAAGTCCGAGAGTACCCAATTATCATTTGGAAAAGGCACATGAATCCACTCCACCATTACAAAAAGCTACTACGATAACATTAGCATCAAGCTTGAAATCAATTCGGTTTCGATTATATGATGAACAAAACAAAACGTTTATTAGTTTTAAAGAAGTGAAGTCGCTTTTAAGTAATAAAAAGCAAGAAGTCAAAGTGAAGACGAATAGACCGAGTTTTCAAGAGGATTAAAAGTGAAGATCATGGCCCTTCAATATACTGTTGAAGGGCTTTATTTCATTTTTTTGTTATACTTTATAATAGGTTTATACATAGATTAGTTAAGGAGCTAAGCGAATGCGGAATTGGTATCATATTTTCCCGAAGAACACGGGGTTAAGTTTATATGCGTGGATTATTTTTTGCCTGCTTCCATTCTACTTCATAATCAGGTCATCTGTAGCAGTGGAGATTTTCATTGGTGTGATTATGATCGTATTGTTTTTTACAACATACCGACTTTCATTTATCAAAAAAGGTTGGACGGTATATGTATCGGTAGGAATTGAAATGGCGATCAGTATTGGGATGACCTTATATTTTGGGTATGTATACTTTGCCCTTTTCTTAGCTTTTTTCATCGGTAATATTCAACACAAAATAGGGTTCATCACGTTATACATTGTGCATCTAACGACTACGATAATAGCTGTTACTATCGGTTTTTTTCTTCTAACACAAAGTTTTTATACACAACTACCGTTTATCATTATTGCGGTAATTGGAGTCATATTATTGCCGTTTAATTTGTATAGTAAAAATAAACAAGAAAAGTTAGAAGGTCAATTGGAGGACGCAAATAAAAAGATATCCCAACTAATGGTTGTAGAAGAAAGACAACGAATTGCAAGAGATCTACATGATACATTAGGACAGAAACTTTCTCTTATTGGACTGAAAAGTGATTTAGCTAAGAAATTAGTGGAGTTGGATGCGGAGAAAGCTAGAAAAGAAATAACGGATATTCACCAAACTGCTAGAACTGCATTGAAAGAAGTAAGAGAGTTAGTATCAGATATGAAAGGTACTAAACTGAATGATGAGATCACACGAGTCGAGCAGGTTATGGAAGCTGCTCAAATGGAATTTCATGTAACAGGGGAATTGAAGTTAATAAAAACGCCATTATTAGTAGAAAATGTTCTTAGCATGTGCTTGAAGGAAGCCATAACAAATGTTGTGAAGCATAGTAAGGCTACTTCTTGTCAGGTTCATTTGAAGCATGATCCAGGTGGTGTAGTGATACAAGTTGAAGATAATGGTGTTGGGATGGAGAAGATGGATGTTACGGATGGACATGGGATTGAGGGTATGAAAGAAAGATTGGAATTTGTAAACGGTAGTTTGCATTATGATTCCTTAGCAAATGGAACAAGTCTGACAATAAAAGTACCAACAATCATTCAACATGCAGAGGAGGGGTCGTCGTGATACGAATTGTCATAGCGGAAGATCAAGGAATGCTATTAGGTGCACTAGGTTCCTTGCTTGACTTAGAAGAAGACATGGAAGTCGTAGGGAAAGCAAAGAATGGTGAAGAGGCGATAAATTTAGTTAAACATCTTCAGCCAGATGTTTGTATCATGGATATCGAAATGCCAGTGAAAAGTGGACTGGATGCTGCAGAAGAATTAAAAGACACCCCATGTAAAATTATTATCTTAACTACGTTTGCCCGAACTGGATATTTTGAACGAGCACGAAAAGCGAAGGTTAGTGGATATTTATTAAAAGATAGTCCGAGTGAGGAGTTGGCTCACTCGATTCGTGTGATTGTAGAAGGTAGAAAAATATATGCCCCCGAATTAGTTGATCTAGCCTATGGTGAAGATAACCCATTAACAGACAGGGAAGAACAAGTGATAAAACTTATTGCCGATGGAAAAACGACAAAAGAAATCGCAAATCAATTATTTTTAACCAATGGGACAGTTCGTAATTATGTTTCTGTTATTTTAGATAAATTACAAGTAAGCAATCGCATCGAAGCAATCTCCAAATTTAAGGATAAAGGCTGGTTTAAATAGGGTGCCTGGCACCGACAAAATTCGACAAATAGATATTAAGAGGACAGAGGTTCTACGTTGAACCCTGTCCTTTCTTTTGTGTTCGATTACTTTTCGCCCTTATTTAGTAGCTCCAAAAAATGCTTTAAAATTTTTGCTGTTAATCCCCAAATAACGCGATCCTCGTATGTGTAAAATAGCTCATTGATATGTCTAGTCTGCCAGTTATAGTCTTTTCCACCAACAATCAATTCAAATGGGAAGTTTTCTTCTGGAATAACTTGAAAATGAACTTTGTATGAATCAGGTGTTGTATTTAGAAAGTAAGATAATGGGACACTAAATACTTCCTCGACCTCTGATTTATTTAGTGAAAATTCCTCAGGTTTGGTGATTTTTCCTACATAGGGATAAATGATTCTGCCAAAGTCAGAGACAATGTAATCCAGTGGAATAATGTCTTTAATTAGCTTGTTCGAAATTCCTAATTCTTCCGTTGTTTCTCGGATAGCACAATCCTCGGGGCTTAAGTCATTTTTATCTATTCTTCCACCCGGAAAGCAAATATCACCTGGTTGGTTACGTAAATCCATTGACCGAACTTCAAATAATATATGTGTTTCTCCTTGAATTTCAATTAGAGGTAATAATACTGCCGATTTTTTTAGTTCCTCGTAGCCAAGTATAGACCGTTTTCGATTTTTTAGTGTGGATAGAATGTTCTTTATCTCCATACAGATACCTCCAACAGACTACAGTCTTTAATCCTATTATACGGACAGGGTAAGGAAAAACCAATAATAAAATAGAAGAATTTCTAGTATAAAAAAACAATAATTAGGGATTATAAGATGTGTGCTATTAAAAAATAATTATAAACATCTATGAATAGGAGGTAAGAGATGGGTATTTTAAGTGGAAATCCAAAGGAAGAGCCAATGCATTATGGTGAGGTTTATGGAATCTGGTCATCAGTACAAGCGATGAAGGGTATGATTGTTGGGTATCAAACATTTCGCAATCATGCAGGCGATCAAGACTTACTTAAGATAATTAATGAAGCAATTGATCTTGGGAATCAACAAATTCAGGAAATGGAAACACTGTTAAAAGAAAACGGTGTTGGGCTACCACCTACCCCTCCAGAACGGCCAAAGGCACAGTTAGAAGATATTCCTACAGGTGCCCGGGCAATGGATCCAGAGATTGCGGCTACTTTAGCGGTGGATATTGGCGCAGGGTTAGTGTCTTGCAGTACAATGATGTCGCAATGTATTAGAGAAGATCTGGCAACTTTATTTGGTCAGTTCCATACACAAAAAGCAGCACTTGGTATAAAAGTTCTTCGTTTGAATAAAGAAAAAGGGTGGCTAGTTCCACCACCACTACATTATAAAGAAACTGAAGAGTAAAAATAAGAACCTTGGAATTTGCGAAAATAGTGAATGCCAAGGTTTTTAACGATGATATTCTGTCAAAGAATAATATGAACGAACCTAGGGAACAACTTTAAACATGGAAATTCAGATGAACCTTCCTAAATTAATAAAAGAAGGAGAATTAAATATGGTAAATGTTAAATTAGCAGTAATTTACTACAGCTCTTCAGGCACTAATTATCAGTTAGCAAAATGGGCGGAAGAAGGTGCGAAAGAAGCAGGTGCGGAAGTAAAAGTAGTAAAGGTACCTGAGCTTGCCCCAGAATCCGCCATTGCATCGAACCCAGAATGGAAAGCACATCATGATGCGACAAAAGATGTGCCAGAAGCTACTTCAGATGATATTGAATGGGCAGATGCACTTATATTTAGTACACCAACTCGTTTTGGTAATGTAGCATCACAAATGAAACAATTCCTTGATACCCAAGGCGGCTTATGGGCATCAGGAAAAACCATAAATAAAGTAGTAAGTGCAATGTCCTCTGCTCAAAATCCACATGGGGGACAAGAGGCAACGATTCTTTCGCTATATACATCAATGATGCACTGGGGAGCAATCATCGTACCACCGGGATACACCGATCAAATTTTATATGGTGCTGGTGGTAACCCATATGGAACAAGTGTAACTCAAGGGCAGGATGGAAAAATGGTTGAGGATGTAGAAGCGGCAGTTAAACACCAAGCTAAGCGTACAGTAGATATAGCAAGTCAAATAAATACTTAAATGAAAAGAATATATACCTTTTCTAAAAGGGTTAATTGGTGCCAGATCCAATTAGCTCTTTTTTTTATACTAACAATCAACCACACAGGTGACAGAAAAACAAAAAGTAAGTAAAATAGATTGGTAAGGAGGAAACGAAATTTATGATTACCTTTAGAAAAAAATGCGCTCAATTTTCCGAGAATCCTCTGTTTACCAATGTGATTATCGGCTTGATCGTGGTTAATGCTATATTAGTAGGTTTAGAAACCTATTCATTTTTTATTAATAGATTTCATCACTGGTTTCTTATTGCAGACAAAATATTACTTTGGATCTTTACCTTTGAAATATTAATTAGGTTGATAGGTAGTAAGTCGATTGGATCCTTCTTCAAAGATCCTTGGAACTTGTTTGATTTTGTAATTGTTGCAAGTGGCCATTTACTAGTGGGAGGACATTATGTGACAGTACTTCGGATTTTAAGAGTACTTCGTGTCCTTCGTGCGATTTCAGTTATTCCATCATTAAGGAAAATGGTAAATGCGCTAATCAAGACGATTCCCTCCATGGGAACGATTATGTTATTGCTTGGGATATTCTTTTATATCTATGCAGTAATCGGTACGATGATGTTTTCGTCCATTGCCCCTGAACACTTTGGGTCACTACACGATTCTCTTTTAACACTTTTTCAGGTTATTACTTTAGAGTCATGGGCAAGTGGTGTGATGCGACCAATTTTGGTGTCAGAGCCTTCTTCATGGTGGTATTTTGTAACCTTTATTCTAGCGGGATCATTTGTTATCGTTAACTTGTTTGTTGGTGTAGTAGTAGGGAATGTGGAAGAAGCGAATCGAGAGGAAACGCCAACTCCGACAGACATTAAACTTGAAGAACTACAAGAAGAATTGAAGGAAATTAAGCAACTATTAAAAGATAAATGATGAAGGGTGAAGGTGTCGAAGGAATGAAGCGGACAACTGTTCCCTTATTTGTAACCCATTGTGGTTATTCAAAGGGCTAAAGGACATCTGATCCTTTATTAATCGAAAAAACAAGCATTCTTGCACTAATAAAAGCATTTAACGTACTTGACGTCCGCAGATACTTTCAAATGTCGTATTTTTTAGAAATAGCGCACTCCATGTCCGCTCCGTTTTGCACTTAAGAATGGAACCCATAAAAGACCACGATCCTAATATATTGGATCGTGGTCTTTTATACTTACAGCATCAATTCAGCTATGATCTCGTATGAACGTAGTCTGTCTTCATGATTGTAAATTTGTGAACTAATGATTAGCTCATCTGCTTTTGTATCGTTAATGAAACTCTCTAGGCCCTGTTTTACAGTTTCTTTGTCCCCGACAATCGTTGTTCTTGAATCCAATGCTTCCCCTATCGCTGCAATTTCCAGTGGAGAAAATAGCTCTTCTAAATTATCTACTGGCGGTTGTAATTTCGTTGGTTTACCTTTGCGAATATTGATAAATTGCTGTTGTTGTGAAGTGGCAATGCGTTTAGCTTCTTCATTTGTATCAGCAGCAATAACATTAACACCGAGCATGACATATGGCTTCTGCAATTGTTCAGATGGCTGGAATTGTTCACGATATAAGTGTAAGGCTTGAGATAGATACCCAGGTGCAAAATGACTAGCAAATGAGAATGGTAATCCTTTTTGTGCAGCAAGTTGTGCACTAAATCCACTCGATCCTAACAACCAAATTGGGATGTTTAGTCCTTGCCCAGGTACTGCCTTTACCCTTGATACCGGTTCATCAGAAAAGTAGTCTTGAAGCTCATTTACTTGCATAGGAAAATCTTCTACACTCATATTTAATGTACGCCGAAGTGCATATGCAGTCGCTTGATCACTTCCGGGAGCGCGACCTAGTCCAAGATCAATACGACCAGGATAAAGTGATTCAAGTGTCCCAAATTGCTCGGCAATAACAAGTGTTGCATGATTTGGTAGCATTACGCCACCAGCACCAACACGAATGTGTTTCGTTTTTCCTGCAATATGGCCAATGATGACAGATGTTGCGGAACTGGCGATTCCCGGCATATTGTGATGCTCTGCTAACCAGTAACGATTAAACCCCCACTTTTCCACCTGTTGTGCGATATCGACACTATTTTGAAAGGATTCCGCTGGGTTACTCCCTTCGTTAATTGGTGCTAAATCTAAAACAGATAATGGTATATTATGAAATGTTTTTGCATGGAAAGACATGTATTTCACTCCTAGTAGCATTATTTCTTAATAAAAAATGATACGACTTTTATAGTTGTTCGTCCAATTATTGGATTGTAAAGTTTGCCTTTTTATGTTCGATTAGGTTGAAAAGGAAGAGGTTCTGTATACTATATACAATAAAAATGATGCAAACCGAAATAATGACAGCGTTTCCAAACGCCGATTATGAAGGGATTAGCATAAAAATAACTTTCTGAATTTTGAGTAAAGATTAGTTTTGTGTTATAATAAGGTAAATTGATAATTTTTAGTTAATTTAGTGTGTTCGTTTTTCCAAATGAACACACTTTCTATAACCACAGGGAAGGAGTTGTTGTGATGACACGAAATGGATACCCAGAACAACAGGGGTTATATCATCCTGACTTTGAGCATGAGGCGTGTGGGATTGGGATGATCGCAAACATAAATGGTAAGAAGACACATAACATTGTTCAAAATGCAATTAACATACTTTGCAATATGGAACACCGGGGTGGACAATCAGCAGATACGAGTACTGGTGATGGTGCGGGTATATTAACGCAAATACCAAACCGTTTCTTTCAAAAACAATGCCTGAAAGAAGATATTCATCTTCCAAATAAAGGGGAATATGGGATTGGGATGTTTTTTCTTCCCGATAACTTAGATCTCCGAATGGAATGTAAGGAAATGGTAGAATCCATTATCCATGAAGAAGGTCAAGCATGTCTTGGATGGCGTCCGGTTCCGTTGAATGAGTCGTTTATAGGGAAGCTTGCTGCAAAAAGCAAACCAACGATTCGCCAAGTGTTTATTCGAAAATCAGAGGATCTTGTCGATCAGATGGATTTTGAACGAAAATTATATGTTATACGTAAACAGATTGAACAGGAAGTTGCCAAAAATCCTAACTATGAAGATGTCTACATTAGTAGTTTATCGACCCGTACCATCGTATACAAAGGAATGCTTATTCCGGAACAGTTAGATTCCTTCTACATCGATTTGAACCATCCCGATTTTAAATCCGCACTAGCGCTAGTCCATTCACGTTTTAGTACAAATACGTTTCCGAGCTGGAAAAGAGCTCATCCGAATCGTTATACGATCCACAACGGGGAATTCAACACATTACGGGGTAATGTAAATTGGATGCGGGCCAGGGAGCAACTTTGCGTATCCGATTATTTTGATGAAAAAGATTTAGAAAAAATCCTACCTATCATGGATGCGGATGGAAGTGATTCTTCTATATTTGATAATACATTTGAGTTTTTACATTTATCAGGAAGATCGCTTGCACATACAGCAATGATGATGATTCCTGAACCATGGGCAAACGATCCATCCATCATAGCAGAGAAACGGGACTTTTATGAATACCATAGTACTTTAATGGAACCATGGGATGGACCTAGTGCTGTCGTATTTACTGATGGATCACAAATTGGAGCCTGTCTAGATCGTAATGGTTTACGGCCTGCCCGTTATTATGTGACGAAAAAAGGCATGATTGTGCTTGGTTCTGAAGTTGGTGCATTAGATATATTTGCAGATGATATTTTATATAAGGACCGTCTGCAGCCTGGAAAAATGCTGTTAGTAGATTTAGACAAGGGAATCATTATTCCAGATGAAGATATAAAATTACAGGTTGCTTCCGAACAACCATACAAAGAATGGTTAGAAAACCTAATAGATATAGATAATCTTCCTGAAGTAGAATCGGAAAAAATCTCACAATCGGAAGGCAAACTATTAGAACAGCAGCTTGCTTTTGGATATACACGTGAGGAAATCCAAAAGATTATTAAGCCGCTAGTAACGGGTGGAAAGGATCCAATAGGTTCGATGGGATATGACTCTCCTTTAGCAGTCCTATCTAAAAAGCCACAGCTTTTGTATAACTATTTTAAGCAGCTTTTCGCTCAAGTTACGAATCCACCGTTAGATGCAATTCGAGAGCAGATGGTTACGATGACAAGTACGACTATAGGAGCGGAAGGTAATTTAGTAGATCCGAATGCTAATAGTTGTAGACATATACGGTTAGATACACCGTTATTAACAAATAAACAGCTTGCCAAATTGCGTAACGAAGATGTGAACGGGCTTCCATCAGCAACGCTCTCCATTCTCTTTGATGCCAAACAAGGTTCAATCGAAGGAGCTTTGCAACAATTATTTGAACAAGCAAATCAAGCCATCCAAAATGGCGCAACATTACTCATTTTATCGGATCGTGGTTTATCCAGTGAAAAAGCAGCTATACCAGCATTACTTGCTGTGTCCGGTTTACACCATCATCTTATACGTAAAGCTATCCGTACCAAAGTTAGTATTTTAATAGAATCAGGTGAGCCAAGAGAAGTTCATCATTTCGCTACCTTAATTGGTTACGGGGCAGAGGGGATAAATCCTTATCTGGCATTTGAAACTATTGATCAGTTAGTTGATTATAACGAATTGGAAAATCTACATGTGGAACAAGCTATTCAGAAATATGTATCCTCTGTAACAGATGGAATCGTAAAAATTTTATCCAAAATGGGGATATCAACAATTCAAAGTTATCGTGGCGCTCAAATTTTTGAAGCAATTGGTATCAAAAATGATGTCATTGAAAGATATTTCACTGGGACAGCATCCCGTCTTGGTGGCATTGGATTAGACATGATTGAAAAAGAGACGTTAATGCGTCATGAGAACGCATTCAAGGTGAAACGTGGAGAAAATCGTGTATTGGATGCAGGCGATGAATACCAATACCGTGAAAATGGGGAAGATCACCAATATAATCCGCGGACAATATATACATTGCAACATGCATGCCGTTCGGGAAACTATGAACTTTTCAAAGACTATTCCACAATGTTGACGGATGAAAAGCAGAACCTGCAATCACTAAGAGGTTTACTGAAATTTAAAAAACGAAATCCGGTACCAATTGAAGAAGTGGAATCCGTTGAAGCGATCTGTGCTCGCTTCAAAACCGGGGCCATGTCATTTGGTGCGATAAGTAAAGAAGCGCATGAAGCACTCGCAATTGCGATGAATCGAATAGGCGGTAAAAGTAATTCAGGTGAAGGTGGCGAATCTCCAGACAGGTTTACTCCAGATGAAAATGGTGATCTGCGTCGAAGTGCAATAAAACAAGTGGCTTCTGGTCGTTTCGGGGTTACGAGCCATTATTTGGTGAATGCTGATGAAATCCAGATTAAAGTTGCTCAAGGAGCAAAACCAGGTGAAGGTGGGCATTTACCAGGGAAAAAAGTATATCCTTGGGTTGCTGAGGTTCGAGGTTCAACTACTGGAGTGGAATTAATCTCACCACCACCGCATCACGATATATATTCCATTGAAGATTTGGCAGAGCTTATTTATAACTTAAAGAATACAAATCCGAAGGCACGGATTAGTGTGAAGTTAGTTTCAGCCGTCGGTGTAGGAACAATTGCTGCCGGTGTTGCTAAAGGTCGAGCAGATCATGTGTTGATAAGTGGCTATGATGGTGGTACAGGTGCTGCGCCAAACACGAGCTTAAAGTATACAGGGTTGCCTTGGGAAATTGGTTTAGCGGAGACACACCAAACATTATTATTAAATGGTCTTCGAGATCGTATTGCTGTCGAAACAGATGGAAAAATGATGACAGGTCGGGATGTAGTCGTTGCAGCAATGCTCGGGGCGGAAGAATATGGCTTTTCAACTGCGCCGTTAGCTGTTTTAGGCTGTGTCATGATGCGAGTTTGTCACTTGGACACGTGTCCGGTAGGTATCGCTACCCAAAACCCAGAGCTAAGGAAAAAATTTGCTGGGGAAGCAGATCATGTTGTCAACTTCATGCGTTTTATTGCGCAAGAGGCACGTGAAATAATGGCAGAACTAGGTTTTCATACAATTAATGAAATGATTGGAAGAACTGATGTATTAGAAGTAAATGAAGCTATTGATCATTGGAAAGCAAAGGGATTAGATTTGTCTGCTCTTCTTTATCAACCATCCTTAAACCAAGAGGTTGGGCGGTATGCAACAAAAAAGCAAGACCATGGAATTGACAAAACGTTAGATTATCAGGAACTAATTCCTAATTGTAGACGTGCATTTAAAACACAAGAAACGGTAGAATTTACCACGGCCATTCGAAATATTCACCGAGCAACAGGTACTTTACTTGGAAGTGAAGTTACCAAAAGGTGCGGAGAGAATGGTCTACCTGAAGATACAATTAAATTGAATTTCAATGGTTCTGCCGGACAAAGCTTTGGAGCTTTTATCCCTAGTGGAATGACGATGCGGTTGATTGGAGATGCGAATGATTTTGTTGGAAAAGGATTGTCTGGTGGTAAGATCATCGTGTACCCAGATCCAATTGTCACTTTCCCTCCAGAAAAAAATATTATTATTGGAAATGTAGCTTTTTATGGTGCAACTTCGGGTCAAGCATATATTAGAGGAATTGCTGGCGAAAGATTTTGTGTGCGAAATAGTGGTGCACATATTGTTGTAGAAGGTGTCGGTGACCATGGATGTGAATATATGACCGGGGGAAAAGTTGTTGTCTTAGGTGCTACTGGTCGGAACTTTGCAGCAGGTATGTCTGGAGGAGTAGCTTATGTTCTAGATGAGGATAAGACCTTCCGTGAGAAGGTAAATCCGGAACTTGTTCGTGTAGAACAATTAGTAAATCATCGCGAAATTAATGAAGTTTACAATTTAATAAAACAACATGTGGAGTATACAAACAGTGCGCATGCGGAGAGGATTTTAACCTACTGGGAGACATATGTAGCGAAATTTGTTCGTGTCATTCCGATTACTTATTCAAGAATCCAAGAACGTATACAGATTCTATTGGATCGTGGATTAAACAAAATGGATGCTGAGATGATGGCATTTGAAGAGAGTCAACAAGGATTTAACGAAGGAAATAGGTATTCAAGAAGTTTACAGCCAAGACAAAAAGAAACCATGGAGTTAAAATCTTAATTCTTGGTGTTGCGACATAGGGCAAAAATGAATAAAGAAGGGGGCTTTTTATGGGGAAACAAACTGGATTTATGGAATATGACAGACAAACACGAAAAGAGCGCGACCCTAGCGTCCGGGTTGCTGACTGGGATGATTATACAGCACCACTTTCAGAACAAGAAATCCAAATTCAAGGGGCTCGTTGTATGAGTTGTGGTGTACCAACATGTCATTCGGGAATGGAGATAAATGGGGTAACAACTGGTTGCCCGGTATATCATCTAATCCCTGAGTGGAACCAACTAGTTTATGAAGGGAAGTGGAAGGAAGCGTTAGAACGTGCCCAAGAGAAAAATAACTTTCCTGAATTTACGGGTATTGCTTGTCCTGCACCATGTGAAGGCGCTTGTGTGTTGGGGATAAATGAACCGCCTGTTGCCATACGTACAATTGAGCGTTCTATTATTGAAAAAGGTTTTGAAGAAGGTTGGGTCATACCACAACCACCTCAGAAAAGAACGGGTAAAAAGATAGCAGTTGTCGGTTCCGGCCCAGCGGGATTAGCGGCAGCAGCACAACTAAATAAGGCGGGTCACACCGTAACCGTATTTGAACGTAACGATCGTATTGGGGGATTGCTAACTTACGGAATACCAGAAATGAAGTTATCCTATGATGTTGTTAAAAGACGTGTGGATATTTTAGAGAAAGAAGGTATTTCATTTGTGACCAATACTGAGATTGGGAAAGATTATTCCGTCTCCAAACTGGAGGAATCGTTTGATGCTGTCATCCTTTGTGGTGGGGCTACGGTTCATCGAGACATGCAAGTAGAGGGAAGCGACTTAACAGGTGTTTATCCGGCAATGGATTTTCTACATGCAAATACGAAAAGTTTGCTTGATTCCGATCTCGGAGATAGTGATTATATTTCTGCAGCCGATAAACATGTCATAGTTATTGGCGGCGGTGATACGGGAACAGACTGTCTTGCAACAGCAATCAGACATAACTGTAAAAGTTTAACGCAATTTGATATTTACGATAAAAAAGGATTAGTCCGTGATGATAAAACAAATCCATGGCCACAATATCCTATTATTCATCGAGTAGAATATGGACATAAGGAAGTGGCTAGCAAACTTGGAGATGATCCAAGAGCATATGCTGTCATGACGAAAAAATTTGTAGGTGATCAGAATGGGCATATTAAGGAAGTTCACACCGTTAATGTTAAACTTCGTTATGATGAAGCTGGAAATAAAATTCGTGAGGAAATTCCTGGATCGGAAAAAGTCTGGCCAGCAGATCTTGTCTTAATCGCAATTGGCTTTAGTGGACCAGAGCAAGGACTACTAGAGCAACTAAATATAGACCGTAATCCTAACACGACAGTTAAAGCAGATTATGGTAACTATAAAACCAATATTGATGGCATATTTGCTGCCGGAGATATGCGTCGTGGGCAAAGCTTGATAGTCTGGGCGATCAACGAAGGAAGAGAAGTTGCCCGTGAATGTGATCGTTATTTAATGGGGGCGACAGATTTGCCGTAGTCTCCTGTGGAAGAGAAAAGGTATCCTTGTACTTGAATAGTCAACATAAACCTGGGAAAGATAGTTGTAAATACAACTTAGGGTGGAAGGGCTATGCATCAAGAACAATCGGAACTATTGCAACGAATTAAATCTATTACAAAAGAATCTACAGAATTGCAAATAGAGTATTGGAAGATGTATTCAGATTATGAAACTTGGCAATTTTGGGTGATTATATTGCTAGTGATTATTCCCCTAATTGTATTGTTTTTTGTAATCGACAGGCGAAACATCTTGTTACTCGGCTTCTTTGGGCTGAACTATCATGTATGGTTTCACTATATAAATAGTGTTGGAATTAAATTAGGTTTGTGGGAATACCCATATCAAATCTTACCTTTTTTACCAAGTTTCGCTTTAGACGCGGCGCTTGTTCCAATATTATTTATACTCGTATACCAATGGACATTAAAATACCAGAAAAATGTCTATATCTATGGGATAATCCTTTCGGGAATCCTTGCATTTATCATGAAGCCAATTATGGTCAGCGTGGATTATTTCAAAATGTATGAAGGAGTAAACTATATTCATTTATTTCTTTTTTATGTTGGATTATTTCTCTTATCAAAGCTAGCAGCTAGTTTGTTTTTACATCTGCAACAAAAAGATAAATAAAAACTCGTCTATCGGCGAGTTTTTTTACGATCATTTTTATTAGTCAATCGAGTGCTACAAAATCGCTCCAGCAGAATATTTCGCTCGACTTGGGCAACGCTTCAGCTCCTTTAGAAAAATCGATTACTTTACCAGCGGCGATTCGCTCAAAAAATGAAATATTCGCTCACAAGCAACAATTCAACGAGTCAAGATTGGATGAACTTCACGAAGACTCTTGAGAGACAGTCTAAGATTCCGAGGTGGTGTTAAGAGTAGTATGTTACTTCGTGGTTAATATTAAATACTAATTAACATTTATAACTTTAAAAAACAACAATCTATTTAGAAAATAGCTTTTTTCTAAAACTGTTTGCTACGAGACTGATTTTTATGTAGTATAGATAGGTAGTATATTTACTGGAAACGAGGGTATACAATGAGCAAAACATCCATCTATGGATTAACATATGAACAATTAACAGATTGGCTCAAAGAACATGGGCAAAAAAGATTCCGTGCAGATCAAGTTTGGAATTGGCTTTATAAGAAACGCATTAACCATTTTTCAGAAATGCAAAATGTAAACAAAGAAACAATTTCCTTATTAGAAGACCACTTCATTCTAGAAACGTTAGATGAGGAAATTAAGCAAGAATCAACAGATGGTACAATTAAATTCCTATTTAAATTAGATGATGGGAACTTAATTGAGACAGTATTGATGCGCTTTAATTATGGTTTATCTGTTTGTGTAACTACACAAGTAGGGTGTAATATTGGATGTACCTTCTGTGCAAGTGGACTGTTGCGAAAGACTCGTGACCTATCAAGTGGCGAAATTGTAGAGCAAATCATGAAGGTGCAAAAACACCTTGATACCCAAGGGAAAGATGAACGTGTTAGCCACATCGTGGTGATGGGTATTGGAGAGCCATTTGATAATTTCACAAATTTGGTTGATTTTATCAAAGTGGTAAATGAAGATCATGGACTAAATATTGGTGCAAGACATATAACTGTTTCGACTAGTGGTCTCGCTCATAAAATATATGAGTTTGCTGATACAGGTCTTCAGGTGAATCTCGCTATTTCTTTACATGCGCCAAACAATGAACTTCGTACGAGCATTATGAAAATCAACAAAGCATTCCCAATAGAAAAATTGATGCAATCTGTTGACTATTATTTAGAAAAAACAAATCGTCGAATTACGTATGAGTATATTATGCTAAAGGATGTTAATGACCATAAGAAAGAAGCATTAGAATTAGCAAAACTTCTAAGAGCAAAACGTCATTTATCCTATGTGAATTTAATTCCTTATAATACGGTTGAAGAGCATAACCAGTATCAACGAAGTGACTCAGAATCAATTCAATCATTCTTTGAAGTGTTAAAAGAAAACGGTATTAATTGTGGAGTGCGCTGGGAAAATGGTGCAGACATTGATGCAGCATGTGGCCAATTGCGCAGTAAACAAATTAAAAAGAAAAACGTAGGTTAAATAAGAGAACTCACAACAAATAGCAGATAAGATTCACAAGAAAAGGAGCTTGGTTTTTTCAAGTTCCTTTATGTGTGAATCGAATATTTTCTTTCATAACGCCCCGTTTGTTAACTTGTATCGGTTAACGATATTCAACTTTTACTACCTACCCTCAAATTATAGTTTAAAGGTATTAACAAACATTCTTTTTGAACAAATGCATCCTAAAGTGAATTAACTCTTAGTGTTACTCCTGCTCATCATAAAGTTTTTTAGCCTAATAGTTTTAATAGATACGCTACTTTTCAAGCCATTCTATATAATCTTCATGGGTTAACTCTCCAATAATAGTTACTGTACCACTCTGTAGGTAACTCTCAAATTCTATCTCTGTCTCATAAACGTGATACATAGAGCCATCGTCCTTTGGAGGCTCGACATAACAAATTGAACTACCATTTTCATTCCACTTTACCCCATAGATATCATCAAATATGAATGAACCTGCATGTAACTGCTTATTGATGTCCATTTCCAAATGGTATAAATCTATTCGAGCGGCTTTATCTTGCCCTCCAATAAAAGCTATAATATTTTGATTTGGAGACCAAGCAATTCCATATGGTGTATGATAGTTATCGTAATCATAATTATATCCTATGGTGTCGGAAAGATTGGTAACGGATCCTGTATCTAAATTTACAATATATATTTTTACCCCGTTTTCTCCTTTAACATCGTACGCTAAAAATTGTTTATCATAAGATAAATGTAGACTAAGAATTCTTCCTTTGTCAGGTAGTTTAATTTCATAATGGGTATCATTCTCATCGATAGTTAAAACTCCATCTTCTATTGAAAAATTATACCCCTCCATTTGAACAATTTCACGATCTTCTATTAGTTGAGCGATATTAGGATTATTATAATAGTTTACTTCTTTTAGACAGCCCACAGATAAAATCGCAAGCATCACTAGTAATATCAATAAATATAGCCTTTTCAACTCACTACGCCCCTTATTTACTTGCTACTTTCTTCTGAAATCCTCCCTCTAAACGGAACAAGCTATATTCAACTTATTAAAGGAAGGCATTCGTTACTATAATTTCAGTTATTCACAAACAGTCTATTATTGTTTCATCGTCAAGAAAAGGTTGTTGATATAATCGAAAGCAATGCTTTTGGATTTATCAGTGTAAAAGAAACCTTTATATCTTATTTTTTCAGTGTTATTTATAATAAGTTCTTTATATACTTTTCCTTTGTCATTGTAAATTGTCACTCGGAATTTATAACCTAAGTATCCAATGCTAAGTTTTTCCTTTTTGAAGGTAATGTTGTTAAGGTTTGAAATTATATGTTCCTTTTGCTTTGTATCAATTACAGTCAGAGGTTCACCACGATTACCATCAAAAATTTCTATTTTTGATACCTTTGACGGTTCAATAGAAATAATCTTTTTAGGTATATATGTAGTAGCATATATACCACCTAACAATATGAATACGGTAGAAATTATTAAGAAAATCTTCTTTTTTCTTTTTATCAAAAGTAACTCCCCTTTGTTTGAATACCAACAAAATTTATTAGTTTATGTGCATTCTTCACATCATCTCCCTTTATTTTAACATAAAATTCTGACTCATCTTCAACAGGGTGAGGCTTATTAGAGAATCCGTCAACATTAAATCAGGGAATTCAGAAACAATTATGGCACTTCCGTATATGATGTATATAGATGAATGTTGAAAGTGTGAAACGATCTAAACTTGGAAAAAGAGGGTGTGGGGTATGTGTGGCTTTCTAGGTGCACTCTTAAACGAAGGTTGTACGTTTAGTCGGGAGCGTTTGCAGGATTTTCAGTATGCAAGTAATTTACTGAAACACCGTGGACCAGATGAAGAGGGTTTTTTTCAGGACCCTCATATTGTTACGGCTTTTCACAGATTATGTATTATTGATGAACAAGGTGGAAGCCAACCGTTTTTCTTTGGTGAAAATCGCTATATTCTACTTTTTAATGGTGAAATATATAATTATGTTAGCCTTCGTAACAGTTTGAAAGATAAAGGCTACCAATTTATAACTAATTCAGATACGGAAGTAGTGTCGACGTTATTTCTGGAAAAAGGAGTACAATCTTTTAATGAGCTTAGAGGGATGTATTCGATTGTTATATGGGATACAGAGGAAAAAATTCTTTATGGAGCACGCGATCCATTTGGTATCAAACCACTTTATTATAGGGAAAAAGAAGATGAATTTATTTTTGCTTCTGAAAATAAAAGTATACTAGCATTTCACGATCACCCAACAGTAAATGAGGAAAGTTTACAGCATTATACTTCGTTTCAATATGTACCTGAGCCTCTTACGATAACAAATGAGAGTGCCAAACTTGAGCCGGGTCATTACTTCATGAAAAGACTAAATCAACCAATGAAAAAGTATCGCTATTTCCATGCGTCTTTTCATCCAATCAATGGGAATGAAAATCAAATGATTAATCGTATCCAAGAAGTTTTATTCGACTCAGTAAAAATGCATTTACAGAGTGATTTTCCTGTAGGTGCGTTTTTATCTGGTGGAATTGATTCCACGCTTATCGTTGCAATTGCTAAACGGTTTGATCCGACGATTAAAACAATTTCTGTGGGGTTTGAAATGGAAGGATTTTCAGAAATTCCAATCGCAAAGCAAACTGCTGAAGAATTAGGGGTAGACAACATGCACTACCTCATTACGCCTCAAGAATATGTAGAAGTATTGCCAAAGATTCTGTGGCATATGGATGATCCGTTAGCCGATCCCTCTTGTGTACCACTTTATTTTGCTGCACGTGAAGCGCGAAAGTATATGAAGGTTGTTCTTTCTGGGGAAGGAGCAGATGAACTGTTTGGTGGCTACAATATCTATCGTGAATTTGAGTCATTGAAGTTCTTTCATTATATACCAAAGAGTCTCCATGCTTTCATAAATAGATTAGCCAAAGTACTACCAGAAGGTATTGTTGGAAAAAGCTTTCTAGAGCGAGGAACCACACCATTGGAACATCGGTATATCGGGAATGCGAAAATGTTTGAGGAATTTGAGAAAGAGCAGTTTCTTAAACATTATCAATCTAATCGGACGTATCAATCATGGACTTCTGGGTTATACCGTAATTGTTCGGAGGATCACCCTGCACAAAAGATGCAATATATCGATTTAAACACCTGGCTTCCAGGAGATATTTTATTAAAGGCAGATAAAATGACAATGGCTAATTCATTAGAGCTTAGAACTCCTTTTTTAGACAAGGAAGTTTTTCAAGTAGCTAGAAATATACCGGTAACGTGTAAATATACGAACGGAACAACAAAAGCTATTTTAAGGAAAGCTGCAAAAGGTATAGTTCCAGACCATGTAGTTGATCGAAGGAAATTGGGATTTCCCGTACCAATAAAGTCATGGTTAAGAAATGAACTATATGAATGGGCAGTAAATTTAATGAAGGAAAGTGAAACTGATTATTTAATTGATAAATCATATGTTCAAGATTTATTGCATCAACATGTACAGAACCGTGCCGATCATTCGCGGAAAATATGGACAGTTTTAATGTTCATGTTATGGCATCAATTATTTGTTGAACATAAAGATAGTCCATACTTTAGCGCATAATAATTTATTTGAAAGCAAAACTATTCCTATAGCATGTTGAAGGAGTAGATTAAGATGGAATTGGATTGGATTTGGAAGTCAATAGTCGTTGTTATCGCAGGTACGATATTATTACGAATCGCCGGTCGAAAATCAATATCCCAAATGACGTTACCTCAGACAGTTATTATGATTGGTATTGGTTCCTTGCTAGTACAACCTGTCGCTGGTAAAAATATATGGACGACAGTTGGAGTAGGTGCAATACTAGTAATCACGTTAATTATAATGGAATACGCGCAAATAAAAGGAAATCCATTTGAAAAGTTTATTACTGGTCAGTCAAAAGTTCTTATTGAAGATGGAAGATTTAATGAAGCCAATTTACGTAAGGTGAGGCTAACCGTCGATCAATTGGAAGGAATTTTACGACAAAATAATGTTACAAAAATAGAAGATGTACAGTTTGCGACACTAGAGCCAAATGGCCAGCTTGGTTATTCCTTGAAGCCCGAAGCCCAACCGGTTACTAAGAAAGATTTCGATCAGCTCATTACGTTAATAAACCAAGCTCTAAGCCAAGCCCCTTCGAACGCTAAATTTGCTCAAATGAATAATCAAAACAATCAAATGAAACAACCAATCAAACATGATGATATATTTACGGAAGTGGCTAACAATGAACATGATAAACAAGTGCCAAAACACTTAAGGTAAGTCATATTAATACAGAATATACACTGTGATTTCAGCCCTTACATGAGGATACAATAGGTCGTGTAACAATAAAGCTACATTTGAAATGAAAGGTTAGAAGCAGTCATTGAAAGTAATAGATTATATAGAATAGGTAGACGAAAAGGGAAGCAAAAAGCATCCCTTTTAATTATTTGTGAATCTCTCTGATAATGGTAGGTCCGATACACCGTTTTTGGAAATTAGACGATTTTTCCCCATATCTTTAGCTTTTAGTAGTAGCTGATCCGCATAAACATACGCTTTTTTAATTTCAACCGCTTCACATGTAATATAATAATATAATCCGAATGATGCAGTATGTTGAATCTGAATTGGGTATGACTTATATTCTGCTGCCGCTGGATTATCCCTAACACCATCTTTCATCCTTTCGGCTAGTGCGACACATTCATTATAATTTCGATTCCTTAAAAAAATTGTAAATTCCTCCCCGCCACTTCGGAAAAGATAATCATCCTCCCTGAGATAGCCTTGTAACGTTGCTGCGAAATGTTGAATAACGTGGTCTCCAACAGCATGGTTATATGTATCATTTATCCTTTTAAAGGAATCAATATCAGTCACGATAATGCCAATTTTCTCTCCGGTTTCATTTAATTCATTCATTGTTTTATCCATGAAGGCGCGATTATAAACCTCTGTTAAAAAGTCTGTATATGCCATTTGTTCAAATTTATCACGTTCTACTTTGTGTTGAATGCTTTGATTTTTTTCCATAAAAGACCGACTGACAAGATAATTTAATAGAAATAAGCCAACTAACATTTCCCATTGTTGATTTAGTAAAAACATAAATAGTAATCCATTGGAGAATGCAATTTTTCCCATATCAAGTACGTTTCGACTTTTAATAAAGTCAATTGCATCTTTTATATTTTTAATATCACCCATAAAAGAGAATAAAGCAATAAGATAGAAATCTGATAAAAGTGACATGATGATAACGAGAATAATAATGACGAACCAATATCCAAGTGGAAATGCATCGAAAAACGGGTATATTTTGTGAAAGATGAAAAATGCAATGGAACTATTTAATGCAAACGACCCAATATTATAAAAAATATGTAAGAATTCATCTGGATCAGCTGTTTTTGTGAACTTTCGAATGAAATACACAGTAGTTCGATAGAGAGTCTCAAAAATGAAGATACCAAGCGGACCGGCAAATAATCCTATGGATAAACTATATGTTACACCATAGTCCATAGAGACTTTGCCTTTTTTGACGATTACGGCTAAGTGGGAATAAAGCGTGGAGAACAACCAATACAAACCTAATGCGATGAAATAAGTTTTATTCTCTATTAATAAGTGATTCGAAGTAATAGCGACAATAAATGAGATAGAGAATAAAGAAATGATAAATAGTTTCACTCGCATATAGGTTGTCCTCCTTTTATCCATATAATAGGTAAATATTCCTAAAATATATCATACCATAAAATGATTATTATTCTTATAATTTTTTGAAAAGAAAATAAGTGAGGTTTGCGATTTTTTCATATTATCAGAGCATGTGGAAATAATAGAAACTATGAGAGTTCAACATTAAGAAAGGGGTAAAGCAATGAAAGAAAAACAGAATGTAAACGAGAATAGTAAGGATGAACAATTAGATCAGTTTCGCGTGGACGATGATGGGAAGGATTTGACAACAAATCAAGGATTAAGAGTTTCGGAGGATCGATTTTCTCTAACGGCAGGAGAACGTGGACCGACATTAATGGAAGACTTTCATTTTCGTGAAAAAATGACTCACTTTGACCATGAACGGATTCCAGAACGCGTGGTACACGCAAGAGGATTTGGTGTTCATGGTGAGTTTGAAGTATATGAATCGATGCAAAAATATACAAAGGCGAAATTTCTTCAGGAACCAGGAAAGAAAACACCAGTTTTTGTTCGTTTTTCAACGGTCGTTGGCTTTCGTGGCTCAGCAGATACGGTACGGGATGTTCGTGGATTTGCGACCAAGTTTTATACGGAAGAGGGAAACTATGACCTTGTGGCGAATAATATGCCCGTTTTCTTTATTCAAGACGCGATAAAATTTCCCGATATTGTACATGCAATTAAACCGGAGCCACATAATGAAATGCCACAAGCATCCGGTGCTCATGATACATTTTGGGATTTTGTTGCAAATAATCAAGAATCTGCACATCAAGTTATGTGGTTAATGTCGGATCGAGCCATTCCGAGAAGCTTTCGGATGATGCAAGGGTTTGGAATTCATACTTTCCGTTTTGTAAATGATCAAGGAAAATCTCACTTTGTTAAATTTCACTGGGTACCAAAGCTTGGGATACATTCATTAGTTTGGGATGAAGCACAAAAGATTGCAGGAAAAGATCCGGACTATAACCGCCGTGACTTGTACGAAGCTATAGAAAAAGGTGACTACCCAGAATATGAATTGGGAGTGCAAGTTATTGAAGAGAAGGATGAATTTGCATTTGATTTCGATATATTAGATCCAACCAAGATTTGGCCAGAGGAAGATGTCCCACTCCAGATTATTGGAAAATTGACGTTAAATAAAAATGTCGATAATGTATTTGCGGAAACAGAACAAGTAGCTTTCCATCCGGGCCATGTTGTACCAGGAATTGACTTTACAAACGATCCATTATTACAAGGAAGATTGTTTTCTTATACAGATACACAGCTCCTTCGATTAGGTGGTCCCAACTTTCATGAAATTCCGATCAATCGTCCAGTATGTCCATTCCATAATAATCAACGAGATGGGTTTCATAGGCAGACAATTAATCAAGGGAAGGTAGCGTATCACAATAATTCTTTGGCAGCTAACACGCCTACGCCACCTTCCAAAGAAAAAGGTGGGTATGAACATTATCAAGAAAAGGTGGAAGGGAAAAAAGTGCAGGCAAGAAGCGAAAGTTTTCGAGATCATTTTTCCCAAGTGAAATTATTTTGGAATAGTATGAGTGAACCGGAAAAAATGCATATAAAACAAGCTTTTGCTTTTGAAGTTGGCAAGGTGAAGAATAAGGCAGTGAGACAGCAGGTAGTGGATATGTATGCAAATGTAGATTTAGAATTGGCAACAGCATTTGCGAAAGACATCGGGGCAGAACCACCTGCAAAAGGTGGATCAGATGTTACAAAAAGCTCTCCAGCATTAAGTCAGGAAAACACTACCAAGATAGCGGCTACCCGTAAAATTGGTGTCATTTTAAACAATGGCTTCAACTTTATGGATGTTAAGTCGATATTGGATGGGATAAAAAATGAAGGAATTCATGTAGAAATTATCAGTGCAAAGCAAGGGAAAGTCACAGGAGCAAATGGGGAACAGCTGACAGTAGACGAAACGTTTATGACCACAGACTCTGTATTATATGATGCCATTTATATTGTCGGTGGAAGTGGTGAAGACAAGAAATTTCACATGGACGCCAATAAATTTGTCATGGAAGCTTTTATGCATTATAAACCGATCGGAGCAACACATGACGGGAAGAAATGGCTGGAAGAAAATAATATAAAGAAAAGTAAAGGTGTCGTTGCGACTGATAATGTACAAGAGTTTATAAATAGCTTCACTTTAGCAATTGCGGCACACCGTCATTGGGATCGAGAAATTGTGTAGAGAATACCTCGAGAAATCAGCAAAAATACTGAATTTTAGTAGCCTCCATCATAAGATGGGGGCTTTCCTATGTTAATATTTCGTATCGATTACAGTTTGGTAACTATTATTGATGAAACCTGGCTACAGGCGTATAATGATTATAGTACTATTAAATAAAATTATAATGTAGAACTAATAAATTTAACAGTTAGTGTAGGTGAACCTTAAAGGGTATATTATGAATAATAAAGCCGTTATTTTAGGAAATAATTATTATATAGGATTAAGTGCGATTCGTTGCTTGGGAGAGAAGGGAATACATACGGTTGCAGCTGACTACTCAGAAGAAGATCGGTATGGTGCAGAATCAAAGTATTGTTCGGAAAAAATACTGGTACCACATTACCGAAAAGAGTCTGGTAAGTTTATTGAGGCATTAATTGATTATGCCAAAAAACAAGATGTAAAGCCTGTTCTCATACCATGTCATGACTCTTATCTAGAAGTAATAGACGCCCACTTAGACGAAGTGAAGAAATATTATTTACTTCCACAAACGGAAAAAGGGTTAGCGACGGAAGTCATGAATAAAGACACACTACATGCGTTAGCAATGGAAAAAGGGGTTAAAGTCCCTGAAAGTGTTCGAGTAAATGAACCAAATTTTCGTGAAAAAGTTACAAATGAAATTCAGTTTCCATGCTTGGTAAAGCCATTTGACTCGCCAAGCTTTGTGGCAACGTTTAGAAAGAAAATATTTAAAGTTCATACGATGGACGAATTAGAAGAAGCTGTAGCAAAAGCAGATAAAGCAGGTCTAGAGGTATTTATCCAACGAATTATACCTGGATTTGATGACCATATGCACACATTTGATGCATACTTAAATCAGGATTCCAAGGTTACCCATTGGACGACTGCTCAAAAGCTTCGTCAGTATCCCATAAACTTCGGTGCTTCTGTATATACAATTCATAAATATATCCCTGAATTATATGATATTGGAACCAATTTTTTAGAAGCAATAAAGTATAAGGGATTTGGAGAAATCGAATTTAAAAAAGATGCTGAAACAGGGGAATTTTATTTAATCGAAATTAATGCCAGAATTACTAACTTTAATCACTTATTATATAAAGTAGGACTGAACTTCCCTTATATTACGTATATGGAACTAATCGGCAAACCTATAGAGCCACAAGCATTAAAAGAAACGACAAATCGCGCTTTTTGGTACGGGTATGAAGACCTACTTGCTGTAAAAGATTATATTAAAACAGGGCAATTATCGGTTGGACAAGTAATCAAATCTCTTTTTAGACCGAAAGCATATGCGATATGGAGTTGGCAGGATCCTAAACCAGCTTTTGCCTTCATGAAAACGAGAACTAGCAAATTATTTAGAAGAGGAAAGTAAAGGAGGTAGTTACAATGCAATTGGATAAATTATTACAAGCAATTCAAGTTGAAAACAACATACAGCTACAAGGGGTTGAAGTGACAGGTATCTCCTATCATTCCCAAAAGGTAGTGAAAGGACATTTATTTGTATGTGTTCGTGGGTACAAAACAGATGGTCACAAATACCTCGCTGACGCAGTAAAACGCGGTGCCGAAGTAGCGGTTGTTGAAGAAATTCAACAGAATGTCGATGTTCCACAAATTGTCGTATCAAATAGTAGAAAGGCACTTGCTCAATTAGGTGCAGCATATTATAACGATCCTTCAGCTAAAATGAACATGATCGGAATTACAGCAACGAACGGGAAAACGACTACTTCTTATATGGCTAATGAAATTTTAGAAAATGAGGGTCATATAACAGGCTTAATTGGAACGGTAACGATTAAAAATGGTGATAAATCCATTCCTGCTGAACTGACTACACCTGAGTCGTTAGATTTGCAGAAGTATTTAAATGATATGGTTGAAAACGATGTTTCTCATGTTACGATGGAAGTTTCATCTGCAGCTCTTGAGCTACATCGTGTAGAAAAAGTGGATTATAATATCGTTACACTTAATAACATGAGTCGAGAGCATATGGAGATGCATGGCACGTTTGAAAAGTATTTTGAAGCAAAGTCTAGTTTGATTCGAAATGCATCAGAGAATAGTTATGCAGTACTAAATTTGGATGATCCATATTCTGCATCCCTTGTTGATAAAACAAAGGCACAAGTCATTTCATTTGGCTTAGAAAATAAAGATGGGCATATTTATTGTAAAAACCTTGATTTATCAACTGGTAGAGGTAAATTCACAGTAGAAATATTAAAACCTTTCCGTGCGAATGGTATCGACTATAAACCAAGTGAGTTTTATATTGAATTGGCTGTTCCAGGTTTACACTCGGTTTATAATGCTATGGTTGCTATTACGATCGGATTACTAAGTGGTGTATCCATTACAACGATTCAGAAAACATTAAAGGAATTTACCGGAGTACCACGAAGGTTTGAATTTATTTATGAGGATGAATTTAAAGTAGTGGATGACCATTTTGCGAACCCTGGAAATATTAACGTAACGCTGCAAACACTTGATTTTATGGATTATAATAATCTTCATCTTGTGTATGCAATACGAGGACAGCGTGGGGCAGTTATTAATCGGGAAAATGCTAATGTTGTTGTCGAATGGGCATCAAGACTTGGATTAAAAGAAGTAATTGCTACACGTAGCGCTTCCCATACGACACCAAAAGATGAAGTGACCGATGATGAAGTGCAAGCGTTTCTAGATGTGATGGCTGGAGCTGGTATCCATGTGCATCTATATGATGAATTATCTGATGCGATTATCGAAGGGATTACGAAGGCAAGAACAGATGATTTAGTGCTTCTTGCTGGTTGTCAAGGTATGGATTTCGGTGCGGATATTGCTTTGGATAGGTTGAAGAAAGAAAATGTAGAAGTAAAGTAAGCCTATTGAATGATTACGATATAGGAAAAATTTTGGTTGAGCTCTTTACAGGGCTTATAGAGCAGGTGGGTTTATCGTGAAGGAGAAAAAACTTGGTGTATTAGGAGGCATGGGTCCTGCTGCTACCTCACTATTTTTCGAAAAAGTAATCGAAAATACCGTAGCTAATAAGGATCAGGAGCATATTGATATGGTCATACTCAATCATGCCACCATTCCAGATCGGACCAAAGCGATATTAGAAAATAATAAGGAACCATTTTTAGCTGAAGTTAAGAAGGACCTTCACATTTTTGAACAGGTTGAAATTAATAATATCGCTATTCCTTGTAATACGTCACATTATTTTTATGATGAAATGCAGGCAATGACCTCAATTAATATTATAAACATGATCGATGAAACCGTACGCTATATCCGAAACCACTACGGTGAGGGAGCAAAGGTTGGGATTTTGGCTACAGACGGCACGATAAATACTGGCATATATCAAAATGGATGTCATAAATATAATATTAATCCGTATACACCAAACGTGCATGTACAAGAAAAGGTGATGCGAACAATTTATGATTTCAAAGCCGACAAGCCAATTGATGTAAATGAGTTTGAATCAATTATTAAGGACTTAGTATTTGTGGATCAGTGTGATTGTGTAATCCTTGGCTGCACGGAATTGTCTTGTATTGAAGTGGAGGAGGAGTTAATGCCTTACTGTGTGGATGCAATGCAAGTCTTGGTAAATGAATCAATTTTATTATCAGGGAAAGAACTAAAGTATAATCCCAGATCTCCAATCTTGACAAAGGAGGGACTTAAATGATTTCCAATCAGAAAGAGTTTGATGAATTTTTGTTAGAATCATTTAAAGATGGGGTTCGTATTCGTGAGTTGCGATTAACAGATGATGAAGCGAATTACCTGAAATGGAAGATCCCAAAAGCGGAGTTCAAGAAATTACGAGATTGTGAAAAAACGACATCAAAAAACTGGTATGAAGTAAATACGCGACCTACGGAATGACAAAGTATATTTCCCCATCAATACATATGTATTGGTGGGGTGTTTTATTATGGAGGCATTGGTTGCTATTCAAAGGGAAATAATTCATAGTTGATAGAAAATGCGAAGTAACTGTAATGTGATTTCCTCTCCGGGAAGTCGCTTTCCACGGGCACGCGAAGAGGATACATAGATAGGAGAAGTATGGAAACGGACATTTCTTCCCTTATTTGTGACAAAAATGGGTAATAAAAGGGTTTAAAGGACATCTGTTCCGTTATTAACCGAAATGACAGGTATTCTGGTACGAATTAGAGCAAATAACGTACTAGATGTCCGATTACGTTTTCAAATGAGATTATTTTATGAAATAACGTACGCCATGTCCGCTCCGTTAACCCCTTACTCCTAGCGAAGATGATAAGACCCCACAGGAGCGAGGGAACTACTTGCGTAAACTTCTTTTTTCCCTTGCGTTGTGGAAGCCTAGCGCGAAGCATTACTAGGAGATGCAGGCGCACTTGTTTTGCAAGCGAGAAGCTTATCGTGAGCCCGCAGGAATCGAAGTGTATTATCATGGTCGGGAGTATTCTCAGTCAGCTGTTGTTGAGGGGACGTATGCTTATATAGTGACCGTTGCAGGTGAAGATGATGAGAGTAAAATAAGTATTGATAATATGTTACAAGATGTACTAGAAAGTGCTTCATTCGAGTGATAGATAGTACGTCTAAAAAGCCTACTCACTAGTATTTAGGGTGTAGGCTTTTTAATGTTTGTTGAACTGGGGAAATGGGGGATTATTTGAAATCAAAAGTAAAGATATTATCAATAAGTTTTAACGCTAAAATTCCACATGATGAGAGGCTTATTTTTCTTAAAAAATAATTATAAATATTATTAAAAATTCAAAAATATGTTATTATAATCTTGTTAATATAGTAATAAACTAAATGGTTGGAAGGTGTTTAAGTTGGATAAGACCCCACCATATAACAGGTTACTAGTAGCTTGTTTACTAACTTTATTGTTTTCTTTCATTTTTAAAGAAATATTACTCGAAAAGGAAGCATCTGGAGATTTAAAAAACAACCTTCCTAAAGATTATATTACTATAGAGGGTTATGTTGTCTCTAAAAGAATTAACACAATATGGATAGCAGCTGAACCCCAAAGTATTGGAGAAAGAATAATAGGATTTTTTACTTCGAACTATGGTTCTGAGGTTACAATAGTATCAAGGCATAAAGATGTTGATAATAGTGAATTATTTAGGGGTCTAAAAACCAACCAAAAGGTATTGGTTTATGGTGATCACTTAAGGGAATCTAATCCAGGTCAAATTTCTGCTTATCATGTAGAAGTAATGAAGAGTGACTAGATTTAGTTGAAAGTTTATATGAATTTGTACAAAAAGAGGACAAAGAAAAGTCTTTGTTCTCTTTTTTATGTGCGCTTCATTGCTGCTATCTAGGTTGAAGAAACGAATACGGATTTATTAAAGAGATTTTAAGAAATCAAAACAGAATCAAACCTACAGGCATGTGTTAAAATACCACATGAAAGGTTCATTTATTTCCTGAAACGGCTTATGCTATTAGCCTTATCAAGCAAATAAATGTGTACTATGGACACTTAGCTTTGCTTTAGGGTTCATGTATTTTTTGGCATGATTTACTGCAACCGTTGCTTCTCCAAATCCTGTTGCTATGAGTTTCGGTTTCCCATCATAGGCACAGATATCTCCTGCTGCAAAGATTCCCGGAATATTGGTTTCCATTTGCCTATTTACATGTACTGCGTTTTTAACTGTCTCTAATCCCCATGATTTAATCGGACCGATATTGGTGATAAAGCCAAAATTAACAATGACATGGTCAGCATCTAGTATATGCCTTTGATCTCCTTTGACCTCTTGGAGTACGATCTTCTCTATTTTTCCATTACTTCCAATAAGATTTTCCATTTCATATGGAGTGTATAGCCGAACAGATGATTGTTGCAGCATAGTTAAACTATGCTCATGGGCGCGAAAATCTTTCCGACGATGAATGAGGGTAACTTCCTTTGCTAATGGTTCTATTGCTAGGGACCAATCGACAGCTGAATCCCCTCCACCACAAATGAAGACACGTATCCCCTGGAATCGTGTGAGGTCTTTGACAAAATAATGTAGTGATAGATCCTCAAATTGTGGTGCATTATCAATCTTTAGTTTCCGCGGCTGAAAGGCTCCTGCTCCAGCAGTTATAATGATGCTTTTAGAGTAATGAGATCCTGTAGTTGATTTTAGGTGGAATAACCCGTTTTCTAGTTTTTCTACATGTTTAACAGATTCGTTTAAGCATATAGACGGTGAAAAAGTTTGAGCTTGCTTAAATAATTGGGCAACTAATTCTTTTGCTTTTATTTTAGGGAACCCTGCTACATCATAAATATACTTATCTGGATATAAAGCCGCTAACTGTCCACCAACTTCTGGCATACTATCGATTATTTTAACGGATGCCTCTCTCATTCCTGCATAGAACGCTGTAAACAATCCAACAGGACCAGCACCAATAATGGTAACATCAAATATTTCTTCCTTCATTTTCCATATTCCTCCCTCATTTTTCATCTAATAATAGCATAATAATGGCATGACGTTATACTAACGGATAATTTAATTACGTTATATATAGAATATTTAAATAATACAAATTTGTCAACCAACCAAAAGTATTATTAAAATATTTATAACGTAAAAAATATGTTATATTAAGTAAAAGTGGAGAAGGGGAGGAAGTAAATGTTATATCGATACAAAAATTTCACACCGAAAGTACATGAAACGGCCTATATTGCCGATGGGGCAAAGGTAATTGGCGATGTGGAAATCGGTGCATATTCCAGTGTTTGGTTTAATGTTGTCATAAGGGGAGATGAAGGTCCAATTCGAATTGGTGAACGTTGTAATGTACAGGACAATTCGATGTGTCATTTATATGAGGAGTATCCCTTAACCCTAGAAGATGAAGTATCCATCGGGCATAATGCAATTATTCATGGCTGCACGTTAAGAAAAGGAGTTTTAGTCGGTATGGGGGCAACTGTATTAGACGGTGCGGACATTGGGGAATACTCCATCATTGGAGCGAACAGTCTCGTTCCATCGGGTAAAATTATTCCGCCAAGGTCACTTGTGCTTGGTTCACCTGGGAAGGTAGTTCGGACACTCACAGATAAGGATATGGCAATGATTGAGGAAACAATTGAAACATACGCAGATAAAGGGCAGGAGTTTCAGCGACTGGAGATCTTAGAGAGAGTTTCGAAGTAGCGTAATTCATGAGAAATGGGTACTCTGCAGGAGGAGTACCCATTTGAAAGCTATTTTTGAATCGATGCACCCTGCTCAAAAACGGATTCAAAAAATTGCTTAGCTGGTTTCGCTAGCATATGATAATAATCATTGAATAATGTTGCAGCAGAATCTCCAAGCCATTTTTCCGGTAGAAGTTCCTGTGGAAGGCTCGGATCAACAAACAAAAATTTCCGATACTCATGGACTAGTAATGCACATTCTACAAAACAGGATCCATCAGTCATGTCGCCTTTTTCAAGCTTATTTTTATCAAGAATATATTTTTGACTATACTCTTGAATAAATTGAGAATATCGTTCATTTATATTTTCCAAATCCCAACATTTTTCAACTAAGCTTTTATTGGAGTTCATCCCTTCGTTTATTGAACGGAAAAATGATACATAAGAAGAAATATCATACTTATCAATTAAACTATGAACCTGTTCTTCCAAGGGATTTGGTGTAATCCAACAACTATTTGAAAGTAATCCAAAGCCACTCCAAACTAATTCTTTTCGCAGTTCATCCCTTAAGTGACGCTTTTCTTCTGGAATCGTATAAACGAGCATTCTCCACTCGCCATCCCAAGAAGGAGTTTCTGATTTATAAATACGTTTAGAAGCTTCCTCCATTCGTAATTTGCCACGTTCGGTTAGAGAGTAATAGCTTTTGTTTCCTCTTTTTTCAGATTCCACCCATCCTTGTTTACTCATACGTGAGATAGCTGCTCGTACTGATTGTTCATTGTGACCGAATTCCTTTAACAATCGAATTAAACTTCCAATCCAGATTACATTTCCATAATGACGAATATAATCTCCATATAATGTAAAAATCATTGATCGTGTATTGAATTGTTTTTCCATACGCTTTCCTTTCTATGTATAAATACTATAAAGAATAGTGTACTACATAATAAAGAAATATTCACTAGATTCATGGGTTTTTATACTAAAATTTATACGGAATGAATAAATTTGTAACATGAACGACATAGCAATAATGTAAATATTTTTTAGAAAATTTTATTTCTTCTTGAATATTATATAACATTTTGATACCATAACGTTACATAAACGTGATAAGGGGAGAGTGCGATGTATAACTATGTGGAGGATGGGGATTCAAAGACATCTGCATATATGGAGGAAGATCAGGATAAATATGAACAATTTATAACTCGCATTGAAGCGGGTGAGAAAATTGAGGCGGATGATTGGATGCCTGCAGAATATCGGCAAGCACTAATTAAACTGATCTCCATGCATGGAATAAGTGAAATTATGGGAGCATTACCTGAAAAGGAATGGGTTCCGAAAGCCCCAACATTACGACGAAAACTCGGAATTATGGCCAAAGTACAGGACGAGATGGGGCATGGGCAGTTACTGCTTCGGGTTGCAGAAGATTTGATGAAACCATATGGGAAGACGAGAGAGAATTTAATAGAGGATTTATTACAAGGAGATTTAAAGTTTCATAATGTCTTTCACATGCCGACAAAAACATGGGCGGACGCTGGTATGGTTGGCTGGTTGGTTGACGGGGCGGCAATTATGTCACAGACGAATATGTTGGATGCCTCTTACGGACCGTATCAGCGGGCCCTGCAACGCATTTGTCAGGAAGAGGTATTCCATGCGCAACATGGTGAAGCAATCATAATGGCATTGGCAGAAGGTACGGATCATCAACGGTTAATATTGCAAGAGTCATTAAATCGATGGTGGCCGGCATTATTAATGTTTTTCGGTCCTAGTTCAGCAACTACTACAGGTTCATCGAAACAGGATCTAATGATCAAATATCGCGTCAGAAAAAGTACTAATGAAGAGCTACGACAAGCATTTCTAGATAAATATTTACCACGCGTGTTTTCATTAGGATTAACCGTACCAGATGAAACGGTACATTATGATGAAGAAAAAGAAGAGTGGGTATACGAACAACCAGATTGGGATGAGTTTAAACAAATCATTCGCAATAAAGGTCCTAGGTCCAAGGAAAGATTGCGTTTACGGGAAATCGCGTATGAAAATAACCGTTGGGTACGCCAAGCTTTAGTACCAGAAACAATCGGATCTTAATGGTGTAAAGGGGGTAACGAGATGGCTAATGAATCGAATTTTTACCAAGTATATGAGGTTTTCAGTAGACGCGGGAAAAAAGCGGCCATGCAGCACCAATTTAGTTTACTTGCACCAAATGAAGAAATGGCACTAAGTATGGCACAAGAAAATTTTATGCGCCGTGAGGAAGTAATTGACGTCTGGGTTGTTAAACAGGATGCAGTAAGAAAAATGACAAGTGAGGAACGCCAACAATGGACGAAACGATTGGATAATAAAGACTATCGGACAACAAAAGGGTATGGTTATTTGCGACAGAAGTGGAAGGAAAAAGAACAAGGCATGTTAGATGAGAAAGAGATTTTATCCTGGAAAGAGGTGGGGAAAAAGTGACGGTAATAGAAACGGCAGAACAAGCAAAACAAGATGCATCCTACCTAAAGGCGATAACAGAATTGCTATACCAGTTAGCAGATGATGATTTCATCATATCATTTCGTGGTTCAGAATGGTTAGGCCTGGCTCCACATATTGAAGAGGATGTTGCTTTCTCATCCATTACGCAAAATACGATGGGTCACGCAGTAATGTATTATGGCCTTTTAGAAGAGCTGGGAGTAGGAAAGGCTGATGCATTAGCACATGAGCGTGGACCTGAACAAAGAAGAAATGGAATATATTTAGAAAAACGTAATGGGGAAGGTTCCTATTTGGAGGAGCCGTATTATGATTGGGCATTGGCAGTTGTTCGTAACTATTTCTATGAAGCGCTTAAAAAAGTTAAATTGGAAGCGGTTTCAGATGGCTCATATAAACCGCTCGCAAATGTTGCCAAAAAAGCACTCATGGAACAAACCTACCATTTAGCACACTGGAAAATGTGGATGAACCAATTACAACATGCAACAGATGATGCTCGTGAGCGTATACAACAACGAGTAGAAGAAGCTTGGAGCGAATTTGAAGATGTGCTGGAGCTTGGGAGGTTTGGTCCAGACATGGTAATGCATAAGCTGATTTCAAGCGAAGAATATTTGAAGGAGGCATGGTTAAAAGAGGTGAGTGTGGTACTAGTAAATACACCTTCAACACCACTAGGAAAGAAGTATGGCAGTGGAAGAAACGGTGATCACACCACAGACCTAGAACAAGCGTCACAAATTTTTGCGGAGGTCTATAACAGTGATAAATCTGCTGTGTGGTAAAGCTTTAGAGGAGGTGATAACGTGAACGACTTACAAAGAATTGAAGAAATTCGTTCCGTTCTACTAACCGTAGATGATCCTGAGCTACCCTCCGTTAGTGTCCTGGACCTAGGAATGGTTCATGATGTCATGATAGAAGGAAGTGATGTTTTCATTACAATGGTACCAACTTTTGCAGGATGCCCTGCATTAGATTTCATAGAAATTAATGTCAAAAAAGCAATTGAAAAAGTGAGTTGGGTTGCAACTTGTGCTGTGCACTTCACATTCGACCATCCTTGGTCAACAGATGCCATTACCGAACGTGGAAAAGTACAGTTAAAGAAGCATGGTATTTCACCACCACCAGAAGATTATCAACCCGGAGATGTGTGGACGGTAAATTGTCCATTTTGTGGATCCGATTATACATCAATGGAAAATGTATTTGGACCAACAGCTTGTCGTAGTATTTTATATTGTAGTTCTTGCAGAAATCCGTTTGAAGCGATGAAACCAGTTGTTAGTCTAACAAAATCTTAAGTAGAAAAGGAGTTTGAAGAATGGTTAAATTAATTGCTTTATACAAGCAACCAGAAGATCAAGAAAAGTTTGATGAACACTATTTTAACACCCACGCACCTATTACAAGAAAGATTCCTGGGTTAAGAGATATGAAGGTTACAAAAATTGTTGGGTCGCCAATGGGAAAAAGCGACTATTACTTGCTTTGCGAAATGTATTATGACGACCATGAATCCCTGCAAAAGGCAATGAGAACCGACGAGGGAAAAGCTTCTGGAAAAGACGTTATGCAGTTTGCAGGGGATATTGTAACTCTTATGATCGGTGAGGAAATCGATGAATAAAGAACATATCAACGTTTGGGAAGAAGATCGAATTGGTATTATTCAGTTGAATCGTCCCAAAGCGCTGAATGCAATTAATCGGAAGATGGTAGATGAGATTGTTGATCAAATGCAAGCCTTTGACCAAGAGGATCAAATTCGGGTCATTTTGATTAAAGGTGATAACCGTGCCTTTGCTGCTGGTGCAGATATAGAGGAAATGATGGAAGAAACGCCACTATCCCTTGAACTTTTGGATCCATTTGCAGTATGGGATAAGATTAGTCTCATTAAAAAGCCGACTATTGCTGCTGTGAATGGTTTTGCTTTAGGTGGTGGATTCGAACTTGCACTTCATTGTGATTTAATTATTGCCGCAGAAGATGCAACGTTTGGTTTTCCAGAAATAAAACTCGGTGTAATGCCAGGAGCTGGTGGTACACAATTTTTAACTAAGGCAATGGGACGTCGAAAAGCACTTGAATGGATTTGGCTAGGGGAACCAATGTCAGCTCGAGAGGCATTACATTATGGCGTTATTAATAGAATAGTAGCTCCTGAATTAGTAGATGAAGAAGCGATAAGACTAGCAAGACAGCTTTCCAATCAAGCTCCAATCTCTTTACGGTTAATCAAGGAAGCAGTGCAAGCAGCGGAAGATCAAAGTTTATTGGAAGGGAAAAAAATTGAGCGAAAAAACTTCTATGTAGCCTTTGCATCCGAAGATCAAAACGAGGGTATGCGGGCATTTAAAGAAAAACGTCCTCCTCATTTTAAAGGAGTGTAACGATGGATTTTAAGACAATAGTGTACGAAGTGAAAGAGAGTATCGCTACGATTACCTTAAACCGACCTTCCGCTTATAATGCAATAACTGCTGAAATGAATATGGAAATAACAAAGGCATTAAAAATGGGAAATAGAGATGAATCCGTCCGATGCATTGTTATCACAGGGAATGGAAAAGCATTTTGTTCCGGGCAAGATTTAGCAGGAGTAGATGAGGAAACGAACCATGCAACCTTTTTGCGAGAACGTTACCATCCTATGTTAAAAGCAATGAAGCAAACACATAAGCCAATTGTTGCCGCGATTAACGGTACGGCTGCGGGAGCGGGTATGAGTTTGGCATTAGCTGCTGATTATCGACTAATGCAACCGAATGCTAAGTTTGTCAGTGCTTTCCTAAATGTCGGTTTAATACCAGACTCCGGTTTTTTATATATGCTGCCTCGATTAGTTGGTTATGCGAATGCGCTGGAGATTTCTACGATTGATAAACCAATTACTGGAGAGGAAGCATCAGGAATCGGTCTTGTGACCAAAGTGATTAACCCTACGGAGTGGGAAGAAGAAGTTTGGGCTTTTGCTAAACAATTGGCAGAACTCCCTACAACTTCGTTTTCATTAATAAAACGATATATGATCGATGGGATGCATAGTGAATTAGATGTGTTTTTAGAGCAAGAAGCACATGCTCAACGCATTGCCGGTCTAACGAAAGACCACCAAGAGGGGTTAAGGGCATTTGTTGAGAGACGGAAACCAAACTTTTCTGGTAAATAAAATAAATTAAACAGAGCTATGCATAAGTAGTTTTTTTTAGAAAAATAAGAGGAGGTAAAACAAATATGGCAGAAACGATAGCAAAAGATGGCATAACAGTAGTTGGGACAATGAAGCGGGAGCATTATTCCATGATTATTAATGGGGAACGTGTTGAAAATAGTAAGGGTGAAGTATTCGAGACGTTTAACCCAGCTAAAGGCGAGGTTTTAGCCACAATAGCTAAAGCAAATACAGAAGACGCAGAAATGGCAGTACAGGCAGCGAGAAATGCGTTTGACAATGGAAAATGGCGAAAATATCCAGTTGGAAAACGAGCACGGGTGTTGAATAATATTGCAGCAATCATGCGTCAACGATTTAAAGAATTAGTAGAAATAGAAGTGTTAAATAGTGGGAAGTCTGTTGGTGCTGCACAAGTACAAATCAATCAATCAATTGAGGATTTTGAATTTTACGCAGGTGCAATTGTTGGCCACCGTGGGGAAGTCAATAATATGCCGTATGGATTTTTCAATTATACACATAAAGAACCGGTTGGGGTTTGTGCCCAAATTATCCCTTGGAATTATCCAATGATGATGGCTGCTTGGAAAATCGCACCTGCTATCGCAGCGGGATGTTCTGTGGTTGTCAAACCGGCTAGCTTAACTCCTATCACCGCAATTATATTGAACGAAATCTGCCATGAAGCTGGTGTGCCAGAAGGGGTTGTGAATACCATACCGGGATCAGGTGAAGTGGTTGGTGATTACTTAGTTCAACATAAGGATGTGAACAAAGTAGCGTTCACAGGTTCCACACCTACTGGTAGAGATATTATGGAAAAAGCTTCTCGGACACTTAAGCGGCTTACACTTGAATTAGGTGGAAAATCACCAAATATTGTGTTTGAAGATGCTGACCTTGAAGCGGCGGTCCCAGGATCGTTGTTTGGTATTTTCTTTAATACAGGTCAATCTTGTGAAGCACGTTCACGCATGTTTGTTCATGAATCAATCTATGAGGAGTTCATGGAACAATTTGTTGCAAAAACGAAAAAGCTTCAATTAGGTGATCCGTTTGATAAAGGAACACATGTTGGATCCATTATTAGTCGTAATCAATTAGAAAAAATTGATGCTTATGTGCAATCAGCTGTGGAAGATGGAGCAACAATCTTAACGGGTGGAAAAGAAATGAAGATGGAAGGTTTTGAGAACGGCCATTGGTACGAACCAACAGTCATAACGGATGTAACACCAGATATGGAGGCTGTAAAGGAAGAGATTTTTGGTCCAGTAGTTGTAGTTGAAAAATTCACTAATGAAAAAGACGTAATTAAACGAGCGAATGATACCGAATATGGTTTAGGTTCAGCAATCTGGACGACGAACCAAGCAAGAGCGACACGTGTTGCACATCAAATCGAAGCGGGAATTGTAATGGTGAATAGTCCATTTTCGGCTTTTCCAGGAACGCCATTTGGTGGCTATAAGCAATCTGGGTTTGGAAGAGAATTAAGTGTGGAAACGCTTGATTTATATATGGAAGATAAGAGCGTTCTGTCCTACTATGGATCCAAACCGCTAAACCCATTTGGAGTATAGATTACTAGTTTAATAGAAAGGGGCTTACCATGACAATAAAGAATATTGTAGTCGTGGGAGCCGGTGTGATGGGGCGGGGCATTGCCTATGTCTCGGCCCTTGCTGGTTTCCAAACAACAATTGTAGATGTATCTGAAAACCAACTGCAAGATGTGTATCAACATGCCAAAATGACATCGGAAAAGGGTGTGCAACGAGGAAAGTTAACGGTAGAACAATCTCTTCATCTATTAAATCATTTACATACGTCTATAGATTTGGAGACGGTTGCGGTAGACGCAGATTTAATAATAGAAGCGGTACCTGAAAAGCGAGAATTGAAAAAGCATGTGCTAGAAATAGCTGATATGCATTCTCCTGCACACACCGTTCTCGCCTCTAATACGTCAACGATTAGTCCAACAGAATTAGGATCCTATACAAAAAGGGCAGAGCAGGTAGCAGTGATGCACTTTTTTAATCCGGTCCACAAGATGCGTCTGGTTGAAATTGTTAAAGGGTTAGAAACAAGTAATGATACGGTGAATATCATTCAGGATGTTTCCGAAAAAATGGGCAAGGAAACAGTGGAAGTCAATGAATTTCCAGGATTTGTAACGAGTAGAATTAGTGCTCTAGTTGGCAATGAAGCCTTTCATATGCTGCAGGAGGGGGTTGCATCTGCAGAAGATATTGATAAAGCCATTCGATTGGGCTTGAACTACCCAATGGGACCATTGGAGCTAGGTGATTTAGTCGGGCTAGATGCACGCTTGAATAACTTGAAATATTTACACGAAACCTTAGGTGAGAAATACCGCCCCGCCCCGTTGCTTGAACAATATGTAAAAGCAGGACGATTGGGAAGAAAGACGGGAAAAGGTGTATATGACTATACCAGTAAAGGTGAGCTGATGGAAAAATGAGAGAAGTAGTAATCGTCGATGCGGTAAGAACACCGATAGGTAGATATAAAGGGGCATTAAAAAACATCCGCCCTGATGATTTAGGTGCTGTTGTCATTAAGGCTCTCCTAGAACGTAGTCCAGGTGTTTCACCGACACAAATAGAGGAAGTCGTGTTAGGAAATGCCAATCAAGCTGGTGAAGATAACCGTAATGTAGCCCGAATGTCAACACTTCTTGCTGGTCTTCCCGTATCGGTAAGCGGAACAACAATTAATAGATTATGTGGATCCGGACTTGATGCTGTAATGTATGCAGCCCGTGCCATAGCAGTCGGTGAAGGTGATGTTTTCATTGCAGGTGGTACGGAAAGCATGACGCGAGCTCCTTTTGTGATGGCCAAACCGGAAAAAGACTTCCCTCGAGGAAATATGGAGGTTTTTGATACGACTATCGGCTGGCGTTTTGTTAATAGAGAACTAGAACAGCAGTATGGAACAGACTCCATGCCACAAACAGCAGAAAATGTAGCAAAACGTTTTGGGGTTTCGAGAGAGGTTCAGGACCGGTTTGCTCTTGAAAGTCAACAACGTGCAAAAAAAGCTATCGCTGCAAATCGTTTTGCACAGGAGATAGTGCCAGTCGTTTACCAAGATCGAAAGGGCAATCAAGTAGTGGTTGATACGGATGAACATCCACGACCTGACACGACGCTAGAAAAGCTCGCTGGATTAAGACCGCTTTTTGATGGGGGAACCATTACAGCAGGGAATGCATCAGGCGTAAATGATGGAGCATCTGCACTACTTATGATGAGTGCAGACAAGGCCAAAGAACTAGGGTTAAAGCCATTAGTGAAATATGTCGTGAGTGCAACTGCTGGATTAGATCCTTCTGTTATGGGGTTAGGACCGATCTATGCCTCGAGAAAAGCGCTCCATCGTGCTAGCTTAACCGTTGGTGATATTGGACTTACAGAGTTAAACGAGGCATTCGCCTCTCAGTCCATTGAATGTATCCGTCAGCTAGAATTAGATGCTGAAAAGGTTAATGTAAACGGTGGTGCAATTGCATTTGGACATCCACTAGGTGCAAGTGGTGCAAGAATCTTAACGACACTTATTTATGAAATGAAAAAACGAGATACACAATTTGGTTTGGCGACAATGTGTATTGGGGTTGGGCAAGGAATATCGATTATTGTGGAAAATGTCGGGGAATAGGTGGATCCTTGTATACATGCGAACCAGATAAATAGTCGATGAAATGCGATTCGCTCAGAACCTGCATCAATTCGCTCAAAAACTAAAATATTCGCGCAGAACCGACAATTCAAACGCAACAACGAAGCGGAAAGGAGCACTGCATTGGAAAACATTCTATACAAAAAACAAAACAACATCGCCTATATAACCATTAATCGAGAAAGAGCATTAAACTGTTTTAACTATGAAACACTACAGCAGCTTCAACTAATCACGGAGCAAATCCATCTAGATCCTGAGGTTCAAGTTGTCATCATAACCGGAGCTGGTGAAAAAGCGTTTAGTGCAGGGGCAGATCTTAAAGAGAGAAGAACGCTTACGGAAACAGAAGTACGAAGAAATGTGAAAGCAATTCGTGTTGTGTTTCATGCTATATCTAAGCTGCCACAGCCAACAATTGCTGCAGTAAATGGATATGCATTTGGTGGTGGATTTGAGTTAATGTTAGCCTGTGATTTTTCGGTTGCGACACGTGATGCAAAGCTAGGGCTAACAGAAACAAGTTGGGCAATAATTCCTGGTGCAGGCGGTACCCAACGTTTGCCAAGATTAATTGGGGAAATGAAAGCAAAAGAGTTAATTTTTACCGCAAAAAAATTAACAGCAGAAGAGGCATTACAATTAGGGATTCTGCTCCAAGTTGTGGAAGACCAGAAACAGCTTCTCGAATCATGTGAGCAGCTCGCTTTAGATATTATGAAAAATGGTCCTATTGCAATCAAACAGGCAAAATATGCTATTAATCAAGGAATGAATACGGACCTACAAACAGGACTTGAAATTGAATCAAAAGCATATGAAATAACAATTCCTACAGAGGATCGGCAGGAAGCATTACGTGCATTTAGTGAAAAGAGACTGCCTAATTATAAAGGGAAATAATAAAAATTTGGTAGAGAGAACAGTGCTAATATTATTTTGAACTATAAGATGACGAATCAAACTTCAAACAAAGGCTCAAGGAGGATTTCTATGCATAACATCTGTGATTTGTTACACATTTCCTACCCAATTATCCAAGGAGGAATGGGGAATATCAGCAATGCCCAATTAACAGCAGCAGTTTCAGAAGCAGGGGGACTTGGGACAATTGGTTGTGGAACGATGTCTCCAGAGGAAGTGGAGAACATTATCATAACAACAAAACAGCTTACTGATAAACCATTTGCCATTAATATCGCTATAAATGTTACACCGTTTATGGAGGAATTAATCACAATGGTGATCAAGCATGACATTCCAGTCATATCACTTTCTGCAGGAAATCCAACCCCATATATTTCGAGACTTCACGAACACAACATGAAGGTGATTGCAATTGTAGCTTCTGTAAAACATGCGCAAAAAGCAGAAGCTGCTGGAGCGGATATACTCGTAGCAGAAGGGTTTGAAGCTGCAGGGCTTAACTCTAATTTAGAGTTAACGACCTTTACCTTAATTCCACAAATTGTCCAACAAGTTCAAGTGCCAATAGTTGCTGCTGGAGGAATCGGTGATGGAAAAGGCTTAGCAGCAGCAATGATGCTAGGGGCGAGTGGTGTACAAATAGGTACAAGGCTAATCGCAACTAAGGAAGCGCCGTTCCATGAATCGTACAAGCAAAAATTATTGAATGCTGATGGGACAGATGCAATTATTGTTGGACGTTCCGTTGGAAGAGCAAGACGCATTATTAAAAGTGAATATGCTAATAAACTACATGAAATAGAAGGAAGAGGCATGACGGTAGAAGAATACAATAAGTTAACCTCCGAGGATCAACATATGCTTGGAGCATTACAAGGGGACATGGAAAATGGCTTTATAAATGGAGGGCAGGTTGCGGGGCTAATACAGGATGTACTTAGTGTAGAAGAACTCATCAATGGCATGATCAT
Organism: Ornithinibacillus salinisoli; assembly: GCF_042684965.1. NCBI lineage: Bacteria > Bacillati > Bacillota > Bacilli > Caryophanales > Bacillaceae > Ornithinibacillus > Ornithinibacillus salinisoli. Next base: position 217,273 of record NZ_JBHUMI010000008.1, read on the forward strand.
AGAAGCAAATGTACAGATGAATAATGCGCGTGCGGTCTTAAGTACCTTCCATACAAACATACAAAAATGAATGTCGAAAGAACATATTGACTTTTCAAAAAATAAAATTGACTATTCCATTACGTAGTGATAAAATGACGTTAAAATAACGTTATACTATGAAAGGTTTTAATAAATATACAAATGTAAGCGTTTAACTAATTGTTTTAATCCCTATTAGCACAATAAAAAGATTGTTTGCACAGGTGGAAAAGAGGAGTGATACCTTGAAGCCGGGTATGGAGATTGGTAGACAGGAAACGATTGAAATTAAAGTAACAGAAGATATGTTTGCAAGTTTTGAAGGGGATGTGGTACATCCCGTTTATTCAACCGTTGCCATGGTATATCACATGGAATGGGTTTCCAGAAAAATTATTCTTCCATTTTTAGAGGACCATGAAGAAGGGATGGGAGCTGCTGTACAATTGAAGCATATTAATGCATCTCCTCTCCACTCAAAAGTAACATTGACCGCAACACTAATCGAATATAAAAATCAAAACGTAATTACAACTGTTGAAGCATATAATGAACAAGGGTTAATTGGTAAAGGAGAAGTAAAGCAAGTAATTTTACCAAAGAAAGTGATCCAACAAAAGTTATCCATACCTACAAATTAACAAAATCCAAATGCATATGAAATAGGAGGATTTTATGGGATTGATAGAAGGTATATCAATAAGTGATGAATTTGCTCTCTTAGATAAAATATCGGAGCATGAACAAGTTGTATTTTGTAATGATCCTACTACAGGTTTGAAAGCAATTATTGCCATACATAACACAACACTTGGACCAGCACTAGGTGGTTGTCGAATGCATCCTTATCGTAGTTTAGAAGAGGCAATGGATGATGTACTTCGACTTTCTAAAGGAATGAGTTATAAATGTGCTGCAGCAGATGTTGACTTTGGCGGTGGTAAGGCCGTCATCATCGGTGATCCCCTCACAGAAAAAACACCAGAATTATTCCGCGCATTTGGCCAATTTGTAGACTCACTAGGTGGCCGATTCTACACAGGAACAGACATGGGAACAACCATGGACGATTTCATACATGCAATGAGAGAAACAAAACATATTGTAGGAGTACCAGAAGCCTATGGAGGTGGTGGCGATTCATCAGTTCCAACAGCAATGGGAGTCATTTACGGCATTCAAGCAACGAATAAAACGTTATTTGGAACCGAAGAGCTTGCTGGCGTTACATATGCTATTCAAGGGCTTGGAAAAGTTGGTTATAAGGTAGCTGAACGCCTTTTGGAAGAAGGGGCTAGTATTGTTGTCACAGACGTTAGCGAAGAAAAATTACAACACATACAAGAAAAGGCAAGTAAAACGAAAGGTAACTTAAAAATAGTAGATCAGGACGAAATATATTGTCAGGAAGTTGATCTATTTGTACCCTGTGCTATTGGCGGTGTGATAAATGATCAAACCATCAATCAATTCCATGTAAGAGCAATCATTGGATCTGCAAATAACCAATTGGGAACGGAAGAGCATGGGAGAAAACTGTCTCAAAAAGGAATCCTATATGCACCAGATTATATCGTGAACGCAGGTGGATTGATTCAGGTTGCTGATGAACTATATGGTGCAAACAAAGAAAGGGTATTATCTAAAACGAAAGAGATTTATCATATCATCCTCGAAGTATACCAACAAGCTGAAATACACCAAATTACAACAAATGAAGCAGCAAATCGAATATGCGAACAAATTATAGCTGATAAGGCCTTGAGGAATAGTTTTTACACACGAACGGTAAGGCCAAAATGGAATATACCAAATCGATAGTTTACCAGAATTGGAGGTTTCAGCATGGAAGATAGATTTCCTATCAAAAAAATAATAGATGATGAAGGTAATTTACTAGATGAAACATACAAAGACCGATTAGATGAGCAGCTTATTAGACGATTTTATTATCACATGACCCGAATCCGAACATTTGATAGAAAAGCAAAAAATTTGCAGCGTCAAGGTCGTATTGGGACGTATCCTCCATTTGAGGGACAAGAAGCAGCTCAAGTTGGAAGTGCACTTGCTTTAGGACCGGATGATTGGATGTTTCCAACCTATCGTGATCATGGGGCGATGTTAACATTTGGTTCGGATATGACTCGAACATTTCTTTATTGGAATGGAAGAGTGGAAGGGTGCGTTCCGCCAGATGGGAAAAATATTTTCCCTGCCGCTGTTCCTATTGCAACTCAAATTCCCCATGCTGCAGGTGCTGCATGGGCGGAAAAACGAAAAGGAACCAATAATATTGCAATTGCTTATTTTGGAGATGGAGCGACCTCTGAAGGAGACTTCCATGAGGGCTTAAACTTTGCTAGTGTATTTCAGACGCCAACAATATTCTTTAATCAAAACAACCGCTATGCCATCTCAGTACCATTTGAAAAGCAAATGAATTCCAAAACAATTGCACAAAAGGCAGTAGCTTATGATATCCCAAGTATTAGAATTGATGGAAATGATTGTTTTGTCGTTTATTTTGAAACGTTAAAAGCAGTTGAGCGAGCTAGAAATGGAGAGGGACCAACATTGATTGAAGCTGTAACATGGCGTACCGGCGCCCATACGACAGCAGATGATCCAACAAAATATCGACCAGAAGATCAAGGAGTCGATATTATTGAACCGATGATACGTTTAGAGCGTTTTATGAAAAATTATGGATATTGGAATGAAGAAGAAATAACACAAACAAAAACGCAAGTTGAAGATGAGGTAGATGCAGCGGTTAAAAGCATGGAAGAGTATCCAAATGCCAAAGTAGATGATTTATTTGATCATGTGTTTGCCAATCCTCCAAAACAGTTATTAGAACAAAAAGATGCTTATTTGGAACTTTTAAGGGGGAAATAACGTGACTACGGATATAAAAAAATCACCTCAGCAGAAAGCTGTTACGCAAAAAATGACGTTAATTCAGGCTATTAATGATGGAATGAAAATGATGCTTGAACAGGATGAAACGGTAATGGTGCTGGGAGAAGATGTTGGAAAGAATGGTGGAGTTTTTCGTGCGACAGATGGCCTCCAAGAGCAATTTGGAGAAGAAAGGGTTGTTGATACACCATTATCAGAATCGGGTATTATTGGTACGTCTGTGGGTCTTGCGATTAATGGCTTTAAGCCGATAGCTGAAATTCAATTTATGGGATTTATTTATCCAGCATATGACCAGATCATGACACATGTATCTCGCATTAGGATGAAGACGATGGGACATTATGCAGTTCCCATGGTAATTCGAGCACCATATGGTGCAGGCGTACGTGCCCCAGAAGTTCACTCGGATTCTATGGAGGCACTATTTACTCATATGCCTGGTTTGAAAGTAGTTTGCCCTGCTACTCCGTATGATGCAAAAGGATTATTAATTGCTGCTGTTCAGGATCCTGATCCTGTCCTCTATTTGGAGCCAATGCGTAGCTACCGTACATCTCGTGAAGAGGTTCCAGTAGATCCCTATACTGTTGAAATAGGAAAGGGGAGGCTGCGGAAAAAGGGGGATGATGTTACGGTTATTGCTTGGGGAGCTATGGTACCCCTTGTAGAAAAAGCGGTACAGGTAGCGGAACAAAAAGGATTAAGTTGTGAAGTGATAGATTTACGTACGTTGTATCCGTTAGATCGTGATATCATTTCGGAATCCGTACAAAAGACTGGCAGAGCAGTTATTGTACATGAGGCTCACGCTACTGGCGGATTAGGGAACGATATTGTGTCTGTTATTAATGATACATCATTTCTTTATTTAAAAGCACCAGCGGAAAGAGTCACGGGATTTGATGTTCCAGTTCCATTCTTTGCACTAGAAGAACATTATCTCCCAACTTCCCATCGAATAGTAAAAGCTATTGAAAAAGTTTCTCATTTTTAATGGTTACATTTGTAGGTCGTTGTATCTATGGAAAATTTATTTATACTTTTACCCTTTTGGTCATCATCGGTTAAGCGGTTTCATAACTATTAAAACATCTTAGAATTGCTTGACTCTTTACAATAGTGTGTTATAATTTGTCAAATATATTTTGAATATTATATGAAAATAAGGGGGAATACGTAATGAAGAAGTGGCTTCAACTATTGGTATTAGCAATACTTAGCAGCCTAGTATTAGCAGCTTGCGGAGACAGTACAGGAGGAGATGGGGATGGAAATACTTATACAATCGGTGCAACTCAAATTGTAGAACATCCATCTCTAGATAAAGCTTATGAAGGCTTTAAAGCTGCGTTGGATGAAGCAGGGTTAGATGTGGAATTTGATTTCGAAAGTGCTCAAAATGACACAAACAATGTGAAACCAATTTCAGATGGCTTTGTTGCAGATGGAGTCGATTTAATTTTTGCTAATTCAACACCTAGTGCAATGGGGGCATTGGAAGCAACTGATGAGATTCCGATCCTATTCACGTCCGTTACAGATGCTGTAGATGCTGGTTTAGTAAGTGCCATGGATGAACCTGGCGATAATATTACAGGTGTTCTTGATTTACATCCAGATGCCATTAAGGAGACAGTTAATTTTATCGATACGTATTTCCAAGGTGCAACAGTAGGAACAATTTATAATAGTGGAGAACCTAATTCCGTTACACAAATCGAAGCATTAAAAGAAGCGTTAGATGGAACGAGTTTAAGTCTGGAAGAGCGCTCTGTAGCTAGTGGTGCAGATGTTCAGCAGGCTGCTCAAACATTAGCAGGAGATATTGATGTTTTCTTTATCATTACGGATAACACAGTAGTTGAAACATTGGATAGTGTCATACAAGTTGCCAATGATCAAGATATCCCACTTGTTGTAGGGGAACCAGATTCAGTAGCAAAAGGTGGATTTGCAACGTTTGGTATTGACTACTACACAATCGGATATCGTACAGGTGAAATGGCAGTAGAAATACTTACAGGAGAAAAAACACCAAAGGATATCCCTGTTGAGTATCCACCAGAAATTCAATTGTTCATTAACAAGGAAGCGGCTGAGGAACAGAATATTGAGTGGCAAGATGATTGGGATGAAGATGCCCAATTTGTTGAGTCAGGAGAATAGTAAGCGACTTTTACGTATAACAAGGAGAAGCAGGCCTAGGCCTGCTTCTGTATTCTAAATATTAATTAAACGGCGGGTATATATCCCCATTCTGGAGGAAAACAACATGCTATTATCATTATTTGGAGCAGTTGAATCAGGTTTAATCTATGCGATTATGGCTTTAGGAGTTTACTTATCGTTTCGCGTGTTGGATTTTCCTGATTTAACGGTAGATGGAAGTTTTGTCACTGGCGGAGCGGTGGCAGCCATATCCATTGTTAACGGAATCCCTCCTATTATGGCAACGGTATTAGGCGCTTTAGCAGGATTTATTGTTGGTTGTATTACGGGAATCATCCATACAAAAGGTAAAATCAATGCTCTTCTTTCTGGAATATTGATGATGATTGCTTTATATTCCATAAATTTACGGATTATGGGGCAACCAACATTATCTTTGATCAAAGAAACTACCGTTTTTAAGCAGTTGGAAGTTATTTGGGCTAAAAGTGGAATGGATTCCTTTTTCAATGGATTATTACAATCATTAGGAGCTGATAGAGTACCTTCTACCTGGGTTATTGTCTTTTTCATGATCATTGTCACGTTAGCTATTAAGTTCTTAACCGATTATTATTTAAAAACGGAAGTTGGCTTGGCATTACGAGCAACAGGCGATAACCAAAAAATGATACGAAGTCTTTCAGCTAACACGGATTCTTTAATTATTGTCGGTGTAGGTGTTTCCAATGGACTCGTTGCATTATCCGGAGCATTAATTACTCAGCATCAATCGGTTGCCAACGTAAACATGGGTATAGGAATGATTGTTATTGGACTTGCCTCCGTTATAATTGGAGAAGCTTTATTTGGAAAGCGATCAATTGCTATTGCAACTATAGCTGTTATTGGTGGAGCAATTATCTATCGAATTGTCGTTACGTTAGCATTACGTGTTGACTTTTTAGAATCAGGAGATATGAAATTAATTACAGCAATACTAGTTATTTTAGCATTAGTCACACCTAAAATTATCCAAGCTCGAAAAGAGAAAAAACGTCGTCTAAGAAAACGTGCTGAACTTACATCGCAAGCGGAGGGGGCGTAACATGCTTAAACTGAAAGATATTTCTATAACTTTTAATGAAGACACTCCTGATGAAAAGAAGGCATTACAAAAAACGCAATTGGAGTTAGAGCAAGGAGAATTTGTAACTGTAATTGGTAGTAATGGGGCTGGGAAATCGACCTTAATGAATGTCATTTCAGGTAATTTAACACCTGATGTTGGCGATGTATTTATTGATGATAAAAAAGTCACCTTTCTACCGGAATACAAGCGATCAACCATGATTGGCCGTGTTTTCCAAGATCCAATGGCTGGTACAGCACCATCAATGACAATTGAAGAAAACTTAGCGATGGCTTATTCACGGGATAAAAAACGAAAACTAAAGCTAGGAGTAACCAAAAAACGAAAAGATTATTTTCGTGATTATTTGACTAGCTTGAATTTAGGATTAGAAGACCGATTAAATGCAAAAGTTGGATTATTATCTGGTGGTGAGCGGCAAGCATTATCTCTTTTAATGGCAACCTTTACGGAACCAAGTATATTGCTGTTGGATGAGCATACGGCAGCGTTAGATCCTTCTCGTGCCCAATTAATTTCAAAGATCACGAAAGATGTTGTAAATAAATTTGGATTGACAACATTGATGGTAACGCATAATATGCAGCAAGCATTAGATTTAGGGAATAGATTGATTATGATGGATAAGGGGCAAATCATTCTAGATATTAAAGGGGATAAAAAGAAACAACTTACTATTGAAGACTTACTCAAAGAGTTTCAACGTATTCGTGGGGAGCAATTTGAAAGTGACCGTGCGGTATTAGGATAATGAAGGTTGAAATAATATAAGGAAATGAAATAGTTCCGATAGAATGGAGAAACGTCCGACATAACATACCAATTAGTAGACCAAATCACATACTGATTTGGTCTAATTTTTTCCCTTTATATCAGTAATCAACAATTTCTAACATACTGAAGGTGATTATTTGTGAAGGATTGTTCTTAAGCTTATGGCGCTGTTTAGTAGAGGGAATAGAATATAGGGAGGTAGTTATGGATAATATCGATAAAAGAAATCGTTTAGATGATACACCTTTTAGTTATCGAGTTAATAAAAAGAATACCGTCTTTATAGAATATTATGGGAAACAAGTGAAAATTTTAAAAGGTAAAGATGCAGAGAGGTTTTTAAGTAAAATAAATAATGCTGGAAATGACAAGGAATTACAGTTAATAATGGCCAAGGTAACAGGTAATTTTAAAAGGGGAAATGAAAGGTAATCGTTTTTAGAAGAGATACAAGTATTTTCTCTCCCTTGTTTCACATAGAAGAAGGTTAATGGAATAAGCAGGTGTTATTAAAAGTGTGTCGAAACAGTTAGTAAAACCAATTTAAGACAGGGGGGATACTCTTTGATAAAAAATTACTTCATATTCAGCGTTATTATATTATTCTTCTTAATAATAACCTCTGGTTGCACTAATTCAAGTGACAAGATAGCAACTATTTCAGTTAACTCCGATTCTGAATATGTGAATACCTTTGAAGATTTACATTTAGGGATACTATATGACTTTGATTTTAAATTACCTAATGCGGATAAAAGTTGGGTAAATCTTTGGGTGGAAAGATACATTGATGGGAAAAAAGATTCTCAACCATTAACGCAATTAAACTACGGTAACAGTCCAAAAGAAGTGGAGGAAGGGCATTTGGGATTTGGGATGATAAATCCAAACTCAGAAGATACTTTAGTATTTCTTTATGGACCTGGTGTAAGCTCCCAACCGTCAATAATTGAAAAGGACTATAAGGCTGAATTTCTAAGTTCTTGGGACTATGCCATTGGTGATGAAGAAGTAGAGTTAGAATTTGGTGAAACAACAATATTAGCAGCTTATAGAGAATCGGGAAGTAACTTAATCAACACGGTTGATTTACAAGATGAGGAATCAGTAAAAAGAATGATTAAAAAAGATGATATGGTACTATTACTAAAGCTAAAAGTAGAAGAAAAAACTGCAAATCATGATTAAAAGGCTGTATTCAACAAATTGTGAACAGATGTACTTATACTATTGGGTGTAAAGGTGGATCTCTAAATGTTAAAAAGAATATTCGTGCTTTTTCTTTTGTCTATATTATTCATAAGTGCTTGTTCAGAGACAAATCCCCAAAATTATATGGGAGTAAGTGAGAATTGGGGAATTAACTATGGAAGGGATGAGAAACTTGTCATAAAATACAATGGCGATGATCCGATACCAGAAGAGCAACTTACGATTAAAATTGATGAAGGAGTAAGTAATGCGACAGCAGATATTTATCTTTCTGAAGAAGGTATTTATGAAATGAATTTGACGTTTAGTGAAGAGCCAAACGATGCTGAGATTATAATGGAATGGAATGGGCAAACCGAAAGTATAAACTTAAAAGAAATATAAGTGTAAGTACATTCACAAAATAAATAAAACCAAATAATGTTTTTGGAATATTATGTTAGTATTGAAGTGTAAAATATTTAGCTAATGAGGTTTTGGAAGAGGAGGAGTTTTATTGCTTTATGATGACTTTAGTCAATTTATTTTAAGTTTATTGATTTGGTGGGGATTCTTACTCTTTTTTCAAAGAATGAATAATCGTTATCCTCAAAAAAACACTTGGAAAAAAGATATATTACTAACTTTGATTCAAAGTCTTGTTGCACTACTTATTTTGTTCCCTATATTATCTTACTTTTTTTAAATTCTTCCAGAAAAGTTTTTATAATATTAAGAGGGAATATAATTCAACTAAGCCCGATAATACAAACTAATTCCTTATTGCATTAATAGGTGTGCAGTTGATAAACAAGGAAATGATCAGACTTTCTATTATGAACTTCAGTCCTGAGAAACTATCATATCTAATTATAGGAGAGGATAAAAATTTCGGGGAATATTCTTATAAAAAATATGACATTTAGATATTTATCAATGCTCAAGCCTATCTTTAAACAAGTTAACCTAAACATTAATGAAAATTGGAAATTAGGACTTGTTGGTAGAAATGGTAGAGGAAAAACAACATTATTAAAGATTCTTTTAAACCAGCTAGAGTATGAAGGTACTATACAGACATCACTAGACTTCAAATACTTTCCATTATATCCGAAAGGCCATGAAGATTTAACTGTTTTAGATTTGTTACTGAAACATAATCCGACTATAGATATCTGGCAAATTGAACGTGAGTTAACTCATATGGATTTACCAAGAGACATTTTAGATCAAAAATTTAAAGTATTGAGTGGCGGGGAACAAACAAAACTAATACTTATTGAGCTATTTTTGAATGAAAATTCATTTCCTTTAATTGATGAACCGACAAATAATTTAGATTTGCATGGCAGACAAATCGTTGGTCGGTATTTAAATAATAAAAAAGGTTTTATTGTAATCAGCCATGATGAATCTTTCTTAAATCAATTTGTTGACCATGTTCTAGCAATAAATAAAGAATCTATAGACCTAATTACTGGAAATATTGATACATGGAAATATGAAAAGGCAAATGCAGATATGCTTTCAGAGGAAAAGAACTCCAAACTAAAGGCTGAAATTCAACGGCTTAATGATGTCTCAAGACAGGTCAGTAGTTGGGGCATAAAAAAAGAAAATAGTACGAAAGATGCTGCTGAAAGAAGAATAGCTGCGAAACAAATGAAAAGATCGAAAGCAGTAAAAAAAAGAACAGAAGAGATGATTGAAGAAAAGCAAGGTCTTATAAATAATATCGAAAATGTTTCTGATCTTAAAATGAAAGTTGAGCAGCCTAGAAAACAGGTGCTGTTCTTTCGTGAATTTTCTGTTTTGAGAGATGGTATACCTCTTTTTGAGCCCATCAACATAGATGTATATCCAACTGAACGATTCTTTATTGAAGGAAAAAATGGTGTCGGTAAGTCTAGTTTATTAAATTTTATACTTGGAGAAGAACAGCTAGAAACAATCGGTGAATGTAAAATAAGCCTACCTGAAAATCTATCAATTTTGAGTCAAAAAAACCAGGAGGAGGTAGGATACTCTTCGTTGATAGATCAATTAACTTCTAAAGATGAAAAAGAAGAATTTTGGCATCTGTTACATCAATTAGGTATCAAACGATCCAGTTTTTCGGATAAATCTAGTATAAATTGGAGCTCTGGAGAACAGAAAAAAGTATTTTTAGCGAATGCACTATTAGGAAATAATGAACTGTTTATTTGGGATGAAGTGACCAATTACTTGGATATTATGGTTATTAATCAGTTGATAGATACTATAAATAAATATCGTCCAACAATGATTAGTGTAGATCATAATGAATATTTTGTAGATGCCATAGCCACTAAAATAGTAGAATTGAAAACTTTTTTTTAAATAGAAGTTAAGCCAGTTAGGTTTGAAACGAATATTTTTTTTGGGGGGTTATCCCAGCGGTTGTTAAAGTAACGGTGCATTTAAATTGAATAAGCGTACTGTTAAAAACATGGAGGGGTTATATGTATTTGCTTTTATCAATAATATTAAGTGTTATTTTAGGGGTCATTCTTTTGATGATGGGGCCATATGTTGGTGGTATTGTTGCTTTTGGAGTTGTAGTAGGCTGTATTTTTAGAGGACTATACTTATTAAACGATATTCATAAAAGAATTTCGAATATATCACCAAAAGAAGATAAAGTTCAAAAAGCATTCAAAGAGTATTTAGTAGAAAAAAGTAAATAGCCAATTTAAGTAACAGGTACAAGAATTGAATTAGTGATTGACATTTTTAAGGAGGCAATTATTATCAGTAAGAATTGAATTCAATTTAACTATAGCAATAGGAGTTGAATGTCAAAATTTAATATATTCATCAATTTATAGATAAGGGGAAATAATGAATAATCAAAGAGTATTCATAGGAATTGTTTTTATTTGTATTGTAACCTTCGCAATAATTTGGGGATATATCTTCTATCAAAACTATTCTATTGAAAAAGTGGTAAAAAAGATGGAGGGGACTGTCCTGGAACAAGCTGAAATAGGTGATCAAACATTTGTTATATTCGATACGGATGATTTTATTGAAGGTGGTATTTTTGAAAGAGGAATTTTTGGCTGGAAGATTACTACAAATGGTAGAGCTATAAGAGGTCATAATAGTGATATTCCGTTTAGCATAGACTATTACGCCATTACACCAAATATTAATGGATGGTCATATTTCTTTGGGTATGTAAATCCAAATAAAGTAGATATAATTAGGTTTCAATCCAATAATTTGGATATAGAATACCAAGTTGAATCTTATTATTGGTTTATTCCCGTTTTAAATTATAAAGGTAGTTTTAAACCAAAGGAATTTAGCGTGATATTGAAAGATGGAAAAGAAATTTTTTACCCTTTTGATGAATTAAAATAAAAATAACCTAATTAGAAAAAGGCGGATCAGCCCTTTTTGTTTTTTAGAAAATTAATATTATAACGGATTGTGCTTAACTAATGATGCTGGACGCTAAAGTGGAACTTGAATCTTGTTTACATGGGAGTAATGGTAAAAAAATAACGAAAAGATGAGAGGGCGATGTCATGGCGGGTATCTTTTTATAACAAAAGGTGATTTGGAATTTTACCTTAACTTAAATAAAAATGAGATTGAAAAATTATTTAGTAAATATCCAAATGCTCCTAAAATAGAGTTGAAAGGAACAACGTATTATCCGTATAAGCAGTTTATGGAATGGGTTTCTTCAATTGAAACCTACAAACAATGAGCTTATTAAAATATATGGGGGCGTTTCTAAAAGAAGGAATTGCATCTTATTCAATAGACGGTGCAGAATTGGAGGTGTGATTTATTATGAGTAATGAAAATTCCTCAATATTAGTAAAATGGCGATCGAAATATGGAGGATTAGTTATTGCGTTAAGTTGCTTATGTAGCGTGATTATAAGCTGGGGAAACAATTGGATTCTGACAGGAATTTTAGGAATAGGTGTGTTGATTTGTGGAACGATAGGAATTTTTGATATAAAGCGAACTGTAACGGAAAAAAGATAAAAGTGGGGGACTCTAAGTTATTGCCTCTCTGAAAATAAGCGTTTTCGCTAAACTCAAAATCTCTTAATCGTTTGAAGAAAATCATCAACTGAGTTAAACCGATTCTCTATAAAAAACAAAAGGATCACAGGAAGAACAAGAAGGAATAATTATGGATGTTGTTTATGCTATCTTCGTACAAGAGTGGAAGAAGTAATAAAAGCGGTGGAATCTATGAAAGCATGAGTTTAATAAAGGTTACGCCTGACTCAATATTGTGTACTACTCATATGACCTAGGGAGGATTTTTTATGGTATATGATAATCAAAATAAAACAATTACTACGAAAAGGCTAGAACTAAGACTGTTTCAAAAATCTGATGCAGTAGCTGTTACAAAACTTTGTGATAACTATAATATTTATAAAAATACACTGTACCTACCATATCCATACGCTATAGATGATGCTGTATCGTGGATAGAGCATCACCTTGATAATTTTAATGCTAATAAATCATATGAATTTGCTATAACGGATAGAGAAAGCGGAGAATTATATGGGGCTATAGCGCTATCAAACAACCAAACGTTTTATCATGGTGAAATAGCTTATTGGATTGGTGAAGAATTTTGGGGAAATGGATATGCAACAGAGGCAGCGCAAGCTATTTTACAATTTGCATTTGATGAAAAGAAATACCATAAAGTATTTGCTCGTTACTTTCATTCAAATCCAGCTTCAGGAAGAGTTTTGCAAAAATTAGGCATGAAAAAAGAAGGTATATTAATGGACCATGTTAGAAAAGAAAATCGATATGAAGATCTAGTATATTATGGAATTATTAATTAAGACAGATTATAGATTGTATATTACATAGTTTATAGTCATCGCTATTTGTCATCGGAATACCGGAGTGCACTACTTGTAAAAATAACTTGGAATATGATGAAATTAAACTAAACAAGCACTACGTCAATAAGAATACATGTATTCATTATTGTCTAAAAAAATAGGAACAGTATTATGTTATAAAAGAGGCCATAGAGTAAGTTTAATAGTTTTCACAAACTACTTAAATGTTCATGGATTAATTTCCATTCATTATTGAACAAAGTGAATACATTAGTTGCTCTACCACTACCAGAAACTAATTTCCCATTATGGTAACCTGTATAATTATATGTATAAGTACATGTAGCTATTTTTTCACTAACAGCAATCCATTGAACGTCTGTAGCAGAATACATTTCCTCTTTAATTATGTTCCAAGCATTTTTGAAGTAGTTTCCGATTTCCTCGATTGAGGTACAACTTTGATCAGTAAACCAATATATAGCATTGGGGTGTAATACTTCTTTCACATTGTTAAAGTCATGAGAGTTGGTTGCATCAATATAACGTTCTAAAGCATTATGATATGTCATCAACGATACTCCTTTTCACACTAAATATTCTTATACTTAATATACTATTAAAGTGTTCTTTTTCAAAATTATTGCATACTCGTTGGAGTTTAATCGGAGTATTTTGTATCCTAAAAAATACTAGACCATTTTTAATTGCTTATTAACTTCAATCAAAAAATCCTTTACTGATCTCTTTTGAATCAAATAATCAGCGTAGGGATCTAATGGTGTGCTTTCACGATTTACGATAACAAGTTTGGCACCATTTTCTTTGGCAATCATGGGGAACATATTTGCAGGTGTTACCGAAAGCGATGAGCCTAATACGATAAACAAATCGGACTGCAAGGTTTTTTCTTCTGCTTGTAGAAACGTATCTTCTGGTAACATTTCTCCAAATAACACGATACCTGGCCGGATAGGACCTCCACACGCAGCACAATATCCATTTCCTTTTAAGTACGCCAGGCGATTATGGTTCTTGCCACAGATGTGACAGTAAATCTTATGAAATGTACCATGAAGTTCCATTACATTCTTGCTTCCTGCATCGTGGTGAAATCCATCAACATTTTGTGTGATGATTCCTTGAATCCTATTTTGTTTTTCCCAATTAGCTAATATGAAATGTCCTTCATGTGGCTTGTAAGCATGAATTTCATTTAAGCGGAATTGGTAAAACTCAATAAATTCCTGTGGGTTTTGCTCTAATGCCTGTACATTTGCAAGCTCATCTGGATTGAACTTCTCCCATAGCCCACGATTTTTGGAACGGAAATCAGGAAGTCCGCTTTCTGTTGACATACCTGCTCCAGTAAAAACTATTACATGATTAGATTCCTTCATAAGATTTACAATTTCATCCATAACGAAAACCACACCTTATATTTTATTCTGCTACAAAACTAGATGACACCTTGCTCAATCATGGCGTCTGCTACTTTCGTAAATCCAGCGATACTTGCTCCAGATATTAAGTTTCCTGGTTTATGGTAAGCTTCTGCAGCTTGAACACTGTTTTGATAAATGTCTTTCATAATTTGCTGTAATTTCTTATCAACCTCTTCAAAAGTCCAGGCCATCCGAGAACTATTTTGTCCCATTTCTAGAGCTGAAACGGCTACACCTCCAGCATTCACTGCTTTGGCTGGTCCGAAGAGGATGTTGCTTTCTAGAAACAGTGCAATTGCATCAGCTGTTGAAGGCATATTTGCCCCTTCAGCGACTATTTTTACACCATTTTCAACTAACGTTTTCGCGGCTTTTCCGTCTAATTCATTTTGGGTTGCACATGGTAAGGCGATATCACATGGAATGGACCAAATACCTGAACTTCCTTCCATATATGTTGCACTTGGATGGATGAGCGCATATTCACTTATTCTTCTTCTCTGTACTTCTTTTAATTGTTTGACTGTATCCAAATTAATGCCATCTGGATCATAAATATAACCTCCGGAATCACTGCAGGCGATAACGTTTGCGCCTAATTCCATGGCCTTTTCTATCGCATAAATAGAAACATTACCCGATCCTGATATAACAACATTTTTACCAGCTATCGATTGTCCTTGGTCATTGAGCATTTCTTTTACAAAATAAATGGCACCATAACCTGTTGCTTCCTTACGAGCTAAACTACCACCATAAAGAAGTCCTTTCCCTGTTAAAACACCAGCCTCAAAACTTCTCTTTATTTTTTTATATTGACCAAACATATAGCCAATCTCTCTAGCACCAACACCAATATCACCTGCTGGTACATCTGTATCTGGTCCAATATGATTCGCTAACTCCATCATATAGCTTTGGCAAAATCGCATAATTTCTCCGTCAGATTTTCCTTTTGGATCGAAGTCAGCACCACCTTTTCCGCCACCAATTGGCTGTCCAGTTAGAGCGTTTTTAAAAATTTGTTCAAACCCGAGAAATTTGATTATACTCGTGTTAACAGATGGATGAAAACGTAAGCCACCTTTATAGGGCCCAATAGCGCTGTTGAATTGTACGCGGTACCCTCGGTTAACTTGAATATTGCCCTGATCGTCTACCCATGGTACACGAAATGTTATTAATCGTTCTGGCTCAACGATTCGTTCTAAAATATTATGATGTATATAATGTGGATTCTTCACCAGAACCGGTTTTATTGATTTGAAAATCACATATACTGCTTGGTGAAATTCTTCCTGGTTAGGATCTTTTTCCTTCACTTTATTAAACACACTATCGATATAATTTTGAACTTCAACGGAAGTATTGGTCTCTGTAAGTAAACTCATGGTGTCCTCCTGTATATGCAATATAAGTACTAGATATTAAGACTAGGTATAAATTATATCAAACAACAATCAAAATTGAAGTGAAACGCTCATGAAAATTTTGTTACAAATTTGTTTCTCTATTTCCAGGTTACGATAAAATGGATAGAGTTTCTCCTGTTATTTTGAACAGTATTTAACATGTTTATTAATGTATAATGCATGATAACTAATTTTCTTTTATATTGCCCTTTACCTTTACGTAACGTGAACATTTATAGTAAGTGAAAGGAGTTGAACATGACATGCTAATTAAAGAAGTAGCTGAAAAGCTAAATACAACAGCACGGTCCATACGTTTTTATGAGGAAAAGGGGCTGATATCACCAAAAAAAGATGAGGAAAATGACTATCGATATTTTACGGAAAAAGACTTGCTCCGATTAAGTACGATACTTGCATTGCGAGAAGTAGGCTTTCCAGTTAATGAGATCAAAGTTCTTTTAGAAGATCCTAGTATGAGTATCCAACAGTATCTGAATATCCAGCGGTCTGCTTTATATGAAAAATGGATTGAGATGAGAGATATGATTGAGACAATTGACGAAATGGTTGATCGGACAACGGAAGATTCCTATTTACCAAAAGACTTTTATGCTTTGGCGCAACATCTTAAGAATTTAAAATCGATCCGTAAAAATTGGACTGATCGTTGGAATTTTGATCAACAGGCATCAGACTATGATGAAAATATAAAAAAACAAGGATTCTCTTTCAATGTACATGAGGGTTATGATCAAGCACTCGCAAGAATAGTCGAAAAAACATCATTACAGCCTGGGAATACATGTTTAGATATTGGAATTGGAACAGGTAACCTTGGTTCAAAGTTTTTACAAGATGGTATCAAAGTGATTGGTGTTGATCAATCTGAAAAAATGCTTGAAAAGTGTAAGGAGAAACATCCACAAATAGAAACACGAAAGGGACATTTTCTTGCGCTTCCGATCTTGGACCATTCCGTAGATGCCGTCGTATCAAGCTATGCATTACATCATTTACCTGATGAGGAAAAAGTCATAGCACTAGAGGAAATGACAAGAGTATTAAAACCAAATGGACAAATTTGTATCGCAGATCTCATGTTTACAGATAAAGTACATCGTGAAAAGGTGATTGCAGACTTTCAAGCGGTAGGCAACCAAATCGCGATCGAATGTATTGCAGATGAATATTATGCTGATCGATCCTTGTTAACAAATTGGTTTTCTAACTGTGGTTATCAAATTGAAAGTTACCAGTTTAATAGGATTTTAGGTATGATCTATGCAAGACGTCATAAATAATTTTCTATTCCTTATTGCATCCGCTATCAATCTATGATAGCATTATATACAACATATTGAGTTAATAAAATACAAAACATACTATATATAGTATCAACAAGTTAAGGTGACACGAGTTGTCTTAAAAGGGAATCTAGTTAGAATCTAGAACTGCCCCCGCAACTGTAAGTGTGGACGAACGAGGAAACCACTGTATCAGCATCGATTATGATATGGGAAGGTCTTTAGTAGGGAGAAACACAAGTCAGGAGACCTGCCATAGCTTAGTAGTTTCATTTCTCCGGGGTGAGAGAAGGTGGAACGATAGAGATTCTATGTTTTCATTTCTGTCGTTTTAAGCCGTTCCTCCAACAAGAGTGAACGGCTTTTTATATATTATCAATGAAAAATGGAGGAAATACGATGATTACAGATACTTCAATGATCCATGAACACGTCTGCGGTTTGGTTGATCAAGTAGCACAAGAATTTAATTTAGATATGAAAGCTTATAAAGAAAAGTCTTTACAAGCGATTAGTCCAGAAATGTCCTGGGAAAGAGCAACAGATATTTTAGTGAAAAATGCATTAGAGAACATTGATGAAGCAACTCCAAACTGGACTTACGTTGCTAGTCGAATATATTTACAGGAGCTATATCGTCAAGCAGGAATGACCAGGAATAACGATCCCAAATTGGGTTATGGATATTTTTATCAATTAATAGAACGATTAACACATAAAGGTATTTATACGAAGGATTTATTATTGAAATACTCTAAGAGTGATATAGATTTTTTAGAAAAGCAAATGGTTTCAAATCGAGACTTGCTATTTAATTATTTAGGCTTATATACCTTAGCAACCAGATACTTAGCAACAGACCACGAAAAAAATACATATGAGTTACCGCAAGAACGGTGGATGATTATTGCCATGCATCTAATGCAGGATGAAGACCGTGCTAAGCGACTGAATTTAGTAACAGAGGCATATTGGGCACTAAGTAATCTATATATGACTGTAGCAACACCGACATTAACGAATGCAGGCAAAACGCATGGCCAATTATCAAGCTGTTTTATTGATACGGTTGATGATAGCTTACAATCTATTTACGACAGTAATACCGACATAGCAAAGCTATCTAAAAACGGTGGCGGAATTGGTGTCTACATGGGAAAAATTAGAGCAAGAGGTAGTTCTATTAAAGGATTTAAAGGCATGTCTAGTGGCGTCGTTCCATGGATTAAGCAGTTAAATAATACTGCCGTTAATGTCGACCAGCTTGGGACAAGAAAGGGTGCCATAGCCATTTATTTGGATGTATGGCACTTGGATATTGAATCCTTCCTCGATTTAAAACTAAATAATGGGGATGAACGGATGCGGGCTCACGATATTTTTACCGGGGTTTGCTTGCCAGATTACTTTATGGAGCAAGTAGAAAACCGTGGTGATTGGTATTTATTTGACCCCCACGAAGTTCGACAAGTAATGGGGTATTCGTTGGAGGATTTTTATGATGAAGAGAAAAGTGACGGGGAATGGCGCCTGAGGTATCAGGAATGTATTGCATCGGAGGAATTAACGAAGAAAAAAGTACCTGCTATTGAAATTATGAAACGAATTATGAAGTCTCAACTCGAATCAGGTACACCATTTATGTTTTACCGAGATGAAGTAAATCGTCAAAATAGTAACTCGCAAAATGGTATGATATATTGCTCCAATCTTTGTACGGAAATTACACAAAATCAGTCGCCTACCGAATTTATCGAAGAATATATCGAAAATGAAAACACTATAGTTAAGAAATATAAAACTGGAGATTATGTTGTATGTAATTTAAGTTCGATTAATTTAGGAAAAGCTGTCCCAGATCAAGTGTTAGATCGTTTAATTAAAATTCAAGTTCGTATGCTTGATAATGTAATCGATATTAACACATTACCAATAAAGCAAACACAGCTAACCAATCAAAAATATCGAGCGATAGGATTAGGTACCTTTGGATGGCATCATTTATTGGCGCTAAATAACATTCGTTGGGAGTCTCAGGAAGCAGTGACATTCGCAGATGAATTATATGAAAACATCGCATATTTAACTATAAAAAATAGTATGGAATTGAGTAAAGAAAAAGCTGCTTATCCTGCATTTGAAGACAGTAAATGGAGTACTGGTGCTTACTTCGAAGAAAAGGGATACACAGATGAGAAGTGGACATCGCTCCAACAAGATGTACGAAAGTATGGGATACGTAATGGGTATTTGATGGCAGTTGCGCCAAATTCAACAACTGCAATGATAGCTGGTTCGACAGCTAGTATCGATCCTATTTTTAAAGTATTCTACAACGAAGAGAAAAAAGATTTTAAAATTCCTACTACACCACCAGACATCAATCATCAAACATATGATGTGTATCGAAGGTCTGCGTATATCGTTGATCAAAGATGGTCTGTTAAGCAAAATGCAGCACGGCAAAAACATATCGATCAGAGTCTATCATTCAATTTCTATGTCCCGAATACCATACGGGCATCTGTTCTTCTTGACTTGCATTTATTGGCATGGAAAGAGGGGCTAAAAACAACTTATTATGTTCGATCAACTTCTAGCGACATAGAAGAATGTGAGTGGTGTTCAAGTTGAGAGCAGTAGTAGCTTATTTGTCATATAGTGGAAATACGATGGAAGTTGGGGAACGTATTGCTGCAAAATTAGAGAAGGAAGGTCTGGAGGTTGACCTGCATCGTATTGGGGTTGATCCTCCCATTGATACGGGGGCTTACGACTTTTTATTTATTGGAACTTTTACATGGGAAATGGGAGCGACACCAAGTGAAGTAAAAGATTTTGTATGGGAAATAGGATATAAACCTAATAATGTTGCTGTTTTTGGTACAGGAGACACCCAATTCGGGGGGGACGAGTTATTTTGTAAAGCGGTCGACAAGCTCGTGCAATTTTACAATAGTAGGTGGACAGGATTGAAAATTGAACAATCCCCAAGAGGATATCAAGAACAATTAATTGATCAATGGGTGGAGGGAGTAACAAACAATGTCAAAGTCTTTGCTTAATAGAGCGAAAACATTAGAACCTTTATATCCAAATAAATCGACTGGTATATTTGGGGGTAAATCAAGTGGAATCCTCAATTGGAATGATATTGCTTATCCACATTGGTATAAAATATATAAGCGGCTTATCGGAAATTATTGGCAAGCTGATGAAGTGAATATGGCCAGTGATGTAAAACAGTTTTCCTCTTTGACGCAATCAGAACAAGATGCGTACTTAAAGATAATTGGACTATTGTCCACATTGGATGCACCGCAAACGAGAACAGCGCTTTTGTTGTCCTTATATGCGACAGATGCTTCTGTGCAATCCATAATGGCAGTAATTGCTCAACAGGAAGCAGTACATAATGAAAGCTATTCGTATGTATTATCCTCTATTGTGTCTTTAGATGAACAAAACAGATCATTCCAATTGGGAAGGACTGATCCAATTCTATTAAAAAGAAATGAAAAATTGACAGAACAATACAATGCATTTGTTGAAGAACCATCAATGGAAAATATCCTTAAAACAATGACGTACACTGCATTACTCGAGGGAATGTTTTTTTATTCTGGATTTGCATTTTTTTATAATTTAGCCCGCCATAATAAAATGGTCGGTACGTCCACGATGATTAGCTATATTAATCGTGATGAGCTGGAACATGGGCGCTTTATTGCTGAGTTGTTTCGTGCAACGTTAGCAGAAAACCCGACGTATAATACGATGGAATTTACGGAATGGGTATATACCCACTTTGAACAATCTGTCGAGTTGGAAATAGAGTGGTCAACCTACGTTTTAGCAGACGTTAATGGAATTGATATTAATGAAATGAAAGGCTACATTAAGTATCGTGCGAATAAAATGTTACGGATGATGGGGTTAAGTGAAATTTATCAGGATCATGTGGAAAATCCGATGAAGTGGATTCGCGCTTATACCGATAGCTTTGATGAAACGAAAACAGATTTCTTTGAACAAAAATCTCGCCAATATACGAAAACAAGTGATTTAAATGGTTTTGACGACCTTTAGAATCGCAGAACATTCATTTACACATCAAAATGATAGTGAAAATGTATGATGAATGATTGTTAACCAAAATAGAAATAGCCTAGTTGATATTTATTAGCTAGGCTATTGCTATTATTACAGTAGCGATCGCTCATAAAATGAAATATTCGCTAGCAACCAGTAGCGATTCGCTCATAAAATAAAATATTCGCGCACAACCAGCAACAATTCGCTCATAAAATGAAATATTCGCGCACAACCAGCAACGATTCGCTCATAAATCGAAATATTCGCTCACAAGCAACAATTCAACAGTTCAACGAGTGAAGGTCGGTAAAAATTTACGAAGACTCCAGAGAGACAGTCGAAGATTCCGTTTGAAAACACTACTTCACTCTTAGTTTTTCAAGCTTTTGCTTATTAAACCCCTTCACAATTAACCAGAATGCCAAACTCATCTCATAAACGCCCAAAGGTAATGCAATGAGTCCTTTGGCTGTAGAGAAAGGTTCTACTACACCAAACATTTCTAATATACCGGCTATGAATACCAAAACAGCTGTGACCATACCAAATAGTGCTAACGGTTTGGGGATTAGACCTGTTCTTAAAAGTAAATAACTATACATGAATGTATTTAAGCCTAACATGAGATTTGGACCTAATATAGATGTCCAACGATGAACATCCTGCAACACTAGACCAATACCATGAAGATTTTCTGCACTTGCTAAACTGCCTGCTTCATAAGATATACTTAGATGTACTAAACCTAATATACTAACTAAACCCATTGCAATAAAAACAGCTTCCATAAATCGAAAACAAAGATACCCTAATGCAATATGTTCATTCCAATAACGAATATAAGGAAACAGCATGACTGCTGTTCCAACAGCCGACACTACAAGTGAAAAATCAAATAATACTCCTACCAAAACCTTCGTTTGAAATCCATTTGCCGCAGACATATACCATTGTTCTGATAATACAGGCTGATAAAAGATAACAGCTATGATTGAAGTGACCGCAGCTGCAATATATAAAACACCTAATATAATTCCATTCATTCTGTCTTTTGTCATTATATTTACCTCCTTGAGATAATTAACCTATGGTATACTGGATACAGAAATATCTGAAAACACCTAATGAAAAGAGGGGTTATTATGGACCATTATGAAGAAATAGAACGTGCTTTGATATATATTGAAAATAATATATACCGACCTTTAACATTGGAGTCTGTTGCTAATACCTTCAATATGTCCAAATACTATTTTCATAGACTTTTTTCTGCCATGATGGGTTGTTCATTAAATAATTACATACTATCTAGAAGATTGAATGAATCACTAAAATTAATTCGGGACGATAACTTATCTCTTACAGATATTGCTTATGAGCTAAACTTTGGAACTCAAGCATCATTCACCCGTGCTTTTAAACGTCAATACGGTCAAGCGCCAAGCTCTCTAAAAGTAAAAGATGAGTCAATACCTCTAGTGCCAATACCTCCAGTAGTAAGAAGATCCATTAAAAACATTAATGGTGATATCGTCACCGATTTTACTCTAACCGAATTTCAAACAATTAAGGTGAATGGCATAGCCTTTGAAGTTGACCTAGCAACTGATGATTACAAGTCAAGGATTCGTTCTCATTCAAAAATGCTATTACATAGCATTGATGAAACAATAAATGGATCATGTTATGTCATCTATTCAGATTGTCAACCAAATTCAACCCGTTTCAAGGTTCTTGTCGGGATTCCACATGAAATACAGTTAGATAACCCCTATTTTTATACTGTTAATATACCGCAACTCTTTTGTGCCAAGTTTAAATATTTTGGAGATCTTCTTGATATTGGAGATATCTTAAAAACTGATTTTGCGCGATTTTTAAAAATCTCAAAACAAGAATCTGAGAATTCACACATCGAACTCATTCAAGTTTTTGATAACATTCACAATCTTGATTCAACCTACAGCATATATACACCTGTCAAAAAACTACACATTGATTCCGTTTTGTAGTATTCACACTCTTGTTATTACTCCTTTCTTTTCATAAGGTTATTTTTAATAATAAAATAACAAAGAAGTGTAAATTAGACTTTCCAAATCTTGCTGTAATTGTTAACGAATAATCAAGGAACCTATTGATCTTTGAAGACGCCGTTTCTTCTGAATATATTTTAATTACATGATAAAATTTGATAAAGGGGTGAGTAGATTTGCAGATTAGGAGATACATTCCAACAGATGAAACTGGCTGGGTTCGTTGTAGGGTTTTATCTTTTTTAGAGACAGCTTATTATGACAACGTATTGAAAGAAAAGGAATCGTATGAAAACCCTGCAATCGAACTGGTAGCGGAAGCTGATGGTCAAATTGTAGGGTTGATTGATGTTGAATATGAACAACTAGAAAGGGCAGTCTGCTCTCGCGGAAATGGTCTTGGAGGTATGATTTGGCATATTGCTGTTCATCCAGATTACGGGAGAAGCGGAATTGGATCACAACTATTGCATGAAGCTGAAAAATTGGCTATCGAAAAAGGTCTAAATAGGTTAGAGGCATGGACGCGAGATGATAAGTGGGTGAATAACTGGTACGAGAAAAATGGATTTGTGAAAGTGGACTCGTATTATCACGTGTTTATGGAAGGGGAAAAAGAATTAAACAAAGCCATGAAAAGCCAAATACCATATTTGCATCCTGTTCAAGCATTTGCTCATTATACAGGAAATGATGTGGATAAGGTGAATGAAACATTCCTACGTACACATGAGTGCATGTGTTTTGAGAAGTATATAAAAACATGAAGGTTAACCAAGAAATGGTTAACCTTCATGTTTAGTCGGAAAGATATTCTTTAATACCGGTAGTAATCGCTTTTGCTACCCTATTTTGGTAGTCTTCTGTTTGAATAACAACTAAATCATTTGAATTTGTTATAAACCCTAATTCTATTAATACAGCAGGGCTATTGTTTTTACGCAAGACACGGTAATCATCACGAATGATTCCCCTATTACGTAATTTAATTTCACCGGCTAGTGATGTATGTATAGCCTGTGCTAACCCAAGGTCCGTTTCATTGGAGTAATAATACGTATTAAATCCTCCCACGCTTTGCATAGAGAAAGAATTGTAATGGATGCTTAAAAACGCATCAGCTTCGTTTATGTTACTTACTTCAATTCGTTCATCTAAAGAGACGAAATAATCATCAGTTCTTGTTAAAATAACATTTGCCCCAGTCGAGCGTAAGTGTTCTGCAATTTTACGTGTAGTAGATAGAATAATATCTTTCTCCAAAACACCATTATGTCCAATTGCTCCAGGATCTTTGCCACCATGACCAGGATCGAGAACGATGGTGTAGTTAATTAATTTTTTGTTAGGAAAGAATATTTCCTCTTCTATAGGGTCAATGAGGGACAAATAATTAGAAGCTACCCAAGCTTTTATCCCTTGGAAATCAATTTGTAACCAATCAGTTCTCTCTTCGTAAACGGTTAGAATTTCCCCTTTCTCCAGTATTCCTAGTATCTCCCCATTTAAAGAAGGCGTATTTCTTACGTGTAGGGAATGAGCAGTCACTTCATAAGTTTCTCCGTTTTTTGCGTGTGTCGTGATGGCAAGTACGTGTAATAGAATAAAAAAACTTAGCATTGCTATTAATTTTTGTAAGACATTCATAAAAATCTCCTTGTAGTAAAAAATCGATGCCAATAATAAAGGTTTTCCTTAATTCGTAATTTTAAACTCCGTTCTTAAAAACAAGTTTTGCAGGAAAATTTGGATAATTTGTCGAAGTAGATACGGATAGTAGTTAAGACTGATTAGCCAGGAAAGGTTATTGATGAGGAGGAGAAATGATGGTACATGATCATGTTGTGCTTATTACCGGTGCTGCGAGTGGAATTGGTCACGCAATCGGTGTGGAAATGGCTAATAATGGTGCGAAAGTAGTTTTTACTGATCTCGACCAATCGAGGTTGGAATTAGTTACTTCGGAATTAAAAGAGGAGGGACTTGAAGTTTTAGCTCTTCGATGCGATGTAACGAAGGAAGAAGAAATTGTTCATGCTATTAATCAGACGTTGGAACGGTTCGGGAAAATTGATGTACTAATTAATAATGCAGGTCTACAGCACATCGATGCAATAGAAGACTTTCCAACAGAGAAGTTTGAAGCAATGATAAAGCTCATGCTTGTTGCCCCTTTTACCGCGATAAAGCATATATTTCCAATCATGAAAAAACAAGGTAAAGGTAGAATTCTTAATATGGCATCGATAAACGGATTAATTGGTTTTGCTGGTAAGTCAGCCTATAATAGTGCCAAACATGGATTGATCGGATTAACAAAAGTAGCTGCTCTTGAGGGAGCAGAACATGGTATAACGGTTAATGCAATATGCCCAGGTTATGTTGACACACCACTTGTAAGAAACCAACTGGAGGACTTGGCCAACATTCGGAAGGTAACTTTAGAAAAGGTATTACAAGATGTTATTTACCCGTTAGTACCCCAAAAACGCTTATTAGATGTGCAAGAAATAGCCGATTATGCCATGTTTTTAGCAAGCGATAAAGCGAAGGGGATAACGGGGCAAGCGGTAGTGTTAGATGGTGGCTATACTGTACAGTAATCATATTAAGGGAGACAATACGAATGCTTAAAAGAAAATATGGAGACCGTTCAAACTGGAAGAGGATAGTAGATAGAGAATACATACAAGACTATATTCATTTACGGGATTACAAAGGGTTCGTTACATTATTAAAAATGAATAAGGTAACAGAACCCCTATCTATATCCTATGGTGATAAAGAAGTTTGTATTGTTGAGGCAGGTTATAGTTGGCTGCAGCACTTTCCAGATGGTAAACATTATTCAATAACAACAACGTTTAATCAAAATGGGGAGGTAGTCCAGTGGTATATTGATATTTGTCGAGAAATTGGAGTAGAAAATAATGTGCCGTGGATGGATGACTTGTATTTAGATATTGTCGTGTTATCGACTGGAGAGGTCCTGTTGCTAGATGAAGAAGAACTGGAAGAGGCGTTATTAGAGGGGATCATTGATGATAGCCTCTATGACTTAGCTTGGCAAGAAGCAAATAACATACTAGCTTCTATTGAAAAAGGAACGTTTAAAATACTAGATTTAACTCCGATACATAAAAACATACTGTTAGAAAAATGTAGTTCTACCGAAAAGAAGTAGTATGTATGCTTATTCGTAATTGATATAAATACCGAAATATGTATATTCGATTTAAAATACATATTGATATTAGAGAGGCTCATGATAAGCCAGGGTACTATTTGAATACTTCAGTAGCGAAACTAAAGAATAGTGAGTTTGTTACAGATTCATCTAAGAATGGAGATTGATGATGGAAATAAATGATGTCATTATCGTAATTGTAGTGATTTTCCTGTGCTTTGGAGCATTTGATAAATTAATAGGTAATAGATTTGGGCTTGGAGATCGATTTGCTGATGGGTTTAAAGCGATGGGGCCATTAGCTCTAGCTATGGTTGGCATTATTTCACTTGCTCCAGTTATGGCAAATCTAATGACACCACTGATTGCCCCTGTATATAAATTCATAGGCGCAGATCCGGCGGCTTTTGCTAATACTATTTTGGCGATAGATATGGGGGGCTACGCGCTAGCGCAAGAAATGTCCATAAGTGCGGAATCAGAAGTGTTCGCTTGGGTGTTCATAGGAACCATGATGGGACCGACAATTGTGTTTACCATTCCAGTTGCACTTGGAATCATTAACAAAGAAGACCAAAGCTACTTCGCAAAAGGCATATTAATAGGTTTAATCACCGTTCCAATCGGATGTTTTACAGGAGGACTAGTAGCGAAGCTGGATATCCTGATGATACTAAAAAATCTATTACCAACAATACTAATTTCTGTTTTGATAACGGTTGGATTGTGGAAAAAGCCGGATAAGATGATTGTTGGTTTTTCCATTTTTGCAAAGCTTATTGAAGCAATTGCCATCATAGGGTTAGTTGCTATTATTATAGAAACACTTACCGGGTTCATTGTTATTCCGAACATGACACCATTGGATGAAGGGATCACGATCGTCGGAACAATTGCGGTATTTCTAGCGGGGGCATTTCCGATGGTTATGGTTATCCAAAGGACCTTCCAGAAACCATTAGGAAAACTTGGGTCTTTGTTAGGAATTGGAAAAACGGAAACAACTGGTTTATTGGTATCCCTTGCGCATGTTATTCCTATGCTAACCCTTCTTAAAGAAATGGATCCTAAAGGGAAAGTTATTAACATTGCCTTCGCTGTGAGTGGCGCTTTTGTTTTAGGTAGTCACCTTGGTTTTGTAGCTGGGATTGAGAAGGAAATGACTTTTGCTTTACTGGTAGGAAAGTTAGTTGGAGGGCTTAGTGCTATTGGATTAGCATTATTACTGACATTAAATATTAACAGAAATATGAAATAAAAAAACATTACTGCACTTTTATTCTCTACAAGAAAGGAAGATTTAGAAATGAAGATACTCCTTTCCGTTTTTATGATTATTTTGATGCTAGCAGCTTGTTCGGATTCACCTTTAGTAGAGGACGATTTCCATGAAATGCAAGTGTTTGTTCAGGAAGAAATAGTATTTGAAACGACAGATCAATCGGTAATTGATGATATTATCAAAGAGATTAATACTAGTCGCAGAGATACAACCCATGAATTGGAACTTCCCACTCCAGACGGGGAAATTATTTTTATAAATGAATCTGAAACACTTTCAATGGATGTATATGAAGATGGTGGTGTTTCGTTTGATGAATATTATGTACATACGGAATTTGATTATGTGGGAGATCACCCAGAAACTTAAAGAGGAGGTAAAGTGTGAAGCTTAGTAATTAGAAAAAAATGGGAATAATCAGGGATTATAAAAATGACAGAGATTTATAAATGGATAAGTTAATATTTTCAATAATCAACACAAAAATAATCGGAATAATGATAAAATAGTAAATATATACATTTGAATGGATAACATAAGAGGAGGAAGCGCTTTTGGATGATCAATTTAACAAAGTAAAAGGATTTGGAGAAATATTAGACCAAACCTTTCGTCTATGTAAAAAAAATTTTTCGAACTTTTTTCTTATTTTTCTTATTATATTAGGACCAATATATCTATTAGAGGCGTTGTTATCATTAGCCTCTGGAACTAGCTTTTTTAGACAGGTAGGTAGTGGAACTAATTGGTTTGAACAAATTATTTCTGGTTACGATGAGACCTTAAATAACACAACTACAGGATCTGATATTTTTCTCGGTCTCTTAATACTCATCCTGACACCAGTGGCATATGCTGCTATCTTGTTTGCTGTCAGTTTAATGAGGAACAATGTGGAATTCACTGCAAAAATGGTAATAAAGAAAGCATTTTCTAAATTTTGGCCGATATTTTGGAGTAGCCTATTATTTGGCTTGATTTTGTTTGTTCTCGTTTTTGCCCTAATTATGATTGTTGTAATTCCAAGTACGATCGGTTCGTTTATTAATCCATTTATGGGTATTGCCTGGGGAGTTTTATTATTCTTAGGTTTAGGGCTTGTAATTGCTATCTTCTTAACACGATGGAGCTTCTATCTATGTGCAACCGTACTTGAAGAAGATGCACCTGGAATCTCTAGAAGCTGGCAGTTAACACGTCAAAATTTATGGCGAATACTTGGTCTATATGTTGTGATTATCCTCATAACGACAATTATCGGAGCTGCAATTGAGGGGGTATTTTCACTCTTTCTCGGAAGTAGTGTGCTGGTTACAATCATCGTAGATTTAGTTGCGATATTGACGTCCATTATTTTGGCTGTTGCCTATGCTGTAATATATTTTGATTTAAAGGTACGGAATGATGGTGACGATCTTAAAGAGATGATTGATGAATATTCAAGCAGTAGCAATATATAACTTGCTAAGTTAGGTGATGGTGGATGGAGAATAAAGACAAGGCAAGAGATGATTTACAAGATATCTTACACGATCGGGAGTATCAGATATATTATGAAGATAATCGAAGTTTCATAGAAATATGGTGGGATAAACTAATTGAATGGTTTAGAGAACTATTATCTAACTGGTTCTCCTCCCTCAATCCATCTAATGGTTTCGCTGAATTGGTATTGATTATTATTATAGGGACAGTAATCTTACTCACGGCAGTAGGTAGTATTCTCTTCCTTCGATCAATGAAAAGAAAGCGGGCATTTCAAAACCACCGTCCATTGCAATCTATGAATGAATTGGAATGGTCTGTAACGAAACATTTACTGGAAGCGGATAAGCAAGAAAAAGCGGATAATTATGCTGCAGCTACCCGCCATATATTTTTAGCTCTACTACTTCATTTTCATGAAAATAATTGGTTAATTGCTAGAGTATGGAAAACGAATTGGGAATATTATGATGAATTACAGCAGACTGACCCAACCCGTGCAAAGGCATTTTATAAGCTAGCTAACATGTTTGATGAAGTTGTATATGGGGAGCGTACAATTAAAGGTCATGAGTATACAGAGTACCGGAAAGAGGCATTAACATGGCTGAATAGAAGTTCGGAGGAAGCAAAGTTGGGGACTAGCATGAAGGAGGGATAGAAGCTGTTGCAAAAATCATCATCTAGCAAAAGAGTATGGCTGTTACTACTCATTTTGGTATGTATATTTATTATGATTAGTTATTTTATAAGTTCTAAGCAACCTCAAGAGTTTCCTAGCTATGTTTCCGACTCGCCATCACCAACAGGAAGTAAAGCTTTATACACCTATTTGCAAAATGAAACGAGTTCTGTCGTTACATGGAGACATGAACCACATTTATTATCAAAGGAAAATAAGCAACAAATCCTTCTCATGATAGAGCCATTTTTCATTCCAAAGCAAGAAGAAATGAATGTATACATAGAATTTATGAATGCGGGAAATACGATCTTATTATTAAAGAATAATCCCGATGGAATGTTCGGGCTGAAGACGGAGCCAATTGCGATAGATCCGGAAGAATCGGTCACCATCACAGATGAACAAGGTGAGGAATATATCTCTAACACGTATTCTCCTGTACGTCTTAAAAGTGATAGAGATGATGACGTATTATTATCTGATGATGCAGGTGTAATGGCATTAAAACGGTCTTTTGGCGAAGGTAGTTTAATAGTAGGTAGTTCGCCGGATTGGGTTACAAATGAATTTATTCTTGAAAAGGATCATGTAGAAATCGTATTCTCACTGTTATATGGGGAAAGTTGGGATACGCTTTTAGTTGATGAATATCTTCATAGGGCAGGGCAATCTCCTACTCTTTTAACCTTATATCCGAAATGGCTGTTAGTTGGAGTAGTACAAAGTATCCTTTTAACCGTCCTTTGGCTGTGGCATCAAGGTAAGCGATTTGGTCCGATTCGAATACCGCGGGAGGAAACAGTTCGGTTTAGCGATGAGCGTCTTAAAGCTCTTTCCGCGTGGTATCAACGTGGACGCAGGCATCATGATTCCCTTATGATTCAAGTAGATTACGTGAAATTACTTATGCAGGAACGCTGGGGAATTCCATATCGTAAAGCATGGGCGGATCGTACCGACCAACTTATTAGAAAAAGGACAAATATGACGGAGGAAGAAATTCACACGTTCGTCAATGGGATAAGGGATCTAATTCAAAAAAGATCAATAAATAAACAAGAATACGTAGGGTGGTCGAAAAAAATTGATAAGCTACGGAAAGAGGTGGAAAAAGGGTGAATAGTCAACTTGCATCCTTATTACAAACATATGAGGCACGAATATTAGGTCAAAAGAACAATTTGCGATTAGTACTTTCAGCCGTTTTAGCAGGTGGACATGTATTAATTGAAGGTGTACCAGGTACAGGGAAAACACAAATGGTATGTACATTATCCAATTTATTAGGCGGTAAATTTAATCGTATTCAATTTACGCCAGACTTGCTACCTAGTGATATTACTGGTAGTACAATATTCAACTTAAAGGATAATTCATTTCAAACATTAAAAGGACCCATCTTTTCAAATATATTGCTGGCAGATGAAATCAATCGTACACCTGCGAAAACGCAAGCTGCCTTATTGGAAGCAATGGAGGAAAAACAGGTGACAATACAAGGAAAAACGTACGAATTACCAGAAGTGTTTTTCGTAGTTGCCACGCAAAACCCTATTGAATTTGAAGGAACGTATCCGCTTCCAGAAGCACAACAAGATCGTTTCCTGTTTAAATTACGAATTGATTTTCCTAGTTTAGAAGAAGAAACAAAGGTATTAAAAAACGTGTTGGCGAAAATGTATACGGATCAAGAGGTTGAAACGGTACTAGATATGGAAACCTTCCTTATGATTCGAAAAGAGATTGAACATATCACAGTAAGTGAGGATGTTTTAGCTTATATCATGCAAATAGTTAGAAGAACAAGGGAAACGGAAGCCATTCGATTTGGAGCCAGTACGAGAGCGGCTATTTCGATTGGTAAGGCTGCCCAAGCGTGGGCTTATTTAGCTGAGAGAGACTATGTAACTCCGGATGATATTAAAATGGTTGCAAAACCGGCGTTGCGACACCGTATTCAAATATCTCCGCATATGGAATTGGAGGGTGTAAGCCTTGACCAAATCATTGAAGAGCTTGTGGGAGCGGTTCCTGTTCCGAGATAGAGGAATATTGCCAACGAAAAGGTTTATAGCGTTATATCTCGTTTGTTCAATAGGTATTGTATCGCTATCCTTTGCTGGTTTATCATGGGCAATTATCATTGTTTTAAATATTTTTTTGATAATTGCATCCTTCCTAGATTTGTTGTTTTCACCACAAAGAAAGCAGCTAAACGTTATTCGAGATTTTCCAAAAGAAATAGAACGAGGACAGTCCTATACCGTTTCTATCCAACTAGAAAACAATTCTTCCTATCCTTGTGAGTTTCGCCTTATGGACGGGCTGCCACAATCATTTTATGACCCATTTCCAATTCTCGGGAAGGTAGGTAAAGGGGAGTCTGGCCAAATAACTTATGAAACTAATGCTCCTGTCAGAGGGAAATATGGATTGACTCGAATATATGTTAGATATACTAGTTTGCTAGGGTTATGGGAGAAGCAGATGGCTGTTGAACAGCATGATGAAGTAAAAGTAATACCGGACTTAACCGATACAAAAAAATACTTAGAAAATGCCCAAAAGTTTCTCATGTATGAAGGAACTAAAATCCGTAGACAAAAGAGCGGATCAGGGGAGTTCACTAGAATTCGAAACTATGTAGTTGGTGATGATCCCCGTAAAATCAATTGGCGTCAAACTGCGAAACTGCAAGAGGTCATGACCAATGAATATGAACCAGAGCATGGTAAATATATTACTATTTTAGTTGATTGTGGCAGAATGATGGGAGCAGAATTGAAAAATGGTAATCGCTTAGAAAGAGCGTTGGAGGCTTCCCTTACTGTTGCTGCAGCTGCTCTTAAAAACGGTGAATATGTTAGTGTGCTAGCCTTTTCCAAGGATATTAAAGTGTTTGTGCCACCAGCAAAAGGAATGGATCAATTGCAAAAAATTCTCCAGGCGATATATCACCTAGAAGTTGATCCTAGTGAATCGAATTATTCGGCAGTTATGAACTACTTACAAACGGTTCAGAAGAAGCGGAGTTTAATTTTATTATTCAGTGATGTGCACACTTTTTTACATGAAGAAAGTACACTGCTTTATTTAAAACGTATCAGACAGAAGCATTTATTTTATATGATTGGAATAGAAGATGAAACATTATTAGCCACATCGGAATTATATCCAGGAAACGTACAACTAACAATGTTAAAGAGTATAGCACAGCAGCAACTACTCGTTAAAAAACGGGAGAAAGCCAAATGGGAGGCTCAAGGACTGCTGATGATTGAAGCAAAAGAAGAAGGATTAGCTACCGAAGCGGTATCGCGATATATTCATATCATGAATCAAGGTTTACTGTGAAAGACCTAAAAAAAATGGGACTTCAATCTGTAGGAGGTTCTTTCATGCGGGATAAAGTAGGTGTCTACGTGAATATGAAACAATTTGTCAAGCAGCATCGAGAGGAATGGAAACAGCTAGAAGGCTATATTACCCTTTTTCATAAGAAAGGGAGAAAAGTGACTGGAAGTGATGTTGAAGAATTTAATCGTTTGTACCAAAAGACCGCTCAGCACCTGTCCTTTTGCCAAACCTATTTTCCGAATGAAGATGTGACAGCATATTTAAATGAGTTGGTATCAACATCTCATAATATATTGTACAAAGATCAGTTATCTAGTTTTCAGCAGGTTCGGTATTTTTTTAGTACGAAATTTATTGGTTTGTTTTTAGAGCAATGGAGATTTATTGTCCTTGCAATGATTTTATTTACTGTGGGTGGATTAGCAAGTTTTCTATCTGTTGTAGATGATCCGCTGCATCTTTATTCGATCATTCCTAGTGAGATGGCACATAGCGTGGACCCAGAAAGATTAGGAGAAGGGCATGATGCGATTGATTCATCACTCATGTCAGCAGAAATTATGACCAATAACATTCAAGTCGCTATACTTGCCTTTGCAAGTGGGATTACATTTGGATTATTAACGATATATTTATTAATTTATAACGGCATATTGGTTGGGGCACTAGCAGCGGTTTTTTGGCATTCTGGTATGTCTTATGAATTTTGGGCATACATTGTTCCGCACGGTATGATTGAATTAACAGCGATCTTTATTGCTGGAGGGGCGGGGTTGTTAATGGGATATAAATTATTTGTCCCAGGTCCTTATTCGCGGGGATTTCAATTAAAGAGACAGTCCAAACGATCTGTACAACTATTCCTAGGAACAATTCCATTATTTATTATTGCGGGTATTATTGAAGGGTTTATTACACCATCATCCTTATCATTGGAAGTGAAATACCTAGTTGCATTCTTAACAGTAGTTGGCTTAATTGGTTACATCATTTGTGGGAAAATATTGCTCGATCGAAAAAAACGAATATAATGTAAACAAATGTGGGGGATAGAGGGATGAAGATGATACAAGAGCAGGTTGATATTAAAACACCAGAATACGTTTCCTTACAATTTAAGCTTGCTGGTCTTGGTTCAAGGGCGACAGCAATGATTGTCGATCAATTTATTTTAACGGTGCTAAATATAGTAGCAATATTACTCGCTATTTTTATAACAAGCTCAGAAATGTTCTATGTAATGGAGTCAGGCTGGCTTGTTGCGATTACCATTATTGGACTGTTCGTAGTGAATTGGGGGTATTTTTTTGTAAGCGAGTATTTTTTTGGCGGAAAAACAATCGGAAAAAACATGATTGGAATTCGAGTGATTCAAGAGAATGGACATAGCCTTACACTATTATCTGCAATTATTCGAAATCTATTACGGATTATTGATATGTTGCCAACCAGTTATTTCTTAGGGATTGTATTAATTTTCTTTCATTCCAAGCATAAAAGGTTAGGAGATATGGCTGCAGGTACGATTGTTGTTCATGAACGAAAGGCAAAAAAGCAAAGGAAAAGCAAAATTGAAAAAGTGATTGAGCGAAGAGGACTTACCGTAGATAGCTTTAAAATAGAGGGTTGGGCAGTACATAACCTTGGAGAAAAAGAGTGGAATCTATTAAAAACATATAGTCAAAAGATTTTAGATTTAAGAGATTATCCAAAAAGAGAGCTAACAACAGAGGTGGCTTCCATTCTTTTACCAAAAGTGGGGTTAGCGGTTGGTAATCAAACGGAAGAGGAATTAGAAAATATGTTACTTGTTTTATATCTTATGCTAAAAGAGGAATGGGAATTTGAGTTATAACAAAAAGGCTTGGAAAATTTCCTAAGTAGTTCTGTTTTGGAGTGCAAAAACGAATTTAGGAGAAAATCGCAACAGAATTAAAAAATGGTTAGAGCGTTTCCAAGGGGTAGGAATACCTTGGGTTCGTTGACTTGAATTAGGGAAGAATTTAGCATTTGATAAACGAGTAGAGCGAATGCTTATTTCATCGTGTCATAGGACTGTTCAAATGTTGAAGAGTGCATAAAAAAGACCTCGATATGAGGTCAATGTATCACTCTTTAATAGAACCACTGATGAAAAGCTCATCAACTGTGGTATCCAATACAGAGGCTATATCAAACGCTAATTGTAAAGTAGGGTCGTATTTATCATTTTCAATTGCATTTATTGTTTGCCTGGATACCTTACAGTACTTAGCTAGTTCTTCTTGCGATAATTTAGCTGATTTTCTTAATTTCTTAATGTGATTTTTCATTTAATCACCATATTTTTTTCTGTAAATTAGTAATGTTACCAGGTATATAATTAAAATCACCGTCAGAAACATTATTGGCGAAATTCCAAAACCATTATATGAAGCATTCTCTTGAAAAGTTAGATAAATTGATTGTGCAACTTCTAAAATAAGCACACCTATAACTACGATAAATGAATATGATTGAGCTTTCGCTTTGATAAATTCCCTTCTTTCATCACCCTTTCGAGAACTTGCCGCAACAAGAATCAAAATTCCGCAAACTAACAATATAACTGAATACACAATTTTAACCCAATCCATTTTTTGTTTCCTCCCTGATAAATATGTAAAAAGTATTTGACATTTATTATTGTAGCATTAGCTTTGGAAATGTCAAATACTTTTTACATTAATCGGAAATACCGTGCTAAAGTATAACTAAAATTGTGGGAATTTATGAGTATTGCGGACAGATTGAGCCAGTTGTGCGGAGTTTTGAGCCACCGTTTGCGGACAATAGTTGAAGAAGAATACTTGAATAATTTTACTTAGCATGAAAAGACTATTGTAAAAAAAGAAGGTTTAAAATGTATGAAATTACTTATATCCATTCTCTTAGTTTTCGGAATATTATTGTTCGGAAACTCTTCTATCCTCGACATTAACAAAATTATAATAGCTGAAAAAGAAACCCCTCCCTATGCAAAGTGGGGACAGATAGCTATGAAAAAGACAAAAGAACAGTATCCCCAAGCTGAAATTATTGATTATCTTCACATCGGTAGGGAAAAGGGAACAGAATACTCAATAGAAAAATTTAAACTTTGGCTAAAAAAGGATAGTGGAGAATTCGGTGTATTTGTTGATATTAAATTCAATAATGAAACAGAACAGATAATTGATATTAAATATCGGAAAACAACAAGATAACTTACTCCTCCATAGAAAAAAGCGTATCTACTTACTTTGGACAAACCCGTTTGGTTTAATATTAATTTTTATTTTTTATTTTTGTTCTGTATTATAACGACACTTGTAACCACTTGAATTATGTAAAGATAAACACCAAATAAAAAAAATTTAAAAAATTCAGGGTTATAACCTTTTAGATTATAACGCTCTTTTGCTGGGAAAATGTCAATCATATCTAAATTGTTATTCAAAAATAGATGTACTATAACCCAAGAACTAACAATGAAAGTAATGATATTTATTAATGAAATCAACATTAAGCTTCTAATTTGTTCATTCGAATATTCTTTAAAAATATACTTAACAAACCATAATGAAAGGAAAGTGCCCAAAACGGCTATCATATAGTTATTATAAATGTCAAGTTAATTATGTACAGTTTTGACTGTTTAAGAATGTACAATTTTAATCATTTTCTTTATCTAAATGATCTTTGATTCTGTAAGAATCACCTATGATATTTACCACTGTGGCGTGGT